>WGBG01000148.1 GCA_015494395.1 Deltaproteobacteria bacterium
AGGGTGCTTGCCCACTACTCAGGGGACAAGGCGCTTGTTGAGGCATTCAGAAACGGAGAGGATATCCACAGCCGCACAGCATCAGAAATCTTTGGCGTAATGCCTGAGATGGTTACGCCAGAGATGCGGCGTGCCGCAAAAACTGTAAACTTTGGAATAGTGTATGGAATGAGCGCCTTTGGTCTTGCCAGGGAGCTGAACATCTCTCGGAAGGAGGCAGCCCAGTTCATGGAACGCTATTTTGAGCGCTATCCAGGTGTGAAAAGGTACATGCATGAGATAGTCGAACAGGCCAGGAAAAATGGTTTTGTAACTACGCTTCTTGGCCGCAGGCGCTACCTTCCGGACATTGCTGCAAGGCAGAAAAATATCAGGGAGTTTGCCGAGCGCACCGCAATAAACACCCCTATTCAGGGAACTGCGGCAGATATTATAAAGCTTGCCATGATAAAGTGCCACTCGGCCCTTAAACGCCAGTTTCCTGATGCCCTGATGGTGCTTCAGGTGCATGATGAGCTTGTTATTGAAGCAGACGAAAGAGATACTGGTGAAGTTACCGGTCTCCTTACAGATATCATGGAAAACATCATAGAACTCAAGGTGCCGCTGAAGGTTTCAGCAGGCCACGGCTGTAACTGGGCAGAGCTTAAATCATGATTGGACTGGAAATAAATCGTAACGCCCTTTCAGACAAGGGCTGGGCATTTTACGGGGAAGAACTTAAATATACATCCAACAGGGAACTTATATCCGAGGAGCTAAAGAGAATTTACAAACAACGGGTTTGGCTGGAGATCAGGCACCCAGGCTACAAATCTGCCAACACCCTGATACTCTCACTTAATAAAGGGGAAATTGAGTTGGAGCTCCCTCCTGACTGGCCGGGCAAACAGGAAACAGTACTGTTACAGTACAGAATCCCCGGGGAGCCCTGGCACTCATTAAGGGTCAGGGTGAATCGTGTTGCAGGAGGCTCAATATTCTTCTCCTTTCCTGATCTGTTCACAATTACAGAAAAACGCCAATACTTCAGGGTTGAGGTTCCCACAGGCTCCGAGGCAAAGATAATGCTCAAAAAGCGGTCTGCCTCAAAGACCACCAGGCGCAGACGCTCCAAGTTTCTTACTGCAACCATAAGGGACATAAGCGCCGGTGGCATGGCAGTTCATCCAATTCCAATGCCAGGGGTTATCATGCCTGGAGCACACACCATGGTAGGCCCTGTGGAACTTCACCTGAAGGTTGATGCAAAGAAGGCCTGGCCGGTGATGGAAATCGAAAAGGCAGAGGTCATCAGGGTAGCTGAAACCATTTCAGGAGACAGGACTGTACCTGTAATGGGTATAAAGTTTCATCTACGCCGCAAGGAGGAGGAGAATCTCTTCAACTACATCCGGCACAGGGAACTTGCCATTATGAAATCAGGAGTGGAATGAGTCAGCCCCTGATTATACAGCCACTCTCCCCACTTTCAGGAGAAACAGTTTTCCTTGAAAAAGGCTCAGAGTTGACTCTTGCCGTACAGATAACGCTTGGATGCGGCTGCCCAACCTGTGCTGGCGGCAGGTGGGATGCCTCACGGTTCAGGGTCCATGCTTACCTGGAAGAGGTGAGTAAGAATGGCAAATCCCATAAAATTATCCTTCACTACAGCGGGCGGGCAAGTGAGTTTAAGGGTTCATTTCCTGCAAACTCATTTGGCAAGTACAGGGCAGAAATAACTGCATCAGACCCTGAGACAGGTTCTGCAGGCAGGTGTTATATGGATTTTTCGATCAAGAAGCAGCATCCCGCATAAATTTTGCAGCATCCCCCTACATACACTTTAAGCCCCTGCAAGGTGGCAGATTCTGTCTGCTGCTCAAGTTGACACCAACAATATCAGGACATAACATATTCAATGATTTCATTGCAATAATTTCAACACACCATATCCAAGGAGCCTTGACATGAGGAACAGAAACTTTTTTGTCAATTTGCTTGTTATTATTGTTACGCTTCTATTAAGCATACCTGCTGTGGCGCAGCAGCCTGCTGACAACTCCGGCAACGGAGGAAGCGCTTCCAACTCCCAGGGAAACACTTTCTTTAATAATCTTCTAAATACAGTTGGTGCGGTCCTTAACGAAAAACTCCAGGATGAATTTGACCGCTGGCTTGGAAAATATGAAGGAAAAATAGAACAGGTACGTCTGATAGAACAGACACCTGATTCAATTGTTCTCGAGGTTACCTATCGTGGAGTAAAACAGCAGGATGGAGTTTCTGCCAAGGGCGAGGTCCTCCGGGGAGGCATGGTGCTTCCAGGCTTCAGCAGTACCCTTGGACAGGTGCAGGGAAAGAGCGGTATAGCAAGGCTTACCATCACCAGAACAGCCGGCTCCGGATGGGATGCAGCAGCCCCGGCCACAGAGACATCAGACCAGATCAGGCTTTACCTTGTAAGGAGTGACTATCCGGATCGCCACTTTGGAGAGCTGGTTTACGATTTCCCAAAGACATGGGGTGAAGATGCCTACGGTGTGGAAGCAGGGGCGGAAAACGGAGAGGCCATAGAACTTGGTGATGACACAGGCCAGGATAATCCGCCAGCAACAACAATCACTCCGGTAATCAGACCGGGGACAATTCTCATACCTTCAACAGTCAAACCTGCCCAGACAGGGAACACCAGCTCACAGGCACCAGTTTCCGTGCAGCAGCCTCAAATACCTGCAAATAATACCGTTGTGACGCAGGTAACCAGTTATGATCTTTTTCAGAATGCATCAAAGGCCAGGTGGCGAAGCAGCCGGGGCACCCTTACCTATCCGGGCAATCCAAATGACTCCCGCGGTTTTGCAAGGGGGATCGCCCGCGGAAGGGTAACTAACAGGGGAATGACAGCACTGAACATACTTGAAACACACCCGGCATGGAGTGACAACGGCTGGATTGAAGGCCGCTACCCTGCACTTCTCCTTGGACCAAGGGTACACTTCCTGGCAACCGCATCCTTCCTTCAGGGTGCAACAGGCTCAAACGGTGCAATCTTCAAGGTTTATGTTCACTCAATAAATGACAACAAAATGCGCCGGGTTTTTGCAAGGCGTGTAAATCCATCCGATACAAGACACATTGATGTTGATCTATCAAGGTGGGCAGGAAAAGCAGTGGAACTTATTCTCCGGGTTGATGCAGGCGGAAACAGTGCCAGGGACTGGGCTGTATGGATAAAACCAAGGCTTGAGCAAAAGTAATGCAGGGGTATATATTCAGCGTGGTAAATGGTCTTGTTTTGGAGTGACTTTGAACAATTTCGTAGTTTTTCCTGGCGAAGCGCAGCCAGAAAATCGCGTCTGTTTGAGCGGGGAACCAGCGAGTTTCGCGATTTTGGCGGAGCAAGCCTTAGAAAAACAAGAAATTGCTCTCCGGAACGGAAAAACAAGACCATTTACCAACCTCATTCAATAATGCGCTGAACAGTTACATACGGGGCACAAAATACAGGGGGCAACAGACCATGAGACTCACTCATCTGTTCAGACTATTTTCAAGGCTGCTGCTTTGCATTCCACTGCTTTCTCTCCTTGCAGTCAGCCCTGCCGCAGCTTCCGGGGGTACGTCCACCAGCGTTCACACCCTGAGGCTCAACCCTAATCTTATCAGGATACGAAAGACAATCCCCAACCTGAGGCTTCCGGAAAAGCAGAAGAAGAAAAAGATAAAACCCGGAGGACCTGATCCTTCAAGCGCCTTTGACCTTGTGGACATGGTGGATGACGAGGCCCTGATCTCAGACATTGAAAAGGTGGCAGGCTGGAATCCCCATCTACTGTTCCAGGACATTGAAGTCCCCACACTCTTTTACTACCTGCCGCAGGAGCTGAGACTGGTTTATGATGAGTCAGGCTACCTCTTCAGGGTGCAGTACAACAGCATGCAGGGGGCAGACAAGGAGTCGGTTCTTGTATCAATGGAGCTTAAAGCCCCTTATCACAGCGGGGACGTAAAGGTGCTTGAAAAAATTTTACGATCCTTCTGGGATCCGGCATCAGAGGTAAAGGCACTGCCTGCATTTGGCGCCCAGGCTGACCTTGAAACATTTACTGCGGGCTTTTCCATTGAGGCAGGCCAGCTTCACCTTACTGCCCCGTCAACACTTCGACAGTCATGCAACCTTGTGCTTAACCTGACACCTGACCAGGCAGAGGCATTGATTGCACAGGTTTCTTCCGCTGGCGTAAGCGGAAATCTGAATGTCCCCCTGGGAGATCTTCCTGTATCCATTCCCATAGTCCTTGCCTTTGACCGATTCTCCGGAGAGATCCTCGGCGGTCTCAAACAGTGGCAAAACGGCCTGAAGGTTGAACGCATTAAAAATCTTGCACTTTTTCCTGTAAGGATAAACTCTGTAAATGCATTTACAAGCCGTGGCAACAGCATTCGCCTTGAACGTAAATCTCTTAAAAAACAGGTTATTATAAAACCGCAGGGCACAAAACCCTTCCGTCTTCCCTCTGTGAAAAAACTTTTTGGCTCCGGGGTCATTATGGCATGGCTTGATACGGAAATCATAAGCGACTGTCAAAGCTGCCGTGAGTACATAACAAAGAAAATAAGGGGGGGAATCGGCACATCTCCAATGGAGACAGTCACCTTTGATGTAATACCCAATGTGTTTGACCAGTACGACCTTTACAAGATCATCATTAAGGTAAAGAGCCGCTTCTTCTCGGCTAATGGCAATCATGAAGAGACCAGGGAGCTTGAAGTAACGCCGGACAACCAGAAGCCTGTCTCCCTGAACCTTTACATACCATCCGGCATGGATTCCCCGCGGTTTGCATACAGGCTCAGGATAATCTCATCTGACGGCAGGGAGTTCCTGCAGGAACAGTGGCAGCAGGGCAAACACAGCAACACAATCGGCACCTATCAACTCAAGCCCATACTCGGTGAGCCAGAAAACCGTACCGGTTCAACAGGTGCATACGAAAATGGAGAGAATATGGATAGCCCCCATGATGACGGAGGCTATGATGACGGCGGATACTATGAAAATTAAGGAGCGCTCCGCACGCTCCTGTTTTGCCGCCTGGATGTGCACTGCCTGGGGGTATGAAGATATGCCAGCAGGACAATACTGCCCAACAAAACAAAAAATGCATACAGCCTGCCTGGTTGCAGCGTTCATCTGCTGCCTTGTTCTAACGGTTTTCATGCTACAATCACCTTCCATGGCAGCACCTGCTCTTGACAGGTGCATGAATGCGGTTCAGACCCGCATCTGCCCGGACAACAGGGACAGGTCAATGTGGTACATCTTCCCTCCTGCCCCTGAGATTGCACTCAAGGAAGATGGCACCCCTGACTACCACCTGTCCCTGTATCACTATGCAGGAAGAAAGGGGACAGGAGATGAGGAAAAATTCTGGGCAAAGGGCATCTTCACCCTGAATATTGTTCGCAAACACCAAAGAAATACCGTGGTCAGCATAAGGAAACTGCTCATGCGCAGGGGGATCAAAAAACCCAAACTTCGCAGCATCCCCATCTCCACAGCAAACATAAAACTGGTATTTGGCAGCTCTGTCACCCAGTACACATCAGGCACCAGGTGGGCAGGAAGTGTACTTACCCTGCCACTTGCCCAGGATATGGCAATGGTCCTTGCAAATGCCCTTGGCAAAGGCCCTGCAAACCTGACCCTGATGCTTGATGAAACCGTTAATGGCGTAAAGCGTAACGGCAAAGATTGGGAGGAGGCAACAATTCCCCTTTCACGAAGCCTGTCCATCAAACTTGACCCTGGCCGCTTTCCCTCCAATTTTTCCCGCACCCCCCTTGAACGGGAAATGGACATGGCATACACCTCAATAGAGGTTCGTTCCTATGATTTCCAGGAACAGGCAGTGCCTGACCTCTATTCCGAAACCGTTGAGGTGGCCATCAAGGTACCTGGAGGCAGGGAGGTCAAGGCTGTTCAATTCCGCCAGGGAAGTGAACCGGTTCAGACCATACGTTTTTCAAGGGCCGCTGACCTGGATATTCCCTACAGGGTTAGGGTGACGTGCGTATTAAATGATGGCCGTACAATTGAAGGTCCCTGGATTGAAAAACGGGGTGAGGCATTTATAGACATACATAAATGCCAGGCAAGAAATATTTCAGACAATAGTACGCAATAAGGCAATCGGAGCACAGCAATGACACACAGAAAGACTCAGACTGCAAATATTTTCACCATCCGGATGACCATTTTTTTTATGGGCATTTTCGCACTTACCTTTCTTGTCCAGGACCAAAATGCACACTGTCAGGAGATAATGCTGGACAGGATGGTAAAATGTGGTGATCTGGCCTGCTTTCCCACCTACGATGACCCCAACACCTACTATTACCTGCCGGATCAGCCCAGGGTTGCCAAAAAAAATGGCAGACCCCAGTTCTCCTTCTTGAAATATGCACGGGTGCAGGAGACAGGCAAGGCGGGAATCAACGAAGCTGAAGGCGGCGGGATAGTCCACTTCCTTATTGAATACGGGGCAACTCCCGGCAGGGTGGCAAAGGCACAGGCTGCCCTGAAAGCCAAAAACAAAAAGGCAAAGATCGCGGGCCCCATCATGTTCAGAAAGGCACGGTTTGCCCTTGTCACACAGTTTACCCAGAATAACCGGGAATTTACCAAGATAGCCACCATAGGAAAGGCCCCGCTTCTTGAGGGTCAGAAGGCTGCGGTCTCCATTGGCCTTACCAGGGAAGGTGCAGAGGTGCTGTGGGAGAGCTTCAAAACCTCCACCCCTGACATCTCAATAGTAATTGAGGCAGACTTTGACGGTATCAAGGAGCCCTATGAGGCAACAATGACTGTTGACTGGGAAAAGGTAAGCAAGAACCACCGCATCGGCGTTGGAGGCAAATACAAGTGGTTTGGCGCAGACGTTGACATCCTGCTGCGGGAACTCAGAAAGGAAGGGGCAATAACCCTGGTGGTAAAGGGAAAAGACACAAACATGGACAGGGCATGGATGGATGCCCAGGGCATACTGATTCACAAGATGTTTGAGGAGATCCCCATAGACCAGGATGTGAGAAAAGAGATACTGAAGGGCAAATACCCCAATCTCCAGAAAGCAATGTCCCTTTCAAGGCAACAGGCGTGCCTGGAACCAGCCCCGGGTTTGCCGGGTGCCATTCACCTTAACAGGTACCCGGAGCTGATGGCTGCATTAAAGGCCCTTGCAGCACAGGTGCTTGGGATTTCAGAGGCCCGGGCATATACCTTCAAGGAGGTAACCGAGTCAGAAGGAAATGCCCGAAAAAAACAGCAGTACGATGAATGTTCCAGGCTTCTGAACCAGGCAAGGCTGGGGAAATACGACACGAAACTGTGCACTGAGGCACTGGACTGCTTTATGAGCATGACAAAGCAGGGAGATCTTGGTGAGGCAAGGGAAAAGAAAATCAAAAAGGCCATCCGGCTGCTGAAGAAAAAACTGGCCACATCCATGGCAAAAAAAGACGTATTAAACGGGCCTGAGACCGGAAAGCCCCGGGAGCCAACGTCTATCGGCGATGTTGCAAAGATGGCTGCTTCAGAGACCGGAATTTTATCAGGAGGCACCGCAGGAAAGGGAAGCTCGGGAGCGTCTGCGCATGAAACTCCCCATAAAAGAGATTCTGACAAGAAAAAGAAGAAAAAAAGACACGGTCAAAGGGGCTTATCCCACTCACCTGACGGCAAAAAACACAGGGGAGGCAAGGGCCGTAACAAGCATGGTGGAGATAACATAAAAAGGGGCTCAAGCATACCCGGCCCTGTTGGCCTGCTGGTCAGCTACCGCATGCGCCAGATAAAAAGGACCGGGAAATTCAGGCTTAACATGAAGAGATACAGCTCCCAGACCAGACATTTTGTAATGTCTGAAAATATCGGAGACCTGTACAGCAGGTACGGTCAGGACCCAAGGATATTCCGCGCCGTACTTATTGACGACCCTGTTTACAAGCAGCGCGAGATCCTAATCACCCTTGACGGCCAGGATGCTGCCACCTTCAGGAAGCATGTAAACTTTGTGACTGTCCAGATGCGAAAGGTCCATGAATCCGGTGATATAACATGGGATGAGATTGTCATCACGCCTGAGACATTTAACAACAAGGCCAATCTCTATGAATTTGTATATGGCTACAAGGGTGACAAGGATCGTGATGCCTGGCTCCAGTACCAGGCCCGTGATATCTGGTCATTTGCAGGGGGAATAAAGGTAGAGCACAACTGGACAGGTCACAATGAGGCAATTCTCTCTGTAAAATCGCCTGTAAGCTACCGCACTGTCAGCATTGAAGGGGAAGGAAGCCGTCTGTCTGCTGCAAACGTGCGCCACGGTGTGATTGAAATATTCACCATTATAAATGACAGGGAGCTTGAGGAGGAGATAAGCATCCGCAACAGCGGGCCTGCCCCAATGAAAACCGTAGAGGTTCCGGTATGGAAGGAGAACCCGCCTGAATACCGGATCACATGGTATCTCAATGATGGAACCCGCATAGAGGGCGCCAGACAGAAACTTCAGGGCGATATTCTCTACTGGGACATCATGGCAGAAGGAGGCAATCAATGAAAAAGATTATATGTCTGCTCTGGTTCACCGCACTGTTTCTTCCACTTGCCAGTGCCAGTGCACTGGTTAACTACAGTGCAGGACGCATTGAAATAGATGGCATACAGTTCCTTCAGGATGCCACCAATCCGTCCAGATACTACTACCTCCCGCCGCTTCCCAGGGTTGCTACCACACCCGACGGAACCCCGCAGATCCTCATGGTGAAATTTATTGACCCGCAGGGAGATACAAGCGGGGGGCTGTTCCACGTCCTGGTAACACTGAGCCTTCCTGAAGAACAGGTGAGTGCACTCCAGGACAAACTCAAGAAGCAGGTCCCAAATGCAGTAATTGCGGGGCCTGTTCCCATGAAACAGGCCAAGGAGGCTGGATTCCAGGTGGTTTCCTCAACACTTACAGACAAGGGGTTTCGCAGGGCAATGATCACCAGCGGCCGAGCCCCCCTTACCCCTGGCTCAAGTGCTGCCATTGCAGCCACACTTACACAGCACGGTGCAACCCTTCTCTGGGATTCTCTTGAATCGCCTGTTTCTGATGTATCCATTGCGGTCTCTGCATGGTACGAGGCAAAGACCCCGGCATACAGGGCTGAGATACACGCAGACATCTCCACTGTTTATAACCATTTTTCAAAGATTCTGAACAAACAGAAGAACTACAGCAAGGCACAGATAAGGAAAATTTTCGACAAGCTGGTAAGAAACGGCGTGATTGAAATCAAGATCCTTGACCGGCTCCCTGAAGATGCAGGCAACCAGGCCATGCAGCAGCTTACCGACCTTGCCACATCAAAACTCATGAACATGATCTTTGACATGGAGACAGGACTTACAAAGCTGCCTGAAAAGGAAGCAGCGGTTGAAAAGGGTCAGCTCCAGGGACGACGCAAATATACGTGGCTGAACAGGCTCTTTCTCAAGGGCAACAACCCCAAGTACATTACCGATAACCAGTTTGTCCTGAAAGACAGAAAGGACATAAACCAGGGGGTGTTTACCATAAAACTTGAACGCTCCACCGTCATCAAGGTGCCATTTAACACCACGGGCAACATGTCTGCATTTTATGAGGCAAACAAGGACAATCATGCCCTGTTTCGCATAGTCAACCTTGCAGACCCGGCCTTTCAGAAGCGGGAGATATTCTTCCGCATTGACGGGGAGTTTGCAGACGTCTTTGAGGGCAGGATGAACTTTGTGGCAGTGAATTTAAGAAAAGACTACCCGGACCAGCCTGCTGCCACCGGGCAGATCATCTTTAACCGTGAGGACATCAGGGATGGCAAGCTCACAAAATCCTGGAAGTATGCAAGGCTTGGAGAAAAAAGTGAAAATTGGCTCAACTACAAATACCGGATAAGCTGGAGCCTGCGGGGCACTAAGGCACTCAACCTGCCCCCTGAGCCTGACAAGTGGCTCACATCTGACGGCCCTGTTATCACCCTGGCGCCTCCACTTGAAAGACACGACCTAGTAATTGATGCTGACCGTACATCCTTTGACATGAATGGCATAAGAAGCGCCCTGATTGAGGCGCGCTATGTCATGTTCAGAAAGCCCGTGCGGGAAAGAATTGCCATCCTGAGGAGTACTGATGGTGAATCCATAAATAACATAACCCTGTTTTCAGACCCTGGGAAGGCGATTGAATACAGGGTTAGCTGGTATGCCGAAGGTTCAGGAACACCAATCAAAACTGACTGGAAACCCCTGGACCAGGGTTATCTGGTGCTTGTGCCGCCAGAGGTCAAATCTTAGCCTAAACTTTCATGACATGGGATTTCCAATCCCCTGACATGAAAGTTAGCTCAAAGTCGGAAGCTGAAAGCAAACATGACTCCTTCACCGCCCGCTTCGCTCAAGGACGCCAAGAACGCAAAGAACAACGCCAAGGAAATTATTTCTTCCCTGTCGGCCACCCCGACAGGGAAAAATTAAAAAACCCTTTG
>WGBG01000149.1 GCA_015494395.1 Deltaproteobacteria bacterium
CGTGTATGGTGGAGTCAGTGGTTAATGACACCAGGCCGGAAATAGTTTTTCATGCTGCAGCTTACAAGCATGTACCTATGGTCGAGGTGAATCCCAGGGCTGGTATCAAAACCAATGTTTTTGGCACCCTTAATCTTGCTCAGGCTGCAATTAAGTCAGGTGTAAGGAAATTTGTAATGATTTCTACTGACAAGGCAGTAAATCCAACGAACATAATGGGAGCAACCAAGCGCGTGGCAGAGATATACTGCCAGAATTTGAATGGGCGAACCGATGGCACAGCCTTTGATGGACTCGTAAAAAGTCCTTAAAATTATCTATCTGAAAATACAATTAAAATTTAAAATCAGCCTTGCTCCTAATGTGATGATGTAGTATAAATAAATTAGATTTTTCAAGGAGTTAAGGACAGAAACATGTTACGCATGAAACCACCCTCTCAGCTCGACATTTTTGATCCTTGGGATTTTCTTACCACAAAAAGACGGCAGATGTTAGAGACCGGCTGGCCCGGTTTATTTCGTAAGCATATTTTGCCTTTCATACCCGTTCAAAAGATAATTCCTCATTTTGATATAAACCAGGGACGTCCCACCAAGGAACTTTATGCCCTGATCGGTGCTCTCATTATTCAGCAGACAAATGATTTAACTGACGAAGAGACTATCCAACAGTTCAGTTTTAACATCCAGTGGCATTATGCATTGAATGTCACAGAGGAAAGTGACGCCGCAAAGTACATGTCACTGAAAACATTATGGAATATTAGAAACATAGTCGCTTCTAATGAAATCGATAAAGATATATTTGCGGCATGTACTGCAAATCTGGCTAAGGTCTTTAAAGTAAACATAGAAAAACAGCGTATAGACTCGGTGCATATTAAATCAAATATGCGCCGACTTTCACGTATCGGTATATTTTCAGAAAGCATTTGCAAATTTCTTAAAAACCTAAAAAGGCAACACCGTGATGCATTTATTCGTCTAGACAAGACACTTACTGAAAAATATCTGTCAAACGATTCAGGCGGGTGCTTTGCCCATGTAAAACCATCTGAATCTAAAAAGACTCTCAAAGAAGTAGCCAGGGATCTTTTTGATCTGGTACAGGAATTTCGTTCTGATGCCGTCATATCAAAAATGTACTCCTACAAGCTGCTGCATCTGGTATTGGAAGAGCACTGTAACCTTACAGACCACAGTGACAACCCCGTAGAACTTAAACCCGCCAAAGATGTTGCGTCTGATTCCTTGCAAAATCCTTCAGATCCGGACGCAACTTACTCCGGGCACAAAGGTCAAGGTTATCAGGTACAGATACAGGAAACTTATGTTGAGCAAGAAGACAATGACGAAAATGCCAAGACCCTGAATTTGATTACCCATGTAGAAGTGGAGCCTGCTCATCACAGCGATGCCAATGCACTCATTCCCGCGATTAAGGCCACAGAGGAACAGGACCTGAAGCCTGAAAAACTGCTGGCTGATTCTCTTTATGGCAGTGACGAGAATAGAGAAGAGGCCAGAAAGCATGGCGTGGAACTGATTGCACCGGCCATGGGGACAGTTAACCAGGAAAACCTCACCCTGGCAGATTTTGAGCTTTCTGATGAAGGTATCGTAACAGCCTGTCCTGCAGGTAAAAAACCTGCAAAAATCACAATAAAGAGAAGAATCAATGCCTCTTTTGAAATATCGCAATGCGGCAAATGTCTTCATCTCCAGAGATGTCCAGTAAAAGCAGGGAAGAAGTTTTATTATCTTCGCTATTCCAGGAAGCAGATGCGCCTTGCGAAACGCAGGCAATATGAAGGTACCGAAGATTTTAAAGACAAGTATCGTTGGCGTGCAGGTGTTGAGGCAACCATGTCAGAATATGACAGACGAACTGGAGTCAAACAGCTACGAGTAAGAGGAATGAAGGCAGTTCGGCTTTGTGCGACCCTGAAAGCGCTTGGGTTGAACATTTTGAGGGCAACTGCGGCCATGACAACCAGATTATTCCAAGAATGTGCCATTTGTACCGCCTGATAGGTCAGGATTATTCAATTTTCAAAGATCGGATTGAATATAACTATTCGATAAGGGTCTTAAGACCATAACAAAACAGAAAAATAAACTAAAAGCGCATACGCCCATAATTTTTCTGAAATAACACCAAAGTCCGTTGCTGACTTTTTACGAATCCATCAATTGTATATCTGCCACTGAACTGCTTGTTATTATATCCGAACCGCCAAAAACCTCGGCCTTGTTATAGACACCACCCTTATCCATGCGGTAAACCATAACTACCCTGTCAACAGGATGCACGATCCAGTATTCCTGCACACC
>WGBG01000150.1 GCA_015494395.1 Deltaproteobacteria bacterium
TTGGAGCGAGAGGCGGAACTGCTCTGCAGACTGATAAGCTCTCTTGAAAAATTCGCCGGATAAATCTCAATAAGATAAATTTAGTGAATCAAACCAGACATATAGCATTCGATAGACCAAAAGGAGAAACCTGAGCATGTCAACTTCCAGATATCGTTTAACACTGAGCCTGATAATCCTGTTCTTTTGCATTGTTCTCATGCCCGCTTGCCAGAGTAGTGCAGACTCCAAAAACGGAGGACACAAGGCCCCTGACTTCACCCTGCTTGACCTGAAAAACAGGACTGTTACCCTGACTGATTTCAAAAACAAGGTGGTTCTAATCAACTTCTTTGCCACATACTGCCCGCCTTGCAGGATGGAGATACCGGACTTTGTTGAACTTCAAAAAAAATATGAGAAAGAGGGTTTCAGTGTAGTTGGCATTGATGTTGACTCCAACCCATCCATGGTACTCCCACCTTTCATACAGCGGTTCGGGATCAACTATCCGGTACTTATGGGAACATCAAAGGTGATACAGGATTTCGGAAATGTTTACGCACTTCCACGCACATTTATTCTTGACAGGGATCATAATATCATAAGGGATTACACCGGAATGATTTCCGCCGAAGAGGTAGAGCCTGTGATAAGAAAGGCTCTGGGACTTAAATAAAAAACATTAAGACATTAAAGGAGAAAAAAAATAATGAAACTTATGCTTTTAGGAGCCCCGGGAGCGGGCAAGGGAACTGTAGCCAAGATGCTCACTGCAATTGATGGCTCTGTACAGATATCCACAGGAGACATTCTTCGCTCAGAGGTAAAGGCTGGTAGTGAGCTGGGTAAAGAGGCTGAAAAGTACATGAAGGCAGGGGATCTTGTACCAGACTCCCTGATCATGGACATGATGGAAAAACGCCTGCAGCAGGATGACTGCAAAAAAGGATTCCTGCTTGATGGTTTTCCCCGCACTATCCCACAGGCAGAACAGCTCGACAAACTGCTTGAAAAGCTTGGCATTGACCTTGACATGGTGGTCAACATAGACGTTCCAAGGGAAATCATATTTGACAGGCTTTGCACAAGACGCACATGCTCCAATCCTGACTGCCAGGAGATTTACAACGTAAAGAGCAATCCTCCAAAGAAGGAGGGTGTCTGTGACAAATGCGGAAGCCCGGTTGTACAGCGTGATGACGAAACAGAAGAGGCCATTGCCCACAGGCTTGACACCTATAACGAAAAAACCAGGCCCCTTGTTGATTACTATGCTGCCAAGGGCAAGTTCAAGAACATAAGCGGTACATCCAGCGAAGAGGTAGTAAAGGTAATAAAGGCTGAACTGGGAATCTGATCCGTCAGCTGAAACAGGGCACGGTTTAGCGGATGGATCTTTTCCAAAGACACCATTTCCAATAACAGAAAATACTCTTGGGGCCGTTTGATTTACACGGCCCTTTTTTATTGCCAAACCAAAATTTTTGCTCACGCAGTGATGAGTCGATAAGCCCTACAGGATGAATGTCTTAACCTTTCCGAAAACCTCTGTAATCTGGCAAAAAGCCTGATCATCTGCCTGATCTCTATCTTTTCATGGTAACCCTGGAACTTCGATATATTCCTGGTCTCGCATTTGTAATGCCTGTCCCTTCCCAGGAACACTATTTTTCTATCATTTCCAGAACATGGAAAGACTCATCCATCAACTTTTCAGAACGTGCCGCATCTTTCCACTTTGATACGCTCCGGGAAGCAATAGATCATTGCAATATTCTCGTTAAAACCCTGAGCTCCCAAGGTCTTTCCCTTAACCTTCCGGAAACATTCCCCTTCAGTGCCATATGCAGTGAAGATATGGATGTACCAGGGGATATGTGGCGCCTTGCCCCGGCAGGACACCTGCTCATACCGGCCCATGCGGACTATCCAGGCACCTACCCGTGGCTTTATGACTGGACCATACTGCCACTGGAAGGAGATTATTCAGTTCATGCAAGAATCTCCCCCATTAACTCGCTCTTGACTGCAGGGCCTTATGAACAGGAATGTTTTTTCTGTGGCAGTCGTCATCATGGTACTTCAAGTTGCCACAACATGTGGGCAGCCCAGCAATCCCGCGTCTCTATTTCAGCACTCAGCCGGATTAACCCCTTTCTTTGGCTTGAATACCTTAAAAAGTCTGGCGGCACTGATTTTAATATTATTACCTCCCTTGACCTGCTGATGCAGAACATGAGGCAATTCTTCACCTGGGACTTTGCATGCCGCATAATCCGTTCAACCGCATTGGAATTCAAGGAATTCTCATCATCACCCCTTAAAGCCATTGAAATTTGTGAACACAGGGCAATTATTGAGGCTGTAACAAAAGGGGACATTCAGAGCATCAGGATAAACCTCAATGACCCCCAAAATTCACAGGATAGGGCATCTCTGTCAATATTCAAGGGCTTTTACCACGTCGCCACAGGAGACAAGGAAAAGGCGTTGAGTAACTGGTGGGATGCCGAACGGGAAGCAGGAACCGGGCTTCTGAAAAGTTACGCAGCTGTATTGCAGGCAAGGCTATATCTTATGAAAAAAGATAAAATGCGGGCAGAAGCAGCGATTAAAAGGGCAATTAAGTCAGACTATTCTCCCCTCTCCGCTTATTGGCTCATGATAATCAGCGCAATACAAGGCAAAAAAAATCCAACATTAACCCAGTTCAACAACATTGCTCCCAAAATACCGGAGCTTGCCACATCTGCCCTATGTGAGCCTTTGCTGTTACGCTACTGCCGAGAAATAGAGGATTCATTTACCGATATCTGGAAGCGTTATGAAATTTCTGCTGACCAGCAGGCAAAGCATGTAGAAAAACTTATTCAGCTCTCTATGACGACTTTTGATTCATCAGCCATAAAGGACGCTGCCATAAAGCTCAGAGACTGGTTTGGAAGCCGTCAGGGCATGGGCTTTAAAAAACTCGTTAAATCATCACGCTTTCTGGCTGATCTGCAGAAAACGGTTGAACGGGAGATAAAACAGCAGTGTAAAAAAACACTGAGCCAATTACAGAAATATAAAAGTAACTGCCACAATATCCTTGGGAAAATTCCTGATAAAAACTCGACGAGCCAGATAAGACAGGGCTGCAGAGAAATTATTGCAATGGTCCAAAACAGCAGCCTGTCGACAAGCACTATCAATATTGACAGATTTGGAGATATCAGGGAGGAAATCCAGAGGATAATCGAGAAGTATAGGCACGTAGAGGCTATGTATCAAAATTATATTGAACGAATTAGCCAACGCAGGGCAGCAATCAAATTTCTGCTGTATGGTGCTTTTTTTGCCATAACAATATGGCTTGCCGTGTATATTTACGAATTACTGATATTAATGTAAAGGGTTTCAACAAGATGGATATTGAAACAAAAAAAGGCTGGCAATCCAGCCAGCCTCTCAAAGCATATAACCCGTATCAGGTGAATCAAAATGCTCACCCTCCTGCTACAGGTAAAATATTCTTCATGAGTTCTTTATGAGCTTACCTCAACATTTGAAGCCTGTGGCCCCTTGGGACCTTCAACTACCTCAAATGTTACATCCTGCCCCTCATTTAATGTCTTGAAACCATCTGCCTTAATTGCACTGTAGTGTACGAAAACATCCGGCCCATCATCCTGAGAGATAAAACCATAACCCTTCTTGTCGTTAAACCATTTAACAGTACCGTTGGACATTTAACTACCTCCTGAACACACATTAAAACACCTGGACCGGGCACTTCCTGTCCAGAATTTGTCTCATGCAGCGCATAAATCCTGACTGCACGAAACGAGTTATAACTATTTCCGGGCTTACCCCGGGTTAACATGACCGGATGTTTCAGATACAGCCCTTGGATTTTGCCAAGGCTATACGCAAATTGCCGGAATTGTCATCAGAATTCAGATATTGATCCCTGACAACCCGGACTTCACTTAATTTCCCCATTAAGTATATGAGAGAGGTACATAATGGTCAAATATTTTAACGATAAATTTTCCATGAAATATGTAATACAAAAAAATTCTGTAACTGTTCAGCGTATTGATATTATAAGGTTGATAATTGGACTTGTTTTTCCGTTCCGGAGAACAATTTCTTGTTTTTCTAAGGCTCGCTACGCCAAAATCGCGAAACTCGCTCGTGCCTCGCTCAGACAGACGCGATTTTCTGGCTGCGCTTCCCCAAGAAAAACTACGAAATTCTTCAAAGTCACTCCAA
>WGBG01000151.1 GCA_015494395.1 Deltaproteobacteria bacterium
ATTTTGCTTCCCAGGTCGCGGATAACCTCCCATCTGGGGCCAATGAAGGTGACTGGCCGGGTGCGCAGGGTGGCCCTTCGTGCAAAACGGAAGTTTTCTGAAAAAAAACCGTAGCCCGGATGTATGGCAGTAGCGCCTGCCTGGTCAGCTACGGCAAAGATCTCATTCGGGTCTTTATAACTGGATATTCTATAAATCCGTTTTTCAGGCCCCTTTTCCCTGGCACGCCTGACGTGCAGAGAATGGCGGTCTTCCTGAGTATAGACCACGATGTAGTCACAACCAAGGTCTTCACATGCCATCATGATGCGGATGGCAATCTCTCCGCGATTTGCTATGAGTACACGCTCTTTCTTCATAGGTTCTCCAGTCACGAGTTTTATAATTGAAATGATACCCTGAGTCAATTTATACGTGGCTCCGGCGGTGCAGGCCTGCAGCCCTGCTTCGAGCCTTTGACAGCGCTCCAGATGCGGTAGTTTACTGGCAGATACCACCTGCAATCTGTACTTTATGGACATATTTTAGTATGCTGTCTGTCCGCAAATGAAAGGGTGTATGAATGTCAGTAAGTTCTGAAAAAAAGGCACGGCTGGGCATGGTGAATTTCATCAATACTGCCCCTGTTTACATGCCGTGGAAAGAGGCCGGGGGGCATGGTGCATGGGAGATAGTTGAAGGCACTCCAACCGAGCTTAATGCCCTGCTCAAGCAGGGCAGGATTGATGCAGGCCTTGTATCATCCTATGCATATGGCCTGGATTTCATGCGCTATTTTATTTTGCCTGAGCTTGGAATCAGTGCAACAGGTGCAGTGGGCAGCGTGCTTCTCTTCTCAAGTGTCCCTGTTCACGAGCTTCACGGAAAGGTAGTTGGCCTTACGCCCCAGTCTGCCACTTCAATAAATCTTTTGCGTATCATCCTTGAGGTTTTTTACCGCATCACGCCCCGGTACCGTTCCGGCTGCTTTATGGAGCTTGAGTCAGGTGATGCAGCGGCATATCTGGCAATAGGAGATGAGGCTTTAAGGAGACGTTCCGGTGATGCAGGCTTTTACATGTATGACCTTGCAGAGATTTGGCTTGAACATACGGGGCTGCCCTTTGTGTTTGCCGTGTGTGCAGTGCGTAGTGATGTTGTGGAGTCACTTAAGGAGGAGCTTGCAGGCCTCAGGGAGATGTTCATGAAATGCCGCCTGAGTGGGGCAAAAGACATAGAAAGAATAAGTGAGGCTGCTGCCAGGCGCATACCAATGGAGCCTGATGAGTGCCTTGAATATCTGCGGGGTATAGAGTTTGATCTTGCGGCAGAAAAACAGAAAGGGCTGCTTGAATTTTTCCGTATGCTTGCAGAGATGGGGGATTTCCCCAGAATAGAGAGTCTGAACTGTATAGTTTAGGTGATATGTAACTGTTCAGCGTATTAACGGTAATTAGAGTTGGAAAATGGTCTTGTTTTGGAGTGACTCTGAAGAATTTCGTAGTTTTTCTTGGTGAAGCGCAGCCATAAAATCGCGTCTGTCTGAGCGAGGTACGAGCGAGTTTCGCGATTTTGGCGTAGCAAGCCTTAGAAAAACAAGAAATTCTTTACAGGAACGGAAAAACAAGATCATTTACCGCGCTGAATAGATACTTAAATTAAAGGTTTTTTTGTTATGACCCTGCCCGATCCAGGTGAAAAAAAAGAGTTTGTATACGACAAGTTTTCAGCAGTTTCTGAAAAATATGACCTGCTTAACTCCCTCCTGAGTTGTTATGTTGATCATTACTGGCGCTGGATTGCTGCCCGTGAGCTTTCAGCATATCCTGACGAACGCATACTTGATCTGTGTGCCGGAACACTCCCCCTCTCCCATGAGATTGCAAGGCAGATTCCGCGGCCTGTTGTAGCCATTGATTTCTGTTTTGACATGCTGCGCTACGGGATCAGACACATGAAAAAGGGCATGGAGAAATTCATAATGCCTGTGTGCGGCGATGGAGAAAGACTACCTCTTGCTGACTCGTGCTGCGCAGGCATAACCGTTGCCTTTGGGGTGAGAAATCTTACACGGCTTGATGTTGGATTAAGAGAGATGCTAAGGGTGCTCAGGCCCGGCGGAAAACTGGTGATACTTGAATTTTCCCGTCCTTCAAACCCGATGTTCGGGCCGGTTTACATGTATTACCTGCACCATATCCTACCTCATATAGGCGGCCTGATTTCAGGTGACAGTGAGGCTTACCGCTATCTTGCCGATTCAATCGAGGCATTTTATTCACCATTGGAACTTGCAGCCATGATGGAGGCAGCGGGTTTTCAGTCCGTAAGGTACTATCCACTTACCATGGGTATTGTTCACATTCATACAGGTATTCGGGGCAGACAGGTCATTGCATGAAAAAAGAAGAGAAGGACCTGGTCTATATTTATACAGACGGCGCATGCTCAGGCAATCCCGGACCAGGCGGGTGGGGGGCAGTGCTGCGCTATAATGGACATGAGAAGAGGCTTCAGGGCTGGTGCAGCAATACCACCAATAACCGCATGGAGCTCCTTGCTATCATCAGGGCACTAGAGGCGCTGAGCCGGAGGGTCAGCGGGGTGATAACCACTGATTCACAGTATGTAAAGGATGGCATTACAAGCTGGATTCACGGGTGGAAGAAAAACGGCTGGAGAACCCAGTCCAAAAAACCTGTAAAAAACAGGGAGTTGTGGGAGAGGCTCGACCGCCTGGTGTCAGAGCATGATTTCAGGTGGGAGTGGGTCAAGGGGCATGCCGGCCACAGGTACAATGAGGTGGCGGACCAGCTTGCAACCGGGGCCATAGAAAAAGGCAGAGCCGGCACTCTTCCAGAGGACAGAGCCGGGCTTCTTGAATAGCTCAAAGCTGAAAGTCTGAAAAGACAGAGGTTGAACCGATAAGGACGCAAAGTTTCTTGGGCTGGTTCCCAAACTCCGGTTTGGGAACAATGACCTGAAGCTCCTGCTTCCTGGGGGCGTGCATGGCACGCCCCTTTTGGGATCTGTCGATTACAGCAGTCCTTCCACTGCCGTCTTTATTCCCTGGGGATCAAGCCCCTGGCTTGCAAAGAGGTCCGCCGGCTTGCCTGATGCCCCGTAACGGCTTACACCAAGCATCTTGAGTTTTTGTGCTACACCGTTAGATGCCA
>WGBG01000152.1 GCA_015494395.1 Deltaproteobacteria bacterium
AATTTGATCTTGCAGGTGATTGGTCTGACCTGGGTCAGCTGCCAGGCACTGTCCTTCTGTCCGGATCCGGCTTGTTAGTTTTGACGTTCGTAAGAAGAAGCGATACCATTGGTGGGAGGAGGAAGAGTGAAGATATTCTTTTCGGTATTATTGGCCTTTCTGTTTGTCCCGATTCTCCATTTTCCTGTCCTTGCGCAACTTCAGTTCAGGGCTGATTTCAACAGTGACCTGGTTTACGAAGCCGAGTGGACTGCCTTCCCAGGACAGACGTTCCCTATGGATATTTACGTTTCAGGTGTGCCTGAGCCTGGCCTCAGCAGCTTCGGATTTTATCTTAATTATGACGGCTACTTATTAGACCTGGGGGTTGAGGATATACTGGTGGATTCAGACTGGTTTGCAGGAGAAACAGCGGATTCGTGGGGACAGGCCGAAATCACAGGGCTCAGGAGTCCGGTTGAGGGCAGGGCAGGCGATGACATAAGGCTTGTCAGGGTGCTGTTTCATGCCATTGATGTGGGTGAATCCCAGGTGTGGATAAGTGATCGTGGAGAGTCTGTAGATGACTTAGTGCTGGCCTATCCTGATGGAACAGTGCTTGACTCTGATCTGGGTGACGGTGTGTTGTTGGGTACTGTTGATGTAAACAGGACAGGTGACTTTGACGGAGACGGTGATGTTGATGGGGCAGACCTGAGTGCATTTGCCGACCAGTATGCAAATTGTACTGAATTTTGCCTTGCCAATCTCGATGCTATTGATGGTATTTCAAGCAATGATGTTTTTTTGTTAGGCCAGGTATTTGGCACAGATGAAGATTTGCAGGATTAAAGCAGGGAGACAAAATTTATAAAGGAGCAGTAGAGTAAGATGACAGAAAAGCTAAACGAGGGAAGCATGGAGACCCAGGGAGAGAAGGATTCTCAGGCACAGGTCAGGATCAGATTTAATACGGAAAATTTGAAAAGTTCCTATGTAAACTTTTGCAATGTTACAAGCACCAGGGAAGAGGTAATACTCAACTTCGGACTGAACAAGGATTGGGACAGGAGTCAGCGGGAGATACAGGTGGACCTGGAGCACAGGCTTATTCTCAGCCCATTTGCAGCCAAGAGGCTTCACATAATGCTTACAAATCTCTTGGATAATTATGAAAAACGATTTGGAAAGATCAATGTTGAACCCCCTGGGAAAGCAGACTTCCAGCATTAGAATGCCTGTAAGAGCTTTAATACTATTCACTACTCTTAAACCGGAGTATATATTCAGCGTGGTGAATGGTCTTGTTTTGGAGTGACTCTGAATAATTTCGTAGTTTTTCCTGGCGAATCGCAGCCATAAAATCGCGTCTGTCTGAGCGAGGTACGAGCGAGTTTCGCAATTTTTGTTAAAGCGAGCCTTAGAAAACACAAGGAATTATTCACGATAACGGAAAAACAACACCATTTACCAACCTTATTTCATAACATCATGGTTAATGCGCTGAGCAGCTACAAACCGGAACGCTGATCAGTACATACGGAATGCTTAAATGGCCATGGGATCCCTGACAGACAAGTTCGAAGCACACCCGGGCCAGGATTCCGGTCATGATGAGGACCTTCTCTGGACCAGTTTTGCTGAGGCATCCACCCCTGAGGCCCTCTGCGACTCCTGGCTTGCACTCCAGTGTAGCAGCATGGAAGGGGTATTGTGCGGTATCGTCCTCCTGGGGGACCCTGATCAAGGCCCTTATGTCCCTGTGGCCACATGGCCTGAACCCTCAACTGACGCCCGGCATCTGGCGGAAATAAGTGAACGTGCCCTCAAGGAGCGCCGGGGTGTATTTTCAAGGGCTGACGCTGTGGTGCCCATGGCCGCCGGCGGCAGATTTTCCTACCATGTTGCCTGCCCCGTGGAGGTGCAGTCCAGGGTATATGGCGTGGTTTCACTTGAGGTTGCCCCAAGACCTGAAAGGGAACTTAAGGGACTCCTGCGGCAACTTTACTGGGGGATTGCATGGCTGCAGAACCTGGTCCTGAAGCAGTCAGGGGCTGAAACCACCAGGCTCTCAGAGAGGCTCAAAACCGTCCTGGATCTTGTGGCTGTGAGCCTTGAGGAAGATGATTTTCAACTGGCGGCCATATCCTTTGTAACCGAACTGGTAACAAGGCTTGGGTGCGAACGGGTCAGCTATGGGAGCTGGAACGGCAAAAAGATCCGGGTTCATGCCATATCCCACACCTCGGATTTTGGTAAGAAGATGAACGTAGTCAATGCCCTGAGTGCTGCCATGGAAGAGGCAGTTGACCAGTTTTCCACCATAGTCTATCCCGGCCTTACAGGGGACAATGTCCTGGTGGACAGGGCCAATGCCACTCTCGCTGACATGGAAAATGGGCGGAGCGTCTGCAGCGTCCCCCTGGTCCATAACGAAAAGGTAATCGGCGCCATAACCCTTGAGAGATCAGGCGGGAGCACATTTGACCAGGACACGGTTGAGCTTCTTGAAACCCTGTTTGCCCTTACCGGCCCTGTACTTGAAGAGAAACGCAGGGAAGCCAGGTGGCTCTACAAAAAGATACTGGATTCTTGCAGGGACCAGGTCAGCAAGTTTACAGGCCCCGGGCACATTGCACTGAAGCTCGTCACCTCCTGCCTGGTGGCACTGGTGATATTCTTCTCTCTTGTCACAGGTGAGTTCCGTATAACCGCCCGGTCTGTCCTTGAAGGGGCCATGCAGATGTCTGTTTCAGCCCCCTTTGACGGTTATATTCTCGCCGCTCCAGTGCGGGCAGGAGATGTGGTCCACAGGGACGATATCCTTGCAATCCTGGATGACCGGGACCTGAGAATAGAACAGTTCAAGCTGAAAAGCCAGCTTGAAGAGCTTTCAAAAAATTACCGCAAGGCCATGGCAGAGCACGACTGGGCCCAGAGCCGCATAGTCAGTGCCCAGATCGAGCAGGTACATGCAAAACTGAATCTCATGGATGAGCAGTTGGCCCGCACCAGGATAAAGGCCCCCTTTGATGCCGTGGTAATTTTAGGGGATCTCAGCCAGTCAATAGGATCCCCGGTAGAGCGCGGCAAGGAGCTGTACAAGATTGCGCCACTTGAGGGTTACCGTATCATCCTCAAGGTAGAAGAAAAAGATATAGACGAGGTCGCCAGGCAGCAGAAGGGAAATCTGGTACTGTCCGCAATGCCGGATCAGGCATTCCCCTTCACTGTAACGGATATAACCCCTGTAGCGGTAAGCGAAGAGGGAAAGAATTTTTTCCGCGTTGAGGCAAAACTTGACAGAAACTCCGAACGCCTGAGGCCTGGCATGGAGGGCGTTGCAAAGATCAACGTGGATGAGAGAAGACTGGTCTGGATATGGACCCACGATATTGTTGACTGGGTAAGGATCACACTGTGGCAGTGGCTGCCATAGTGGAATCAACCTCCCCTGGTAAAGGATGCTTAAACCATGGCCCGATCCCTGTACAGCCCATCATGGTATAGAGTTGCCGGCCTGAAGCCCAGGCTGCGCTCCCATGTGGATCTGCGAAGGCACCACTACAGGGGTGAACTCTGGTATGTGCTCCTGGACCATGTGTCAGGAAAGGTACACAGGTTTACGCCCTCTGCCTACGGCGTAATAGGGCTTATGAACGGCAGCAGGACCGTTCAGGAGATATGGGACCTGCTAAAGAGACAGGGGCGAGAGGAACTCCCCACCCAGGAAGAGATAATTCAACTGCTGAGCCAGCTCCATACCTCTGATCTTCTCCAGAGCAATGTGCCGCCGGACACCCGGGAACTGCTGGAACGCTTTGAGCAGCAGCAGAAGATGAAATGGCAACAGTCCCTTGGCAGCCCTTTTGCCATCCGTATTCCACTCTTTGATCCGGAAAAACTCATAAGGTCTCTGTCTCCCCTGGGCAGGGTACTATTCAGCAAGGGGGGGCTGTTTTTATGGCTGGCAATCTTAACAACTGCAGTCTTTAATGCGGCACCTCACTGGGGCGAACTGACCCTCAACATTACTGACCGGATACTTGCGCCAAAAAACCTTATTCTCCTATGGCTCACCTTTCCGGTGGTAAAGTGCTTTCATGAATTCGGGCACGCCCTTGCCGTAAAGAGGTGGGGAGGTGAAGTGCATGAGATGGGGATAATGCTCCTTGTCTTTAATCCCATACCTTACGTGGATGCCACTTCGGCCTCTGCGTTCCCCGGCAAGTGGCAGCGTATAGCAGTGGGCGCAGCGGGTATGATGGTAGAGCTGTTTATCGCGTCCGTTGCCCTGCTGGCGTGGACCGGCATGGAACCCGGGACCGCCAGGGCAATAGCCTACAACGTTGTCCTTATAGCCGGTATTTCCACTGTGCTTTTTAACGGCAATCCCCTGCTTCGCTACGATGGTTACTACATCCTCTCTGATCTGCTTGAGATACCGAATCTTGGTCCCAGGGGAATTAGCTATCTGGGATACCTGTGCAAGAGATCTCTGCTCAGGATAAAAGATGTCGACGAGCCGATAGCCACATCCGGAGAAAAGGTCTGGTTCGTTGTTTATACTGTTGCCGCCTTTATTTACCGTATCTTCATTTACCTCCTGATCATCCTCTTTGTTGCAGGCAAATTCTTTGCTGTCGGGGTTATCATTGCCCTCTGGGGTATTTTTACAATCCTCGTCCTGCCTGTGAAAAGGGCTGTCTCTTCCTTTTTTGAAGACGAAGCCATGAGGGAGAAGAGGGGACGTGCAATGGCGATAGCCTTCACGTTAGCAGTTTTTTCCATGCTCCTGCTCTTTTACGTACCGTTTCCCCTGAGGACAATGGCCGAAGGGGTGACCTGGATTCCTGAGCACTCCTTTGTACGGGCCGGGACTGATGGATTCGTTGAGAGACTCATGGTGTCACCCGGGGCCAGGGTAAGAAAAGGACAGGTGCTGATATCCTGCTATGATCCCCTGCTGCCGGCCGAGGTAAAGGTGCTTGAAAGCCGCGTAAGCGAACTTCGTATTGCCTATGGTGTTTACAGGGTGCAGGACAGGGTCAAGGCGGAAATGACAAGGGAGGAGATAAAGGCCGCTGAAAAGAAGCTTGCTAGGGCCAGGGAAAGGTTCAGTGAACTGGAGATCAGAAGCCCTGCCGAGGGGACCTTTATAGTACCCACACCGGAAGATCTGCCCGGAAGATTCCTGCATCATGGGGAACTGGTGGCCTACGTTATCAGGCCCTCTGAGGCAAGGGTCAGGCTTGTGATACCTCAATCTGCCATTGATCTGGTGAGAAACAGGACCAGGCAGGTAAATGTACGCCCAACCGATAATATCGACCTTATAATACCCGCGGTAATCAGGCGGGAGGTACCTGGGGCAACTGACATGCTGCCAAGCCCTGCACTTGGAACAGCGGGGGGCGGCAGCGTGCCTATTGATCCAAGAGACACCAGTGGAAACAGGTCGTTTCAGCGGCTATTCGAGATAGAACTGGAACTGGCGGATACTGTAAATATCCATATTTTTGGAAACAGGGTGTATGTACTCTTTGATCATGGGTGCGAACCCATGGGATTTCAGTGTTACCGGGGCATTAGGCGGATGTTTCTGAAGAGATTTCATGTCTGATAAGAACAGACGCTTAAACAGCCAAGAAGCTGGAAAGGTCATGCGCAGTAAGGACCTTGAGGGGGGAAGATGGCTAAACAACGTTGCCTCAAAAGGCGTAAAAAACAACTCAAGAGGCGGTTCAGGAAAAGGGGCAAAAGGGTCCATTTCGAATCCCTGGAGCCGAGGGTTCTGCTGTCCGCAATCACGCCGGAGGCAGAAGCGGCCATAGTAGGCGGCCTTGAGTCATTAAGGGACTGGGCGGCGGACCTTGACAGTTATTCTGACGTGGCAAAGGCCCTGCCCCTTGTCAATATGGGAGTGGGCGAAATAACCGATGTCGCTGGGACATTTGACCAGAAGGTATACAGCCCGGTTCAAAATTATTTTTCTTCGGATGATACCCCTACAACCGAAGAATTGGCCACCTACCTGGCTGTTCTTGGAGAATACCCTGGTGTTACAGACAGGAGCGATTCAGAAAAATACGTCCTTGACGCGAATCTCCACACGGAACGTACTGCCACAACCCACCTGGATCTTTCAGATCAATCATCCATTTCATACCTCAACCTGGACAGCCAGGTAGATCTTGCCCTTACAGGCACAGTCGATCTTGATTTTTCCTTTGGTTACGACACCACGAATTCAGAATTTTTTCTCCAGTTTGAGAACTTCGCCCTTAACGCAACAGCAGAGGCATCCGGCATCAACATCAGCGCTGAGCTGGGATTTCTTGATGTGGGCATAGATAACGGTTCTGCCTCACTTTCCGCAGGTGCAGAGGTCTCCTTCAATGACCCGGATCCCTCTGACGGATACATCACCTGCCCGGAGCTCACTACCACCCCACTTGACACACTTGTTGCCACATCTCTTACCGGAAACGCCTCAATGTCCCTGCCCGTTTCCACGGACCTTTTCGATACATCCGCAACCCTTGACATCTCCTGGCCTGACCTTAACCATTACGCCCAGGCAGGCTCCAATATACTGTCGGACAGCCTCAGGGATTTTAAAAATTTCCTCAACATATCCCCTGATACTGTCCTGAGCGGGCTTCAGTCATTACCCGATCTTTTCACCGGGATAACCGGGGTGGCCGCCCTTGGAAAGGACCTCCCCGTGATAGGTTCAAGCCTTACAGAAGCGGTGGGCGTTGTTGATCAGGTCCACACCCTGGTGGACGGCCTTTCCTCATTTAAAACTGCCCAGGGGTTAAAATCCGCCCTTGAATCCTCCCTGAACAGCATTATTCCAGGAGGCAGTGTTGCCACTACAATCACGGACAGCGACATACAGTTCAGTCTCCAGCTTCACAGCGAAACCAGCAGACCAATTGATTTTGATCTCAGGGAAGAATTAAGTGGCATGGAACTTAGTGTTACAGGTAGCGCTGAACTTTCCGCAACCTCCGATGCCGGTATCCGCTTCGGTCTTTCCTTTGACAGCGGCATACCGGAATCCGACCGTTTTTATCTCCTTGAAGGGGATGATTCCTCAGTGGATCTGGGTTTCAGGATTACCACCCCTGCCCCGTTCACAGCCTCTGCCGGCCTTGGCCCTGTAAGTGTTGGCATAGAAAATGGCACTGTTACAGTTGCCGGGGCAACGGCAGGGGACATCGACCCTTCAAAAGACGCCTCGGTATCTGTGAGCCTGGCTGATCCCGGCACAGGTGATGCCAGTGACGGCAGGATAACCCTTGGAGAGATACTGGAATCGGGCACGGATATTGTGGCGCCGCCTGTTTTTGACGCCCTCATGAGGGTGGATCTTGAGATAGTCCCCCCGGTGGCATCTTCTGCCCGTGTCCCGGTGACCATGGACTGGTCGGATGTCTCTGACCCCTCCACCTTCCATGCCACCTTCAACACCTCTGATCTGGAAAACCTCCTGGAAAATCCCCAGGATCTGCTCAGTTCAGACACGGTTAACGCCCTTGTTTCCCAGGGCTTAAGCCATCTTGGTGACTGGTTTGACACATTTGCCCAGGGCCTGGATAAGGCGCCCTTTAACACTGAATTACCCCTTATAAACAGGTCCCTTGCGGACCTGTTGAATGCAGACGAACTCTTCCCGGGGATATCTGACGCACTCCTCTTTTTCCTTGAAAATCCAAGCGCTACAACCCAGGATTTTACAGATGGAATTGATGCATCGCTCAATGACCTTGCCGCCTCCCTTGGAGACAGCCTTATAAATCTTGATACAGACAGGCTCTTTGCAGGAGTCATGCATGCAGGTGATGAGGCAGCGGCAGGCTGGCTGGGTTACACACCTGATGCAGACCTGATGCTGTTTAACCTGGGATTTGAGCTTGACAGGACCTTTGCCAACCAGATCCTCTCTCTATCCGCTTCGGCGAATTCCCTTGGCGTAAATTTCGATCTGCCCGCAACCCTGAATGCCTCAACAGATATTGATCTTACCTTTGGTTACACGCTTACCGACGGACTCGCCCCGGAAGACGCGTTCTTTGTCAGGCTGAATGATTTTTCAACCGGAATAGATGTCAACATAAACAGCAACGCGGATTTTGATCTCGGGCTTGGACTCCTCAGTGCCTACGTTGACAACGGTTCTCTGCACTACCAGGCAGAGGTTGGGGTTGATTTTGCCAATCCGGACGGAGACCCGGCGGGTGTCCTTACCCTTGAGGAGATAACAGGCACTTCTGTGGCAGGCCTTGTAAATGTGGATATCAGAGACTCCTCGCTTGATGCCTCCCTGCCTGTAAGGGCCGAAATTCTTGGTGGCAACTGGGGAGCTCGCGCCACCATTATCATCCAGGGAGATCCCCTCAGGGCTGACACCCTGGATCTGCGGCTTGAGGGGGCGGATGTCTCTGACTTCAGCGCCTTTACCGATATGACTCCGGCCACAATCCTCTCCGGGCTCAATCAGATTGCATCGGCCCTCTCCTCCATGATTGGCACTGACATACTTGATACCGATATTCCCCTTGTAAATGTATCAATTGCAGATGTGCTTGATTTCGGGCAGGCATTCAGCGACGAGGTAACAGGCCTGCTCTACAACCCCGATGGCTCTCCCGCGTTTGACAGCACGGACGAACTTGAGGCCCTGCTCAGACGGGTC
>WGBG01000153.1 GCA_015494395.1 Deltaproteobacteria bacterium
ACAATTTCTTGTTTTTCTAAGGCTCGCTACGCCAAAATCGCGGAACTCGCTCGTGCCTCGCTCAGACAGACGCGATTTTCTGGCTGCGCTTCCCCAAGAAAAACTACGAAATTCTTCAAAGTCACTCCAAAACAAGACCAATTATCACGCTGAATAGATATAAAATTTTATATTTTAAAGCAAAAAATATGCCACAAGAATGTTAATATTTTTATTTGTAATAATAAATAGTTAGGTCTGATGACATGCGGGTTGTGATAAGTATTGAAGGGTATTTCATGCACTTGAACTCTTCAAGGGACCAAAATAGTGTGCCGAGATTAAAGACGGCTGCGGTACGAAAATTTTACTCAGTTGTCAAAGGTTTGACGAAAAACGGGTTTCTCTCGATACTAAAACATTAAAGTGTCGGTTTTACAACATATCGAACATGCCACTTGAGTCTTGCCTGTACAAAAATGCATTTTATTAACTATCTGAAATAATAGTACAAAATTTCAAGTTGTAACTTAACGTAGTAATAAATTATCTTGTTCGTCAGTGGGTTGTAACTTTCCGAAATCCTGACATTCTTTATTGCTGCACAATATGTTGACGAATCGCAGGCTATTTTTACGATATGTAGTATTGATGCAGTATCGATTTATTTTTTTCTAAATCCCTGCCAATTTTCCCCCTGATTACTGGCACATGTGTTGCTAATTATCTTTAAGACATATGCATCTCTGGCATAATGGGCTATGACCGCAAAATTGGTGTTTTAGTGTATCTCTCCGGCTTTCAGCCTTTAACTGACAGGAAATATCCATGGCAGATAAACAGACAAATGAAGATGTTGAAGTGAAAGGTGAGGCCAAGAAAAAGCCGATCCTCCTCTTTATCATCATTGGTGTTGTAGTGCTTGCGGCCGCAGGAGGGGGAGCCTTTTTCTTCCTGTCCTCATCTCCAAGTGATGAGGAAATTGCCGCTGAGCTTGAGCAGGAGGCTCAGAAGAAGCCTGAAAAACCTGCAGCAGAAATGCCGCAGGACATTGGGGTCGTTAAGGAGCTTCCGCCCTTTGTTGTGAATCTTGCTGATCCACAGGCAAGACATTTTTTGAAGGCGAGTATCAGTCTTGAGCTAAAGGATGAGGAGGCAGCCGAACTGGTTGAAAAACTCATGCCCAGAATTAGAAACGACGTGCTTTTGCTGTTTAGCAGCCAAACCATGGAAGATATCATCTCTCAGGAGGGTAAGGTGCGTCTAAGGGACGAGATAATTGCCCGCATATCCCACATATTGGGGCCAGGGCGGCTTAAGAATGTCTATTTTACCCAGTTTGTTGTGCAGTAGAAACCGTGTTTTTGATGGCAGCAGAGTTCAGGAACAGATTGCCTCTCCGGATATTGGATGGGTTGTTCATTAGTGGATTGATATGGCACAGGTTCTAAGTCAGGATGAAATCGATGCGCTGCTTGGCGGGCTTGATGAGGTAGAAGAAGCCGAATCGTCCCGTTCCGGGGATGAAGAAGCCCCGCAGGACACCAACATCATACCCTACGACTTTGTCAATGCGGCAAGGATGACAAAGGTCAAGTTTCCTGCCTTTGCCGCTATAAACGATTACTTCAACAGGGGGCTGCGTTCAACGTTTTCGTCCATACTAAGGGTTATGGTGGACAGTGCCATTGTGCCCATAGAGATAATAACATTCAAGGAGTTTCTTAAAAGAGTACCGGTTCCAAGCAGCCTGCACATAATCAAGATGGAGCCCCTGAGGGGGCACATTATGATGGTCATTGATCCGCAGCTTGTCTTCTCAATAGTTGAGATATTCATGGGTTCAATATCTCTTGGGAAGACAAGGGTAGAGGGCAGGGAGTTTACTTCCATAGAGCAGAGAATGATACATAGGGTGGTAAATTCCATTCTGAAAGACTTGGAAAAGGCCTGGCAGGGGATATATCCGGTATCAATGCAGTATGTAAGGAGCGAGATTAACCCGCAGTTTGCCAAAATAGTCCAGGATGATGACGCTGTAATAGTGTCAAAATTCCAGATGGACATAGAAGAGATGAGCGGTGTGATTCACATCACCATCCCCTTAAGCGTTATTCAGCCAATAAAGAAGAGCCTGCAGAGTTCCTTCCAGGCAGAGGATGTGGAAGATCCCGCGTGGAAGCAGATGGTGCTTCAGAATCTCAGAGTGACCCCTCTTGAGATGGTGGTGCCTCTGGGGAAGTCTGTTATCACCGGGGCAGAGCTGCTTGACCTGGAGGTTGGGGACATTATCCAGCTTGATACAAGGATAGACGATCTGCTTCCCGGAATGTTTGACGGACAGGTGAAATTTGAAGGATATCCTGGCCTCTGCAAGGGACAGAGGGCATTCAAGATTGAGCGCGTGATTACCAATCCGGATGACCTTTAACCTGCGGTAAAGTATTTTGGTTTATGCATCGTGTAGCGTCTCAAAAGTGCTGTACTCACGGTGTTTGGAAAATATGACATAACTGTTCAGCGTATTTATTAACGGTAATGAGGGTTGTAAATGGTCTTGTTTTTCCGTTCCGGAGAACAATTTCTTATTTTTCTAAGGCTCGCTACGCCAAAATTGCGAAACTCGCTGGTTCCTCACTGAGACAGACGCGATTTTATGGCTGCGCTTCGCCGAGAAAAACTACGAAATTCTTCAAAGTCACTCCAAAACAAGACCATTTACCCCGCTGAATAGATACAATTATGACATAATATTGGCAGTGGCGATAGCACAGGAGTGTTTAGATGCGCCTTATTATGATGTTGCTGCCCTGTCTATGAGGAAATTGACATGCTTAGTCAGGAAGAACTGGACAAATTACTTGAAGAGGAAGGCTCGGGGTCTTCTGACAGCCCGGATTCTGCCGGTGACCAGAAGGAGAAAAAGGCAGAGGCTGATGATTCCTCAGGGTCAGGAGGAGGCATTATTGACCAGAGTGATATTGACAGCCTCCTTGAGGGGGCAGCCTCGGATACTTCTGACAGTGCCACTGACAATGGTGATGACAACCTTGACTGGGGTGATGCCTTTGCAGAGGCGGCAGCAGGTGGCGATGCCGCAGCAGCCAAGGCCATGTCAGAAGGAGATGTTTCGTCCCATCAGACTGCCCCTGAAGCAGCATCCCCATCATTTAATGAATTTTCACGTGATTCTGCGCCGGTTACTGAAGAACACAAGGATAATCTGGATTTCATACTCGAGCTTCCCCTTGAAATCTCTGTGGAGCTTGGGCGCAAAAAGATCCAGATCAAGGACTTGTTGAAACTTGGGCAGGGATCAGTTGTTGAGCTTAACAAGATGGCTGGAGAGCCTGCAGAAATCTATGTAAATCACAAGCTTATGGCAAAGGGCGAGGTTGTGGTTGTAAATGAGAAGTTCGGGGTGAAACTATCTGAAATCATCAGTCAGGCCGACAGGGTAAAGTCTTTGGGGTAACAGGGCACTTACACCAGACAATTTTATGGATACAGGCATTTACATACGCATGATAGGTGCCCTTGCCCTGGTGCTTGGGCTGCTTCTGCTGCTCTTTTACTGCCTTAAGAAATGGGGCTCTGTGATCCAGTCAAGTGGAAAGGGGCTGATAGAGGTAATTGAGACAAGGATGATTCTTCCGCGGCGGCACATCTGTGTGGTGCGGGTAGGTGAGAGGACCCTGGTGCTTGCAAGCTCGGAAAAGGGTTTTGATTATATCGGGGATATTGAAACAGGTAGCTCTACGCTATTTCCACAAGATGAAAAGGGAAAGAAACCTCATGAATCAGGGGCATAAAACAGGCTTGTCCCTGCTGATGTCAGGGGCGGTTTTTGTAATAATCCTCCTTTCATTTCAGGAGGCATACGCAGTTATCCTCCCCTCTGTTACAGTTGGCATGGAGGATGCCACAAGCCCTGACAGGGTGGCAACAGGCCTTGTAATTGTAGGGCTTCTCACAGTCCTCTCCCTTGCCCCCTCCATCCTGCTGATGATGACCTCCTTTACCAGGATAATCGTGGTGTTCGGCTTTCTGCGCCAGGCTGTTGGTACCCAGCAGGCACCACCAAACCAGATCCTCATAGGGCTTGCCCTGTTCCTTACCTTTTTCATCATGACGCCTGTCTGGAAGACAGCATTCAACACCGCCATTCAGCCCTATCTTGATGAGGAGATATCCTTCAAGGAGGCTGTTAAGAGGGTGCAAAAGCCGGTTAGAAAGTTCATGTTTGCCCAGACCAGGGAGGCAGATCTTGCTCTCTTTGCAGGCATGGCAAAGATAAGTGATCCCAAGAATCAGGATGATATACCAACCACTGTGTTGATTCCGGCCTTTATGATAAGCGAGCTTAAAACCGCCTTTCAGATTGGTTTTATACTTTTTATTCCGTTTCTGATTATTGATATGGTTGTGGCAAGCGTGCTTCTCTCAATGGGTATGATGATGCTTCCGCCTGTTATGATATCGCTGCCATTCAAACTGCTGCTGTTTGTGCTGGTTGATGGCTGGAACATCCTTACCGGCTCAATAGTAAAGAGCTTTATTGCCGGAGGCTGATGACATGACCCAGGATATGGTGGTGGGCCTTGCCAGGGACGCAATTGAACTGACTCTGCTGATAAGCCTTCCCATGCTGGGGCTTGGGCTTGGCGTAGGGCTTCTGGTGAGCATATTTCAGGCAGTAACCCAGATACAGGAGATGACCCTTACCTTTGTTCCGAAGATTATCGCAGTTCTTGTGGGTCTTCTTGTAGCCTTTCCCTGGATGATGAATAAAATAATTGATTTTACAAGAAATCTCATACTGCATATACCTCAATATATAAGGTAATAACAGGGGGAATACCTGTGATTAATGCTGATCTGCTAAACTGGATAATGGAACATTACGCTGTGTTTGGCCTGGTGCTTACCAGGGTTGCAGCGCTCCTGTTCCTGATGCCGGTATTCAGCAGCACCACCCTTCCCATGCAGGTAAAGGCGGCAATAGTGCTTGTGATTTCCCTGGTACTCACGCCGATTGTGCCTTGGAACGCAAGCATGCTTCCGTCATCACCCCTGGGGTATCTACTGCTGGCATTCACAGAACTTATGGCAGGTATGACCCTTGCCCTTATGATGAGGCTGATCTTTGCAGGCCTTCAGACAGCAGGGCAGATGGTGAGCATACAGATGGGATTCAGTGTTGCAAACGTAATGGACCCAACCAGTGGGACGCAGTCTGCTATACTTGCCCATTTTGCCTATGTAATCGCCTTGCTCCTTTTTCTGGCAACAGATGGCCATCTTGTGATTATCCGATACCTGTATAAGAGTTTTGAGCTTCTTTCACCGGGCAGGTTTGCCACAGCACCGGGCCTTATGGAGATTATGCTTGAGATGAGCAGGGATATGTTTGTTCTTTCAATCAAGCTGCTGGCGCCTGTGATGGTTGTGCTCCTGTTTTCACAGGTTGCCCTTGGGATACTTGCCAAGATGGTGCCCCAGATAAATATGCTCATAGTAAGCTTTGGAATAAACATAGCCCTGGGGCTATTTTTCATGGGGCTTTCCATGCAGTTTTTCTGGCCGGTGCTTGGCCGTTCATTGGACAGGTGTTTCAGGTTCTTGCCCGTTGCCATGAGGATAATGGCAGGAGGCTGAGGAATAATCTATGGCAGAAGAATCCTTTCAGGAACGCACTGAACAGGCGACCCCTAAGAAGCGGGAGGAGGCCCGCGAAAAGGGACAGGTCGCAAAGAGCAGAGAGCTTTCCTCTGTTGCAGTCCTCCTTACAGGAGTCTTTGTCCTGTACTGGGGCAGTGCGTTTTTTTATCATCACCTCACCGGGATTCTCAAATACTACCTGCATGAGGCAGCGGCGCATAATATCACGGTAAACGCCATGCCCGGCATGGGGCTATATGCCATGCGTCAACTTTCTGTCACCTTGCTTCCTCTGTTTCTTGTCCTGTTTGCAGTGGCAGTCCTTTCAAACTACCTCCAGGTGGGAAGTCTCCTTGCCTGGGAGGCAATTGTGCCCAAATTTTCCAAGTTAAATCCTCTGGAGGGGATAAAGCGGCTTTTTTCAGCCCAGTCCCTTATGGAGTTTGGAAAATCCCTGTTCAAGCTTGTGGTGGTTGGCTGGATTGCGTGGGATACCATGAGCTCGCAGATGCCGCGCCTTGTCCCCCTGCTTGACCAGACTCCGGGCATGATCCTCTCGTACGTGGGCCAGGTCAGTTTCACACTTTTTTGGAAGGTGTGCCTGGTAATGATATTTCTGGCCATCCTGGATTTCATGTTCCAGAAGTGGGACTTTGAGAAGAATCTCAGGATGACAAAACAGGAGGTCAAGGAGGAGCACAAGCAGACAGAGGGTGATCCCCAGGTCAAATCCAAGATCAGGTCAATCCAGCGCGAGATGGCAATGAAGCGCATGATGGCTGAGGTGCCTGAGGCTGATGTTATCATCACCAACCCGACTCACCTGGCTGTGGCACTTAAATATGACTCGTCGAGCATGGAGGCACCAAAGGTGGTAGCCAAGGGGTCTGGCCACGTGGCAGACCGTATCCGCAAAATTGCCAGGGAAAATGGCGTGCCTGTGATCGAGAACAAGCCCCTTGCCCAGAGTCTTTATAAATTTGTTGAGGTGGGAAAGGTCATACCGGAACAGCTTTACCAGGCAGTGGCACAGGTACTTGCTCACGTTTACAGCCTGCGCAGAAAATCCCGCAGATCAGGGACAGGAGCATGATAAATGGCAACTATTGCTGAAAATCTCTTTGAAGGTATCCAGATAGACAGCAGTAATCTGATTGCCGCAGTGGGAGTTGTGGGCATCCTGCTCCTTATGGTGCTTCCTCTTCCATCTCCTGCCCTGGACATGTTCCTTGCCCTTAACATCACGGTCTCACTGCTTGTATTTCTGCTTTCACTTTATGTGATAAAACCTCTTGATTTTCCGGTCTTTCCCTCAATGCTCCTCTTGACCACCCTGTTCCGGCTCTCCCTTAATATTGCCTCAACAAGGCTTATCCTCCTTCACGGCCATGAGGGACCTGACGCCGCAGGCCACATCATCATGGGGTTTGGAGAGTTTGTGGTTGGTGGGAATTTTGTGGTAGGTGGAATCGTATTTGCCATCCTGGTCATCATTAACTTTGTGGTTATTACCAAGGGTTCCGGGCGTATCGCAGAGGTAGCCGCAAGGTTTACCCTTGATGCAATGCCTGGAAAGCAGATGGCAATAGATGCGGATCTGAACGCCGGTCTTATTGATGAGGCAGAGGCAAGAAGACGCAGGGATGAAATTGCCAAGGAGAGCGAGTTTTACGGGGCAATGGACGGTGCCAGCAAGTTTGTGCGTGGCGAGGCCATTGCCGGCCTTATCATAATGGCCATTAACGTAATAGGTGGCTTTATTATAGGTGTCCTGCAGCAGGATATGCCGGTATCCACTGCGGCTCAGAGTTATACACTGCTTACTGTTGGAGACGGCCTTGTATCCCAGATTCCTGCCCTGATTATCTCAACTGCCGCAGGTATCCTAGTAAGCCGTGCAGCATCAACAGCAGGCATGGGCAGGGAGTTTCTGAAGCAGTTTGCAAGCCAGCCCCAGGCCCTTGCCGTTACCTCCGGGGTGGTCTTTCTCTTTGGCCTTGTTCCTGGTCTTCCTGTGGCTCCATTTGCCCTGCTTTCTGCAGGCATTGCATCCCTTGCATGGTTTGCCTTTAAGGAGGAGTCAAAGATACTGGGCCCGGAACCTGAAGAGGAAGAGGCAGAGGCGGCTCAGGAGGCGCCTGAAGCAGGGTCAACCGAGGAGGTTGAGCAGCTTCTCGCCATGGACATGCTGGAGCTTGAGGTGGGTTACGGGCTTATACCACTGGTTGATGAGGAACAGGGAGGTGATCTCCTTGAGCGTATCAGGTCCATCCGAAGGCAGTTTGCCCAGGAGATGGGCCTTATCGTTCCTCCCCTTCATGTGAGGGATAATCTTCAGATGAATCCAGGGCAGTACTCCATTCTTATCAAGGGCATAGACGTGGCATCAGGCGAGATAATGATGGGGCACTTGCTTGCCATGAACCCTGGGGATGCCACAGGCGAAATAGACGGTATTCCAACCACTGAGCCTGCCTTTGGCCTTCCGGCGGTCTGGATAACCGAGGATCAGAAGGAGCATGCCCAAATGGCAGGATACACCGTGGTTGATCCTTCAACTGTTGTGGCAACTCATCTTGCCGAGGTGATCCGGAGTAATGCAGATGAACTCCTTGGAAGGCAGGAGGTGCAGCGCCTGCTTGATGCCCTGGCAAAGGTCAGTCCAAAGGCCGTTGAGGAGGTTACGGAAAACCTCTCCCTCGGTGTAATCCAGAAGGTGCTTCAGAATCTGGTAAGGGAGAAGATATCCATACGTGATCTGCTTACCATCACAGAGACCCTTGCAGATTACGCAGCAATGACAAAAGACCCTGATATACTCACTGAATATGTGCGTCAAAAACTTGGAAGGGCAATAGTGAAACCGCTTCTCACGCCAGACGGTGTCCTTCCTGTTATCACAGTGGAACCTTCTCTGGAAGATCTTGTGAGAAACGGTATTCAGCAGACAGAACACGGAAGTTTCCTTGCCCTTGATCCGGCCCAGGCCCAGCAGATAGTAAAGTCAGTGCAGGCAGCGGTTGAAGATGCAACGGTAAGGGGCTTTAAGGCGGTAATCCTCACAAATCCGGCAATAAGACGGCATCTGAGCAAACTTATTGAACGGTTCCTGCCTGATGTTTCAGTGCTGTCTCATGCTGAAATCCCGGGTAACGTCCGGCTTGAATCTATTGGTGTCGTGAGGTGAAAACAGGATATTGAAGCGCAGAAATGACAAGGAACTGGATTGAGCGATTGAAGGAGTAAGAGGGAATATCCATGAACATAAGACGGTTCAGAGCACATAACGCCTCAGAGGCACTTGCCATGGTCAAGGCCGAACTGGGTGATGATGCTGTTATCCTTAATACCTCAAGGCGCCGTGTGCGGGATGCAGGCTCAGGGGCATTGATGAGTGTTGTTGAGGTGGTAGCCGCTGTGGATTTTGACATTGATCATGAAACTGCCCCGGTTTCTTCAAGTGAAAATATGGAGCCGGCCTTGCAGCAGCCTTCCGAATCCGGTGAGAATCCCCAGTCCATGGCGAAAACGGCAGGTGATGACCAGAATACAGCAGCCCTTCATGAAGAGATAAGGCAGTTAAGGGACATGGTTGAAAAGATTACCCTGTCTGTCTCTCCAGGCGGGCAGCGTGGTCTTTCTTTGGGTGCCTCAGGTGCTATTTCCTCTTCCATTCCCTCCTCCTCACACTATCCCCTGATGGTAATGCAGGAGGTGTTTGATTTTCTGAAGATGGATCCTGACCTTCAGCGAGGGTTTGCTTCGGCATTTCTGAAATCCTATCCAGCCGGAAGACCGGTTAATCACAGGGCGGTCTATTCATGGCTCAGAAAGAAGTGCAGCGGCATGATTGCCGCAGGCGAACTTATTCATTCATCTTCAATGCCACGTTGGTGGGCGTTTATCGGGCCAACCGGAGTTGGAAAGACCACAACCCTTGCCAAGATTGCAGCGCATCTCAAGTTCCGGCATGGTCTTCAAGGTCATATCATAACAGTGGATACGTACAGGCTTGGCGGGGTTGAGCAGTTGAAAAAATATGCCGATATAATGGAAATACCGTTTTCTGCAGCAAGTAACACAGGAGAGCTTGTGAAGATATTTTCTGAAAACAGGGAGCTTGATTTTATCCTTGTAGATACAATTGGCAGGAACAGCAGGTCTTCAAAACATCATACAGAGCTTGAGAAGATGTTTGATGCAGTGCCGGGTCTTAAGGCAATGGCATTTATATGTGCAACTTACAGGTCAAGTGACATGGCTGCCACGGTGAAGACTTACCGTAGATTCCCTGTGAAGGGCTGGACAATCAGCAAGGCAGACGAAACACTGTCTCCTGGAGCACTGTGTACGCCGGTGCTTGGCTGGAGGCTGCCGCTTTCATACATCACAGACGGTCAGAAGGTTCCTGAAGACATAAAGCATGCCACCCGTGGTAACGTCATGGAACTGTTGTTTGCAAGGGGTGATGACCATTTCAGGGGAACAAGTGACAGAGTTCCGCCCCGAAAAACAGGAAGCAGTGTGGCAGACACCGCAATGGTTGAGGGTTAGAGATGAATCAGGCTGCGACATTGAAGAAATGGAAAGATAATATAATGGCGGAAGAAGGTATGTCACAGGTCCAGAGCAGACCTGGTGCTGCTGCAGATCCCCGTGTCATGTGTTTCAGCAGTGGCAAGGGAGGTGTTGGCAAGACAAGCATTGTGACAAATATTGGCCTTGCCATAGCAAATTCCGGTAAAAGGGTTATGATACTGGATGCAGACCTTGGTCTTGCCAATGTGGATGTAATCCTTGGCCTTTCGCCAAGATACACCATCAAGCACCTGTTCTCAGGTGAAAAGACCCTTGATGAGATTCTTGTCACAGGGCCTGGGGGAATCAAGATTCTTCCCTCAGGTTCAGGTGTGCCTGAACTGGTAAATCTGAGTGAAGGGGAAAAACTTACGCTCTTAAGCGAGATGGAACGCCTTGAGTCCCCGCCAGAGGTCATGCTTATTGATACCGCTGCAGGCATAGCTGACAACGTGCTGTACTTCAATATTGCAGCAAGACAGCGGGTGGTTGTGGTAACCCCTGAGCCAACATCCATTACAGACGCTTATGCCTTAATAAAGGTCCTTTCAGGCAGATACCATATAAAGGATTTCATGATTCTTGTTAACTGGGTCAGGAATGAGCAGGAGGCGCGTAAGGTGTTCAAACAGCTTTCTGCTGTGGCTGACAGGTTTCTTGGTATGCTGCGGTTGGTATATATCGGCTACATACCGAAAGACAGCTCTGTCTCAAAGGCGGTGAGGCAGCAGCGTCCTGTGCTTGAGCTCTACCCCGATTCCAAGGCGGCAAAGCAGTTTGTAAAGGTTGCTGAAAATATTCTGAACACTGAAGACAAGTGCAGTGACGGCGGCAATATAAAATTTTTCTGGAAGCAGTTCCTGGGGATATGAAAATGACTGACCAGGAAAAGATGGTAATACAGGATTATACCGAGGAGTTTTTCGGAGACGGAAAGCCCTTGACGCCGGAGAGGCGTGAAGAGCTGATTATCCGGTACTCTCCCCTGGTAAAGTATGTGGCAAGCAGGCTTGCTTCGAGGCTTCCCTCTCACATTACACCTGATGACGTGGTGGGTGCAGGTGTGATTGGCCTGATGGATGCCATTGAGAAGTTTGATAACACCAAGAAGATCAAGTTCAAGACATACGCCGAGTTCAGGATACGTGGTGCCATCCTTGATGAGCTAAGGGCCATGGACTGGGTGCCACGCTCCATCAGAAAAAAGGCGACCCAGCTAGAGAAGGTGTGCAGAAGACTTGAGCGGCAACTGGGCAGGCCTCCTGAAGATGAAGAGATAGCCGAGGCTATGGGCCTTGATATATCAGAGTTCTTCAAGCTTCTTGATCAGACACGCAATGTGCAGTTCCTGGATATTGATGTCATAAGGCGCAGGATGCCCGAGGGTAATGAGGATGATCTTTTTGACCTCATAGCCGATGAAGGAGAGCATGATCCCTTTGAGATGCTTAATCTCTCTGAGGTCAAGGAGTTACTGGTTGAAGCAATAAAGAGGCTTCCTGACAAGGAGAAACTGGTAATATCACTTTATTACTATGAGCAGCTTACCATGCGTGAGATTGGGGAAATAATGGGGTACACAGAGTCCCGGATTTCACAGATGCACACCATGGCAATGATGAGGCTCAGGGCGGATATAGGCTCTATCAAGGATGAGCTTGGCGGGGATATGGTGATCTGAGTGTTAACCTTTCCGGGGCGTAAGCAATTCACGGTGAATCGGACTGTTTTTTTCCGTGTAAAGTTTTTGGTCTGATACTTCACCTTTTTTTTCTGTATGCCGATGATAATTAAAAGCCTGAAGAACCATCGGAAGATCATCTTAAAATACAGAAAAATATCAGGAGGTAAAAATGGCAATTGACTATAACATGACGGTTATGATCGTCGATGATTTTGCCACCATGCGCAGGATTGTGAAAAATATTCTTTCTCAGTTGGGTTTCAAAAATTTTGTGGAGGCCGATGACGGTTCAGTGGCCTGGGAGATGCTTCAGAAAAACCCTGTTGACTTTATAGTATCAGACTGGAATATGCCCAAGATGACAGGGATTGAGCTTCTGAAAAAGGTCAGGGCCGATGACAACCTCAAGGATATTCCCTTCCTTATGGTAACTGCCGAGGCGCAGAAGGAAAATATCGTTGAAGCTGTCAAGGCAAGGGTCAGCAATTATATTGTGAAGCCCTTTACTCCAGAGACATTGAGTGAGAAAATAGAGAAGATATTTGAATAGTGTGGGGTAATCACTGGGGAGCATGCGCCAGGCAGGATATTATGCCTGGACCCTGGCGCAAATGCCCCAGGTTTCGATTTTGTTTATTGCAGGAGATTGTAGCATAAAGTGTCTGATCAGCCGGAGAAACGGGAAAATAGCGCTTCAGAAGAGAATGTGCAGTCTCAGCAGGCAGATCAAGCTGATTCTGTAACAGCAGGGGAGGGCCTGTCAGAAGGCGAAACGTCAGAAGATTCCCTTGGGGGGATACTGGATGATTCTGATGATTTTGACGAGATAGACCTCTTTGACGAAGGCCTGCTGGGTGATCTGGATGCCTCTCCTGAAACCGGCGAGAGCTCCGGCGCCCCTGATGCTGCATCTGAAGACACCTCAACCCATAAAAACGAACAGGCTGCCTCTGATGATGCAGGTTCAAATGACGAATCCACAGTTGATGCACCTGCTGAATCAGCCTCTGAAACAGAGCCTGAAATAGCCCCTGATTCCCAGTCAGAACCGGCTTCAGATTCGGTTCCTGAGCCGGATATTAATCAACAGCCTGCCACTGAACCTGCATCAGATTCTGAACCAGATATTGACCTGGAAGACGTACCTGGTGATGTAACAGAAACTGCCGCAGATCAATCCCCAGGGCCTGATGCGGCTGATATTCCTGAAACTGCCCAGGAAGAGCCTGAAGATTTTTCCAAGGCAGAAGAGATTTTGGGAGAGCTTAAGGCAGAAGAGGCAGCCAGCCCTGCCTCGCAGGTTGACGCAGCCGAATCTGCTGAGGAGCCGGCTCCTGAATCAGAGCCTGCTCCTGAGCCAGAAGGTGCAGATATAAGCCTTGAGGTGGAAGAGAAGACAGAGGGCACTGATTCTGCCACAGAGCAAGGAGTTGGTGACAAGCCCCAGGGTGCTGAAGACACCGATGCCTTCGGAGACGATCTTGGTATCTCCCTTTCTGATGATGAGTTGTGGGACGATTCTGATGACGATGATATACCGCTGTTTGATGATGAGCCCGAGGAGCCTGTTCCATACGGCCCTGGAGCGGCAAAGCCTGAAGAGAAAGAGGCGTCAACAGAAGCGCCTGCTGCTGAAACAGAAGCTCAGCCTTCCCTGGGGGAGACAGAAGGTGCCGTTGCCCCTCAGGGTGAAACAGTGGTTTCTGAAGAGGGGACGGAGCCTTCTGCAGATACTGGAGAAGAAAACGAAGATGCCGATGTGGTTGTTGTTTCCTTTCCAGTGCCTGCCTGGGTCCCCTGGTTTGTAAGCGGTCTTGCATCAGCCGTGCTGGTGGCCGGTATTTTTGTGCTGTGGGGAATGTTAAGTTCAGCCCCCTCTGATGCTGTGACTGTTTCAAAAATTGATGCATCATCCAGAGAGGTTTCCCAAAGGATGGCAGCTCCTCACAAGGGAGATGATGCACAGGGCCTAAACAGATCTCAAGCCAGTGCGGTGACAGCAGTGCAGGATGTGCCACATGATTCCAAGCAGGCAACTGTTGAGACCTTTAATCTGGCTCCGTTTATAATTCCGGTAATGCGCCAGGGGGAGCTGGTATTTTTCAAGCTTACTGTTGAGCTTGTTGTTCCTGACATGAAGACCAAACAGGAGCTTAAAAAACGTGAGGCCTGGGTGAGGGATGCTATTTACACGGAGCTTAAGGGGATTGAGGTTGGTCCTGGTACAAAGGGAGAGTTTTTGTTAAACTACAGGCGTCCCCTTAAGAAGCGTATTGAAAAGGAACTTGCGCCACTTGAGATCAAGGACGTAAGGTTAATGGGATACGTCTTGAAGTAATGGCCGACGACAGTGTAAAACAGGTTGTTCACAGCTCTCCCACAGCATCTGTTAATGCCCATCCCTCAACGGTGTACCGCAGGCCCGGTGAGAGGCGCCGGGGCAGGGAGAGAGAGGAGCAGGAGGAGAGGGAGCAGAAAAATGCTTCGGAGCAGGAAAAGGTAAATTTCAAAGACACTGTAACCCTCTCAAAAGGTGCAAAGGCTGCCGGTTCCAAAAAAGATGCTTCAAAAACTCCCACTGCATCACGGCAGGATGGACAGACTTCCATTGATATCAGGATTTAATGTAGTATTTAATATCAACTTACCCATTCCAGGTATGCTATACCTTCCCTGTAAGTTCACTCCTACAGGGAAAAGATAAATTCTCTTTGCGTCCTTTGCGTTCTTCGCGGTTCAGCTTTTTTTAGACTTTCAGCCTGGGGCTGTCTTAGGATAAAAATATATAATGGATCAGATAGTCGCAGAACTTGGCAGTATCCTTAATCTTCCACTTACCCTGCCTGTAATTTTTGCTATCCTTCAGATTGTCCTGGATCTGGTACTTATTTTTATTGTACTTTTCCTTTTGAAGCGCATCTCCGGCTTTGATCCTGGCAAGTTTGAAACCCTGCTCAAGGCGCTTAAGGAGAGCCATGAACTGTGTGAGCAGTTGAACCGTACCGTGGCCAAAAATGAGCGCATTGCCGGAAAGATTCAGGAAATCATGGAGCAGTCAGGCACTGGCGGGAGTGAAAAGGAGTCGGCCAGAATGGAACCACATCAGGCATCAGGTTCTGCCTCAAATGAAGCTGTGCGAAAATTATGGGCCCAAGGGCGTTCCATTGATGAAATAGCCGATGCCACCGGCACTCCCAGGGGTGAGGTTGAGGTGATGGTGTCGCTTCTGGGACGGAGAGGATTGTAATCAGGCTGTCCAGCTCTTTATGCCATCAAATCTTTCCGGCAGGGTGGATGGAAGCAGCATCTCCCTTGCAAGCCGCAGGAAATAGGCATCGGTCATGCCTGCAATAAAATCACGGACCTTCTCTTCTGCAGATGTTGCTTCCATGTACCCCTGTGCCATTCCCTCAAGGTAGCTGCTTACAATGGGGCTCTTTCTGTTCCCCTGTCTTACGTCGTTAACAAGCCTTTCAAACAGCATGCTGAACAGATTTTCAATCTTTGCTGTCTCTGTTTTTATCAGCGGATTCATGTAAATCCTGTCCATGTTGAAATCTCTGAGCAGCTTGAGGTGGTCTGCCACCTCATTGCTGAAGGAGATGCTGTCTGCCTGTTGGCTGTACTGAATAAGGTCTTCCACAAGGTTGTAAACTATCTTCCCGTTGGTATCTCCAAGCCTCTTTCTGCACTCTGCCGGTATCTCATCCCTCTTTATCAGTCCAAGCCTGATTGCATCTTCAATATCCCTTCCTATGTAACTTATTGTGTCACACATCCTGACAAGACATGCCTCAAGGGTTGTGGGTACAAAATCAACGTGGGGCTTTTCTGATTTTTTCTGCAGCTCCTGCTCCAGGTCATCAAAGGTTTTCCCCCGTCTGGGGCTCAGGGACTGCTGATGGCGCTCACCATCATGGCACAGGATGCCATCAAGCACCTGCAGCGTGAGGTTAAGCCCCTGCCCCTTGCGTTCAACATCCTTAAGGAAGCGCACCCCCTGACAACTGTGAACAAAGTTGCCAATGCCGCAACTTCTGCAGATCTTTGAAAGGAATGTCTCTCCATCATGTCCAAAGGGAGGGTGTCCAATGTCGTGTCCAAGACTTATTGCCTCTATGAGGTCCAGATTAAGGCCAAGAAAACGGCCTATGCTTCGGGAAATTCTGGAAACTATCTGTACGTGCAGCACCCGGTGGGTGATGTGGTCGTTGGGGATCAGGGAAAATACCTGGGTTTTGTCAATGTAGCGGGTGTATGCCAGGGAGTGCAAAATCCTGTCTGCATCAATGGAAAATGCGCTCCTGTGGTCAGTGGCAAGGATCTCTTCATTTTTTTTGCGAATTGCCCTGTTGCTGGGCTCTGCAAATTGAGACAGAGTTGCGTTTTCCTGCTGTTCGATTTTTTCTCTGAGATAGTTCATTGTCTTATAAAATTCATGAGTTAGAAAGAACTGAAGCTGTAAACGTCCTGAATTGTCTCTTTCCTCTCTTTCCACGTCCGGATGTATGAAGTAATAATATCATGAAACCGATGCGCATTGGTATTTTATTTATAGCCTGGGCACATTTGTACGTTATGTACAACATAACATTCAGCAGTCTTGAAAGATAAAAAACACACATGTCCGGTGTGTTGAAGGGAAGGGGCAAAGATGGCGGAAATATCATTTCATGGTGCGGCAGGGACAGTAACCGGTTCATGTCACCTTTTGGAGACTGGAGACAGAAAGATACTGCTTGACGCAGGTGCCTTTCAGGGGCCCTGGGCAGTTGAAAGCCTTAATTACAAGCCTTTTGGCTTTAATCCCCAGGACATCCACTCCCTTGTCCTCAGTCATGGTCATCTTGATCATTGTGGAAGAATTCCCATTCTCGCCAATCAGGGTTTTAAGGGTAACATATTCACCACCTATCCCACCAGGGATATTGCCCATTTTATCCTTATGGATTCTGCACATATATTAAAGGAGGAATTCCTGTGGCGGCAGAAAAGGCTTATCAGGGCAGGAATAAAGGCTGAAAAACCGCTCTATACCTTTGATGATGTTTATTACTCAATGGACCTTTTTGACAGGCCGGTGAGGTTGAAGGAGAAGGTGGAGCTTGGAGACGGGGTTTCAGTGCAGTTTCATGCTGTTGAGGCTGGTCATATACTGGGTTCTGCACAGGTATATCTTGATTATCCAGGGAAAAAGGGCAGGCGCAAAAGACTGCTTTTCACCGGTGATCTTGGAGATGGAGACCGGCCCCTTGTGAATGACCCAGAAAGGCCGAAGCGGCCCATTGATGTGCTGGTAATGGAGTCCACCTATGGAAACCGGGAACACCGCTCCTATGAAGATTCTGTCCTGGAACTTGAAGAGGCAATAACAAGCACTATCAAAAAAGGCGGAACCGTACTTATCCCCACCTTTGCCCTTGAGCGTTCCCAGGAGCTTCTTTTTCACATAGGAAACATGAAGCGTGCAGGAAAGCTTTCCGCCAATATCCCGGTATTTTTGAACAGTCCCCTTGCCATAGACATTACCAGGCTTTATCAGAAGTACTGTGATTACTGCCGTCTTGAATTTACAGACAGGGCGGGTAAGCAGAATTCCCCGTTCATGTTTCCCGGCCTTCACTTTACCCAGACGGCAGACGAGTCAAAGGCAATTCACATGATCCAGGGACCAAAGATTGTGCTTGCTGGAAGTGGCATGATGACAGGAGGCAGAATCAAGCACCATCTCAAGCATCTGCTGTGGAAGGAATCAACCACACTTGTCATCGTAGGCTATCAGGCAGAGGGATCCCTTGGACGAAAGATTGTAGATGGGGCCGATACTGTAAAGATATTCGGTCAGCCAGTATCAGTCAGGGCACGGGTCTATACAATTAACGGATTTTCTGCCCATGCGGACAGGAGACACCTGCTTGATTTTGCAAGGAGGGCAAAACCTGAGAAGATATTTGTGGTTCATGGCGAGCCAGCGTCCTCTGCTGCACTGGCAGATGATCTGAGGTCTGAACTTCATAATACTGAAATACACATACCAAAACTGGGGCAGAAGTTCAGGATTTGAAATGCCCCGGCTTGCTCCGCTGCCCTGTTTCCCGGTTGTGCTGCAATCCCGCGTTGACACCTGCAAAGCAGACCATTAACCTTGCCGTCATGTCATCGTTACTTCTTAAACAGAGGTGGAAGGTTGCCACTGCTGATAATGATATTGTAACCGGTCTTGCAAGGGAGACAGGCATACCTGAGGGCCTTGCCACCTTCCTGGTTTTGAGGGGCATAACAGATCCTGATCAGGCCCTGGAACATTTGACCCCCAGGCTCTCTCAACTGTCTGACCCCTTTGTCATGGCAGATATGGATAGCGCCCTTGAGCGTATAAGGGCTGCAATAAGCGCCGGGGAGAAAATAGGTATATTTGGTGATTATGATGCAGATGGAGTCACTGCTTCAGCGCTCCTGTATCTTTTCTTTCAGGAGATCGGAGTTAAAACCGAAGTTTATACTCCTCACAGGGAGAACGATGGCTACGGTCTTAACAGGACCGGTATAGACAGGCTTGGAAAGCAGGGCTGTTCCCTGATAATCACTGTTGACTGCGGCATAACAGCCCTTGAGGAGGTTAAGTATGCCAGGGAGCAGGGGATTGATGTGATCATTACAGATCATCATGAACCAGGCTCCTGTCTTCCTGAAGCAGTTGCTGTTCTTGACCCAAAACGTGGTGACTGTGCCTTTCCCTTCAAGCATCTTGCTGGTGTTGGGGTTGCCTTCTGTCTGGTCAGGGCGCTTCGCACCCTCCTTCACAGAGAGGGTTTTTTTACTGATGAAACCCCGGCGCCAAATCTGAAAAAATACCTTGATATTGTGGCCCTTGGCACAGTATCAGACGTGGTGCCTCTACTTGGTGATAACCGAATCCTTGTAAGCTCAGGCCTTGAGGTGGCAACAGTTGGGGCAAGGCCAGGGATTTCAGCACTTAAGAGTGTGTCATCTGTCTCCGGCACAGTTTCCTCCATGCATCTTGCCTTCAGACTTGGGCCAAGAATAAATGCCGCAGGCCGTATGGACCATGCAGGCACAGCCTTCAGGCTCCTGGTAACAGATGATGAAAAGGAGGCAATGGCAAGAGCCAGGGAGCTTGAAGCCTTCAATACCCAGCGTCAGGCTGAGGAGCGTCTTATCCTGCGCGATGCCCTTGCAATGGTCCAGGACATGGGAAGCCAGGATGCCTATGTCCTTGCCTCTGATAAGTGGCGCAAAGGGGTTGTGGGAATTGTGGCTTCAAGGATAATGGAAAAGGTGGCAAGACCGGTTGTGCTGCTATCTGTTGATGGGGACGAGGCTGTTGGTTCAGGTCGTGCCCCGGAGGAACTTGATCTTTACAGCCTGCTTTCAGGGTGCAGAGAGTGCCTTGAGAGGTTTGGAGGACATCGGGCTGCTGCCGGGATGAAACTCTCTGTTTCAAATATCAGCCGGTTTCAGCAGATGCTTGCTGAAATTTCCTCGGCAAAAGTCAGGGAGGTGGGCTTTGTTCCCTCCCTGAGCCTTGATGCAAGAGTTACAGTGGAACAACTTGTCCATCCCTCCTTTGCTGAAACATACCAGCAGCTTGAACCGTTTGGGCCCGGGTACCGGGCACCGCTTTTTGCTCTGCACGGTTTCAGGGTAAGGCATGTCAGGACGATGGGTAAAGGGCATTTGAAGGTAATCCTTGAGCCTGTAAATAACGGCAGCAGTTCTAACCACATGCCATCTGTTTCAGGTGTTGAGATCGTGGGCTGGGGACACGGTGACAAGGCTGACCTTCCCTGGGAAGAGCTGGAGGTTGCGTGCGAGCCGGGGATAAATGTGTGGAATGGCAGGCGTACCCTTCAGCTCAAGCTTAAGGATGCGCGGAAGCTGGAGAGTTGATTGTCTGTGGCCAGGGGAACAATAACTACCCGGATTTCCCATGTAGGGTGCGCACTCTGCTCTTTGCTTGCAGCTTTACGGTTTCAGCCCTGCTGCAGCCATGTAAATTACAGTTTCCTCCTTGCCGTCTATGCCAAGCAGGTTGTTCATCTCATCATCATAAAATGCAGCAACAGGACAGGCACCTCCTCCAAGTGCCTGTGCTGCAAGGCACAGATTCTGACAGATGTGTCCTGCATCAAGGAAGATGTACCTGAGCCCTCTGTGCCCGTATTTTGCCATGTTCCGCCTGAGCACTGCACTCCATATAAATACAATCTGTGCCCTGGACAAAAAATCCTGGCCCAGTGCTGCATCAGAAACTGCCTGTGCAGGATTTTTACTGGTGAGCCTTTCAAGCTGGAAGCCCTTTATGTCAAAATGAAGAATGCCCGGTTCAGTGTCCCTTATACGGTTTACAGCCACATAAGTCTCTATTGGGTAGAGTGCGCCGGCTGAAGGGGCAGTGCGGAGATAGAACTGTCCCGCCTGGGCAGTAACCCCCTGACATGCCCATAGCAGCAGTGCAAGATCTGTGATTGACCAGGATTTGGGAGAGTATTTGCGAAGGCTTCGCCTCTGTTGCAGTATGCTCCAGAAGTTGTTCTCCTCTCCATCCCATTTTCGTGGAAGCAGCACCTTTTCAGCCTTGGGATACCGCTTGAATGGCTCAGCCGGGAGTATGTGTGGCCGCTGCCTGGAATAAATGGTTTCCCTGTTGAATTTGGTTTCGTCCAGGTAGAGCCGTGCCAATGAGTGTTTGAGTTCAGGCATTCTTCCTCTGGGATGTTACCTTATATAGCTGCCATCTCGTTGCTGAGTATGTCAAAAGACGAATACCTGGATTGAGCGATTGTCGGATTTGCTGCAGATCCGCGAAAGAGGAATTTCCATAATAGTCAGCTATATGGGAATTCCTCTGACAAAAGAGATGCAGTGAATACGGCAATCCCGAAGGGTTTCAAAAGTTGAACAGCATGATAGATGTAACTGCTTTTAATGTCGCAAAAAATCATTTTTTCAAACTTTTGAAACGCTCAATTCAGGGAATATATATAGTGTATCTGGCGAATGCTTAAGCCAGGATCTTGTTTATTGCATCCAAGATTTCATGGTCTTCAGGGAAACGTCCGGTCTTGGCCTTTGAAAATATGTTTTTTCCATCTACGTCCACCTCATAGATGCCTCCTGAGCCACCTATAAGTTCTACGTCAGCATTAAATTTTTCCTTGAGCAGTTCCCCCAGCCTGGAGGCCCTTGGTTTGTAGTTTCACTTCATGCAGTAGGTGATCTCTACCTTCATTTTTTACATACCTCCCTTGAAGTTGTTTGATGTCATCAAAGCTCTTCCCAGTTTCCGGACTGGACAGACCGCAGGCAGGCCTCGCATGCCTGCACAGCAGCAGCCCCTTCTTTTCCGGAAACAGGATTGCTATGGTTGCCTGTCAAAAAATTATACCATTCATCAAGAAGGGTTACAATTGTAGGACCTGGAGGAGAACAGGTAAGTTTTGTTTCTCTGGTTCCCGCAAGCCATGAAAGTTTGCCATAGATCTGGTCTCCCCAGAGTATTCCATGTTCCCCTACAAATTCAAATCTGCCAGTCCTTGCAGGAGTAATTTTGCTTGTATCCAGCTGACCGCAAACCCCATTGGAGCACTCCACCTGTATCAGTACAATGTCTTCCAGGGTCGGATTGTATATCTTGCGGCTCAGTGCCCTGACTCGCCTAATCTCATAGCCTGTTATAAATCTAAGGGCATCAAACAGGTGTACAGCCGTATGGAGTATCACACCGGCTCCTGCAAGTTCAGGGTCTTCAAGCCAGGAGAGGGTTGAGGGCTCAAGCCGCTGGTTCAGGGAGAATGAAAAACATTTTCCAAGCATGTTAAAGTTGTGCTTAAGCCCCTGTATTACACTGTTGTATCTCAGGGTCTGGGCAACGGTAAGGGGAATACCTTTGGCATCACATCTCTGGGTTATCTGTTTTGCATCAGCATAGGTGATGGCAAGGGGTTTTTCCATTAAAAGTGGTTTTTTGAATTCACAGCACTCAGCGGCAACCGCAGGGTTATAACATGGCGGCAATACAGATATAATGGCATCTACATCAGGGTCTTTCACAAGGTCCTGCCAATTTTTATGCCAGGTGCATCTCCAGAGCTCTGCCTGTCTTGCCGCTTCTTCACTTCGTCTTGAGATGGCTGAAAGACGCATGGAAGGCATGTCATTAACCACATGATTGGCATAACGTGAGCCATGTTTACCTGTGCCGATAATCCCGATATTAAGCATCGTTGCCTCGTTGTATTGCTTGGACAACATCTGTTTCCTTCCAGCAAGATATGTCCAGCACCCCGGTTCCACCTCCCATTGGAAAAGCGTTTTTAATGGCCTTTCTGGTAAGGGCAATTCCCTTTTCACACGCCTCTTCCAGGGGAATGCCGTAGGCAAGCAGTGCTGTAATGGCAGAAGAGAGTGTGCATCCTGTGCCGTGGGTGTGCGGGGTATCAATGCGCTTTGAGCTGAAGTGTATTGTCTTGCCCTCATGCACCAGACAGTCAACTGTTTCAGGGCCTGGAAGATGGCCTCCTTTTACAAGCACAGCCGCTCCGGCAGACTCTTCATGAAGCCTCTTTGCTGCGGTTTCCATCTCCACCATGGATTTTATCTTCAACCCGGTTAATGCCTCTGCCTCCGGGATGTTAGGGGTGATTAGTGCTGCCAGGGGAAAGAGCATAAGCCGCATTGCCTGTACCCCTTCATCGTCAAGGAGTACCTTACCGTTTTTTGAAAGCATTACAGTGTCAACTACCAGTACAATTCCTGGATGACCTGCAAGAATGCCTATTACGGTTGCGGTTACAGCTTCATTTACCAGCATTCCTGTTTTTATAAACCTGGGCTCAATATCATCCATGACTGCCAGCAGCTGGGCTCTGACAAAATCAGGATCAACTGCCATCACTGCCTTAACACCGTGGGAATTCTGGGCAGTAAGCGCAGTTATCACACTGGATGCAAATACATCAAGTGCGCCAAAAACCCTTATGTCCTGCTGGATGCCAGCCCCGCCGCCAGAGTCTGAGCCTGCAATTGTAAGGGCATTGGGCCTGTTCAGGCCCTCTGCCCATTTCGGTAGGTAGTTTTTCAGTGAAGGAGGAATCATGGTTCAACTATCTCCCTTAATTTTCCTGCAGTGGTGTTCAGACGACAGATAACATCGTGTGAATGGATACTCTCAAGGCTAAGGGATTCAATGCGTATTTTTGCATCTTGCTCAAGGAGATGCCCGTAAAGCTCAGCAAATGTTGCAGCCACATTTCTCACTGCATCTTCAGCAAACTGCGGCCTGTAATGTGATTTTAATACAACTTCTGCCTCATCAGGCCTCTTGAGCAGGTCCTGGGTGATGTTAAGGGCGTTAACCAGACAGTTTAGGAGATCACTGTATGATACAGCGTTTCGGCAAACTTCAACCTGAAGCCTTGTTGATGAGCGCTGGGAGTGTGTAGGCATGGGAGACGGAGAGGTGTTTTTCCCAAACAGCTCCTCTGTATAAACCTGGGTGCAGGGGCATGCAGTTATGTGATTTATACAGAGCCCGATTTCTGTGCTTACAGTTATGTTGTCTTCTTGTCGCCTGGCACAGGCGTCAGCGCTTATTTCAACAGAGTCAACCGAGACATGCCTGCTTGCGCATGCCTGCCAGAGATGGGGCACACTCCCCTTGAGGCGCACGCGGCTTTTGTCTCCATCCTGCATGAAAAGAACGGTTGAGGCAAGTTTTTGTGCATAGTGCCTCAGATCCGTGAATCGGTTGGAATAAAGTTCAGAGATTGCCTGTTCCATCCGCGACATGTGGATTCCCCTTAGCTCAGGAGACAGGTTCACCGTTATCTCTGCGTCAAACCCCATGCGGCCCTGGGGGAGAAGGATCCACACCTTCTTGGAGCAGATCCCCACCTCATCAAGTTCCAGTTGAAATGCCGGTTTCTGGGCAGGCACATCACTGCCTCCTCCAAGGGCAATGTCATGCTTCTCGGTTGAGATCTCCTGCCTTAAACCAGGCCGTGCTTTCTTAAACTCATGTACCAGTCCTGAACTGTATTCCATTGTTCTCCTGCTGAGGTGGCATGCCTGTAAAGGGTTAAAAAACGCTGATACGCTGCCTGATCAGACTCCTCAAGTGCTTCCCTGTAAAAGGATTTCAGCATTGCTGCGATTTTTGCTCTTATGTTTTCTGATGCACAGAGGCTTTCCCTGTGAAGCAGGCGTTTTGTTATAATCTGCGGTTCAAATGCGAATTCAGATGTTCTGCTGAGTCTCATAAAGAACATCCAGTCTTCTCCAAACCACATGTGCGGGAATCCTCCTGCTTTATGAAAGGCCTCTGACCTGACGGCAACAGCAGATGGAACCAGAAAACACCACCTTAGAAGGTGGCTGCGGCACTTGCCTGAAGGAGCCGAATCGTCATCCGGTATCAGAAACGCCTCTCCTGAACTGCTGTCTGTTGTGTGGGTTATGCCATAGGAAACACCGGTGTCTTCTGTAAGCATGCTGTATAAAGTTTCAGCGTGATGAGGCAGCCACTGGTCATCAGAGTCCAGAAACATTAGTACATTGCCTGATGCATGTTCTGCCCCGATATTTCTTGCCCTCCCTGGGCCAAGGCTGCCTCTTGTTTCTATAACCCTGACTTCCGGAAATGATGCCCGGACCGCCTCAGGTGTGCCGTCGGTTGAGCCATCATCAACCACTATTATTTCAATATCATGGCGGCACTCTTGCTTCAGCACACTCTTGATTGCCTCCAACACAAGCTGACTCCGGTTAAGAACCGGGATGATACATGTGATATCCATTTATGCAGTTTTGTTGCCAGGAGGAAAACATGCGGCAGCGTCCTTGAGCTGACCGGCAAGCTTCAACTCAATGTACTGTTTCACCCTGGGAATCATGTGGTCCAGGTAGGCTGCAATATCATCCTCTTCTGCTGTTGAAAGTGTCTGACAGAACAGGCATTTGCGTTCCCCTCCACCAGTTGACGGAAGACCCGTATCTTCCAGAAAATGGCGAGAGACGTCTTCCGAGTCAAATTCTTCATAAAGTGGGAACTGGGTAGAGATCCCAAATTCCTGGGAGAGTTCTGCTACCCGGTCCATAAAAACAGGCCGCTGTTCAGGATAGAAACTCTGTTTTTTTGCATAGCCCGCGTAAAGCAGAGGAACCAGGTGCCGAACGCAGTAAAGAATTGCGCGGGCGTGCATTGCCAGTTTGCATGCCACACATACCAGGTTTTTGCCGTTAAATATTGGCATAAGCTCCTCATAGGAATCAAGCCATAACCCCTGCCACAGTCTTCCGCAGTCAAGTTCCAGGAGCTGGGTTTCTGCCCGGGGTGAATCACCGTAAACAGGTGTCTGCTTATCAAGTATTTTTGATGCCACCTCATAACGCTGTTTGGGAAAGTGGTGGAATCTGCTCATGCCATTAAGCATGTGAAGAAGATGGATTCTTCTGCACCTGGGAAATGCCGGGTGGCGTCCAAGGTAGGCAAGGGCAAAAAGGGCAAGAGAATCGCTCCCTCCTGAGTACAGTATTGCAACTTCCTGTCTTTCTGTGGCGTTCATCATGGCTTACTATCCTTGCTTATGGAGCCTGCACTTGCGTTCTGCGTCTGTAAGTAAGAAACAGTTCATGGGTTTTATGGATATGTCTGCACTCAATAAGGTCAAAGTTTATAAAGGGATCTCCAAGGTCATCTTCTCCTGAGACAAATGCCTGTCTGCTGCTTTTTCCTGTAATTCTGGGGGAAAGAGTAAGGAGGATCTCGTTTACAACATTCTGTTTGATAGCAGTGTAGTTAAGCTTGCCTCCTCCTTCAATAAGCATGTTTTTTACACCTCTGTCCCTCAGTACTTTCTGTATGTGCCTCAGAGAAAGCCCACCGCTTTGGTGGTGAGGAACGGGGACGACTTCTGCCATTGAAGCCGGTATTATTCTGATAAGCCTGTGCAAGCCTCTGCTGGATGTAAAGATAATTGGTCTGGGACCAGAGTAAAATATCTTTCGTTCTGTGGGTATATTCCCGGTTTCTGTTATCAGCGCCCTGATCCTTGTTTCTGGTATTATGCCTTGTGGTCCCCTCATCTCAGGGTCACTTTTTCGCAGTGATCCTGCCCCAAGAAGGCTTGCCCCTGTGTTTGCCCGGGCCTCTTCAAGTCTGGCACGGTCAAGAGCTGAACCAATTCCAGAGGGCTCAATTCTGCCGCATAACGTGGTAACGCAGATAATGCTTGTATCCATGATTCTTCATTCTAAATCATTACGGCTGAAATGGAAATCTGGCGTTTTTTGTAAAAGGGATATTTTCTTAGATACTTTCCACACAAAAAACTGTTTTAGAAAAATACCTGAATATCCGAATAAATATTGTAAACTCAAATTTTATATTTTAACAGAGTACTTTTAACAGAGTACAATATTGTGATTTCATTCAGGATACATTTGATAGAATTAATCAAAAATATAAGAAATCCTGCTTTACAAATATGTTTGTTTAATCTAAACTTTTTCTTAGCTAAGTATTAAATGGCTTATTTGCCTGAGTTTTCTTAAGAAGAAAATATATAGATAAGGGTTTGCCACGGTAGTAGAGAGAAACAGAGCCATGAATTGCTCAAAGTCAAAGGAGGGGTTTGCCCTTCCAGCACTTCCTCATGCGGTCATGCAACTGCTTGAGGCATCGATGGACGACGATGTGTCCATGTCCCATCTCTCTGCACTGGCGAGCTCTGATCCTGCATTGGCAGCCCAGATATTAAGGCTTGCTAATTCGCCTCTATATTCCGGAGGTGTTCAGGTTTCTTCAATTTCTTCCGCTTTGATTAAAATGGGATTAAAGGCTGTTCAGTGCCTTGCAGTTACAGTCTCAATTCAAAACTCTTTCTCCCATACAGCCAGTACAGACAATTTTTCAATGGCTGAGTTCTGGACCCATAGCATCCTTACAGCCATCTGTTCCAGATTCATTGCGAAAAAAATCGGATTTGATCAGCCGGATGATGCCTTTCTCGCAGGCCTGCTCCATGATATTGGCCAGTTGGTGCTGCTTGATGCCTATTCAGATCAAACTGATGGGCATAAGCCGGTTACTGTGCAAAATGTTCGTTCAGGGCACACCGTCCTTAGTGCGGAGCAGAGGTTTGCAGGAGTTGATCATGCAAACCTCGGGGCTGATCTCCTTGAATGCTGGAGACTTGATCCAATGCTTGCTGATGCTGTGAGATATCATCATGCAAGTGAACGTGAGATCAAGGACTCCCTGGTGTTGGTTAAGATTGTCCATATTTCAGATCGACTTGCACACTATCTTGCTAATGCCTCCGCTGTGCCGGATGATATCAGTCATCAGGAATCAAGGCAGTTATTTGCAGATTTTTTTGATGTGAATCCGGCTTTTTTTGAAGAATTGACCGATATTTATCAAGAGCAACTGACCGAGATTGCCTCTGCAATGGGGGTTGAGATTGCTGAGGCAGGTCATGGACATGTGGTCGAAAAGATAAGAAGCGGAGAGGGAGAAGAAAAAAGGCAGGTTAAGAAGCATGCCTTTGACCATGCTGTCATTACCGGCTGTGTAGAGAAAATGGCAACAGCCCCAGATCCAGATTCCCTGTTTGACCAGCTTGTCCAGGGCATCTTACTTTTTTTTGATCCTGATACCATACTATTTGCAAACCTAGATAGTAATGGAAGGCTCAGGGGGAGAATGGCAAGGGGGATGAAACATGCCCATAGGGCGCATCTGATCAGCATATCTCTAAGGGACGATTCTATCTTTTCTGAGGTGTTGGAAAAGGGACTTCCTTTACATTGGTCTGAATTTTTCACATCAAAAGAGCCCAGTGCACTGGAACTTCAGGTGCGAAACTTTATGGAGAGTCCCTTCCTGGTGGTACCGGTAGGAACGGTCAAGGAAAAAACTGGTATGCTTCTCCTGGGTATTTCGCAAGAAAAGTGGGCGTTGGTTTCTGATGAAGTGAATATCCTCATGCTTCTGGTACGCCAGTTTTATGCAGTATCCCAAAGTTTTCATTACAGAAAGCTCTACGATAGAGAAAGGCGCCTTAATGCCGCTGTTATTACCGCTCTGCCCATGGCAGTACTGATTGTCAATGAATCAGGTAAGGTCTTTTTTGCTAATCCGGCTGCTTCTGAACTGTTTGGCCTTTCCTCTTCTCAAGAATTACAGGAAGTTGATATATGGCAATACTTGGGGCTTGATGATGAGTCCAGAGATTTTTTTGCTACTGTTTCATCGCAAGGTAGGGCGCAGCCTGTAACCCTGAAGTTTAGAAATGATAGGGGGGTATTTTGGCTTAGGATGAGGGGCATAGAGATGTGTGGTTCAGGGGCATCTGGTATTATCCTTGTGCTTGAGGATATTACCGCATCGTATCTCCTTGACAAAGAGAGGCGGGAACGTGCAGAATTATTGGAAAAGGAGCTTGAAAAGCGTGTTAGGGAGCTTGAAGAGGCCCAGAGACAGCTAGTTCAGGCAGAAAGACTAGAGGGAATAGGTGAATTTGCCCGCCAAGTGGCCCATGAAGTTAATAATCCCCTTGGAATTATTAAAAATTTTATAGCTATCCTACGCAGGGAGCTTGAGGCAGGTACTGTTGATGGTGAGACTCTTGATGCCATAGATTCAGAGATAGACAGGGTTGCATCAATAATTGAGGAACTTAGACATTTTGCAAAATATGGTACGCCACCAAAGCAGACAGAAGAAGGGGAAGGCGGCTATGTGCAATCCGCCATTAAGGCCGTGGGGCTTCTCTTTGACAAGACATTTCAGGAAAAGGGGATCAGTCTCACATTTGAAATTGATGAGGAGCTGCCGCCTGTGAGGATGTCTGAGGAAAATATCAGGCAGATTTTGGTGAATTTGCTTAAAAACGCGCAGGAGGCGCTTGAGTCTTCTGGTAAAGTGATGGTCAGGGCTTGTATCAGGGAAGAGAAAGCTGGCAGGCAGGTGGTTATCGAGGTGGAAGATAATGGCCCTGGCATTCCAAGTGGTCTTGAAGAACGGCTTTTTGAGCCTTTTGTTACTACAAAGGGAAAGCAGAATTCCGGTCTGGGACTTTCGGTATGTTATGGACTGGTAAAGGCTGCAGGCGGGAGCATGGAAGTTGAATCAAAGCAGGGGGCCGGGGCAAGGTTTAGAGTGATTTTGCCAGTAGTGGGAGACAAGGGTTATTAGGAAATGAATGAAATTAAAAGTAGATTGCTGGTGCTTGACGATGAGTCAAATATGCGCCTGAGCCTTGCAAAACTTCTGGAGCTTGAAGGCTTTGAGGTTGTAACAGTGGGCACTGTCAAGGAAGCACTGGAGATTTTGGACAGCCTGTTTTTTGATGTGGTGATCACTGATCTTGTGCTTCCTGACGGTAATGGCCTGGATGTCCTCAAGTACTGCACCGAGTATTGCAGGAAGACAAAGGTAATCTGCATCACAGGTCAGGCCAGCACTGATTCTGCAATAAAGGCGTTGCGTCTTGGAGCACACGATTACGTAACTAAACCGTTTAATTTTGACATGCTCCTGCATTCAATAAACAGCGTCCTTGAAAAAATGTACATGGAGGAGGCAATAGGCCTTGAGAGGGAGAAGTACAGGGCGTTGATAGACGACCTCAAGGACGGCTATTTTGTGCTTGAAGGTGGCAAGATAGTCTATACCAATAATGCAATGGCATCCATGGTAGGATTCTCCACAGCAGAACTTAAAGGCAAGGAGTTTTCAGATCTTGCCAATTCTGACGCAAAAGTTGCAAAGGCATTCGATGCATTTGAAAGCGCAGAAATAGGGACGTGGCATGATGATCTTGTGTTTACGGATCGAAGTGGAAATGAGATCCCGGTCGATGTCAAGCTAAGCATTGCACATGGCAGTGAACGGAGGGATTTGCTTGTCGGTATAGCAAGGGAGATAACTGAAAGGGATGTATTGTGGGATCGCCTGGTGAAGGCAGAAAAGCTGGCTTTAATGGGCGAGATGGTGGCGGGTATCGCCCATGAACTCAATAACAAGCTTACTCCCATCCTGGGTTTTGTGGAGCTCCTTCGTAACGAGGTGCAGGATGAGAGATCACAGACCAAGATGACCGCTGTTCACAATGCAGCCCTTGGTGCCAGAAAGATTGTGCAATCACTTCTCACCTTTGCAAGGAAGGAAAAACCCAGGAAGAAACTCATTGACATAAACAGGATCGTTGACTCTTCCCTTACCATGGTGCAGTCAAGTTTTGCCACAACTAGGATACGGGTAGTTAAGAAGCTTCAGCCGGATATTTATCCTGTAAAGGTGGATTCTGCACAGATTGAGCAGGTTCTTGTAAATCTATTCAAGAACGGTTTTGAGGCCATGGGAGATAGTGGCGAGCTTACCGTGCAGACACTTGGGGCAGATAACAACGTGGTTATCAAGGTAAGTGATACCGGAAAGGGCATACCTCAGGAAATAAGAGAGAGGGTGTTTACCCCATTTTTTACCACAAAAGAGGAGCAGGGAGGCACAGGCCTTGGCCTAAGTATCTGCCATGGAATCATTACCAGCCATGACGGCGATATAACAATGCACAGCGGAAGTGATGGTACCACGTTTGTAATAACTTTGCCGGCATGCCCTGAAATGGAGGTGATAGAACCTTTCTCAGCGCAGGGTCATGACGAAACCCCTTCCACTTATCAAAAAAGTAGAGGCTCAATACTAGTAATTGACGATGAACCTGAGATAAGAAAACTGCTGCGGGAGCTCTTCAGGGATGATTTTGAGCTGGACGTGGTAAACAATGGCAGGGAAGCCCTGAACCGTCTAAAGGTAAAGGATTATGACCTGATAATTTCAGATATAAAGATGCCTCTTCTGGACGGTATTGAACTTTATGATATGCTCAAAACCGGATATCCCCAATATTTGGAGCGCATCATATACACTACAGGTGTAACCTTTGATTCTGCCACCAGCAGCTTTCTTGAAGAGACAGGAGTGCCATATCTTGCCAAGCCATTCAAGATTCTTCAGCTTGTTGAAATGGTCAATGATATGATGGCGGAACTTGCCCCCGCATCAAACGCCGCTGCCTGAATTGGTGGTGACAATGTAACCACAGGGGCAGAAGATTTTCTGCCCCTACGTTTTGAATACAATATCAATTGCCTGGTCTATACGTTTGATAAAATGAAATTTCAGTTTGTCACGTACATTTTCAGGCAGGTCTTCAATATCCCTGGAGTTTCTTGCAGGGATAAGCACCTCTTCAATTCCGGCATTTGCAGCGGCAAGCACCTTTTCCTTGATTCCGCCAACAGGCAGAACCAGCCCCCTCAGGGTGATCTCCCCGGTCATTGCCACATCAGGCCGCACTGGCTTTCCGGTTAAAAGTGAGATCAGGGCAATGGTAAGGGCAACACCTGCGGATGGCCCGTCTTTTGGTATGGCACCTGATGGCACGTGAACATGGATGTCCCGTTTTTTGAATTTTTCTTCATCAATTCCAAGTGCCTCGGCCCTGGAGCGTACAAGGCTCAAGGCTGTCTGGGCTGATTCCTTCATTACATCGCCAAGCTTTCCGGTAAGGGTCAGCTTGCCGTTTCCAGCCATGTCTGTGGCCTCTATAAAGAGTATCTCTCCGCCTGCAGGTGTCCAGGCAAGCCCTGTTGCCACCCCCGGGATGCCGGTTCTTTCAGCAGTTTCCTTGAAGAATCTGGGCTTGCCAAGATACTCTTCCAGGTTCTTTACTCCGACATTTACCTTTTCGGTATTGCCTGCGGCAACCTCCCTTGCAACAGCCCTGCACACTGCTGCAAGCTGCCGTTCAAGGTTCCTGACACCAGCCTCTCTGGTGTAGTCGGAGATGATCCTCTCAATTGCCTTCCGGGTAATTGTAAGGTTCTTTCTTGTCAGACCATTTTCCTCAAGCTGCCTTGGGAAGAGATATTTCCTGGCAATTTCGACCTTCTCCTCAAGTGTGTATCCACTAAGTTCAAGCACCTCCATCCTGTCAAGCAGGGGAGACGGGATGGTGTCTATCATATTGGCTGTTGCCAGAAATATCACACTTGAGAGGTCAAATTCCACTCCCAGGTAGTTGTCTGTAAAGGTGGAATTCTGTTCAGGGTCCAGCACCTCAAGCAGTGCTGATGCCGGATCTCCCCTGAAGTCAGTTCCAAGCTTGTCAATTTCATCAAGCATCAGCACAGGGTTTTTCACACCGGTTTTCCTTATGCCCTGGATTATTCTTCCAGGCATTGCGCCAATGTAGGTACGCCTGTGCCCCCGGATCTCTGCCTCATCCCTGACACCGCCCAGGGCGATTCTGTGGAATTTTCGTCCAAGTGCCCTGGCAATGGAGCGGCCAAGGGATGTTTTACCCGTACCCGGAGGGCCTGCAAAACAGAGGATGGGACCTTTGGCATCGGGTTTGAGTTTTCTTACTGCAATATACTCAAGTATGCGCTTTTTTATCTTTTCAAGGTCATAATGGTCCTTGTTCAGGATACGCTCCGCCTTTTTAAGGCTTATTCTCTCCCTGGTGTACTTGTTCCAGGGCATTTCGGTCATCCACTCTATGTATGTCCTTGCAACAGAATACTCAGGCGATGAAGGGTGCATACGTGAGAGTCTCTCAAGCTCCCGCTCTGCCTCCTTCATTGCCTCTTCCGGAAGCTCTGCCTCCTTCAGTTTTTGCCTGAGCTCTTCAATCTCGTCAGGCCCTTCGCCGGTATCACCGAGCTCTTTCTGTATGGCTTTCATCTGCTCCCTGAGGAAGAACTCTTTCTGGCTCTTGTCAACCTGGCTTCTTACCTCGCTCTGTATCTTGTGTCCCAGCTCAAGCATCTCAAGCTGCTGGGAGAGGATTTTAAGCGCAGATTCCAGCCTGTCCCTGATATCAAGGATTTCAAGTACGCGCTGTCTCTCCTCAAGTGGAATGTTAAGATGGCTTATGGTAATGTCTGCCAGCACTCCCGGATCTTCAATCCCCATCACCACGTTTATCAGTTCGTTGGGAAGGTTGGGGGAAAGCTCTAGTATGTGGGAAAATGTCTGGCGCACGTTTACCACAAGGGCCTGAACCTCAGGGCCTTCACGCATTATGTCGTGAACAGGCTCAACCCGTGCCTTTATATAAGGCTCAACAGCGGTAATTTCCTTGAGCCTTGCCCTTGTTACGCCCTGGATGATGAGCTTTGCGTGCCCCTCATCATTCTTGGCCATGCGAAGTATCAGCCCCACTGTTCCCATGTCATGGAGCTCTGGCGGACCCTGCTGTTCACTGTCATCCTTGCCCTCTTTCCCGCGTTCAGCAAACACTGCAACAGTCCGGTCAGTTGCCAGTGCATCGTCAATCATTTTTACAAGATGGGGCGGTTCAATGATCCAGGGAACCACCATGTGGGGAAAGAGCACCATATCCTTGCTGGGAAGTATGGCTATCTCCTTGACAGTATTAAGGAGATCACTGCCCCCATTTTTCTGAGAATCAGGAGAGTTATGGTCTCCAGGCATATTTTCAGGTGTCTGGCCGTTGCTGTTACGGCTTTCTTTTATATCCATATTCATATCTGAACCTCTTTTCATTATCTTGTTTTTTCATGCCTGCTGTCTGAGTTATCTTTCTCAGCATTTTTCATGTCAAATCAGCGTATAATGGTTTGTTCAAAAAAAGTAGCGATTATGCATTTCATCTTATTCTGCTCATCAGCCAATTGATTTTCTCAGCCTCCAGGCTACTTCACGATACGTTACGATACATCTATTTTTACAGGCATGTTTTTTTTCTTGGGCATTACAATGAGCAGAAGCCCGTCTTCATAGCGTGCCTCGATGCTGTCTGCCTCAACTTCATGGGGTATTCGTATGATTCTTTCAAATGCGCCGTACTCTATCTCCAGAATATGGTAGTATTTACCACTGATATCACATGGGCAGTGCCTTACCCCTGAAAGGCACAACAGGCCCCCTTCCAGGGTGATGCTAAGCGTTTTCCTGTCAACCCCTGCGGCATCTGCCACAAGGAAGACTGCCTCGGTATTTTCGTAAAGGTCAACAGAAGGTATCCAACCTGTGCCCTTTAATGTCAGCGCATCTGACATCCGTGTCATGTCATCCAGTATGAAACGGGCGTGCTGCTTTAACTGTTCCAGCCCGTTGTGCACTTTTATTTTAAATACAGGCATGTATGATAGTCTCCTTGATATATTTGACCTAGATTGAGCGTTTCAAAATCTGGAAAATTATTTTTGCAATGAAATTAAAAGGAGTTATGTCGATTATAGCTTTCCAGATTTTGAAACCCTTCTGGATTGCCATATTTACTGCATCTCCTTTGTCAGAGGAATCCCCATATAGCCGACTATTATGGGAATTCCTCTTTCGCGGATCTGCAGCAAATCCGACAATCGCTCAATTTAGGTTTGAGAAGTTTATGTAAAAATTAAGCACTATTTAGGTAGCAGGCAAGACGCAAGGGAAGGCTTAAAAACAATTCAGTCGGACAGAAAAAATCTTGACGCTTGCCTGCCCTCAAGGTAAAAGTATCCGTCTTATAAATTCCTCCTTGTCTGGGGCAGAACTGTCTATGAGGCATGCCCCAGGCCAGAGAAAATGACCGAAGGGAGGCTGCAATGAAACTGCGCCACTACGAAACACTATACCTGCTCCACCCTGACCTCAACGATGAGGAGAGGCAGGAGCGTGCTGACAAACTCCAGAAAATCATAACAGACGACGGCGGCCAGATTGTCAAAGTCGATCCATGGCCACTGAGGAAACTTGCCTACAGGGTACAGAAACAGACCCAGGGCTGGTATGTGTGCATGGAATATGCTGCACCTGCATCCACAATTCAGGAGCTTACCCGTAACATGCGCCTTGATGAGTCACTGATGAAGTTTGTGACCATCAAGAAGGATGACACCTTTGACCCTGCTGTGCTTGAACGTGCAAAGCAGGAGGCAGAGGCAAAGGCTGCTCAGGAGGCCGCTGAGGCTGAATCCGGCGAGACTGCAGAAGAATCAGCCGATACCGCAAACGAAACTGCAGATGCAGGCCAAGATGAAGGGAAGGAATAGGTAAAATGCAGAGACCAAGCAGACCAATGAAAAGACGCCGGGTTTATGTAAGACGCAAAGTATGCAGGTTCTGTGCAGACAAGAACCTTGTTATGGATTACAAAGACGCGGATCTTCTGCGCCATTTTATTACTGAGCATGGCAAGATATTGCCAAGACGAATCACTGGTACCTGTGCCAAGCACCAGAGGAAGCTTACCACTGCCATTAAAAACGCACGTATCATGGCCCTGATACCCTTTACGTCTGATCACGCCCTTGAGAGACGACCTCCAAGGCGTTAGCAGGCCTTGGCCCAGCACCGGACACATAACATCCAAACTCCACCAGGCAGGCACGGCAATACAGTAAGGCTGATTATATGTGCCGCCCTTTTACTGTTGCCAGTGGCAGCCCCGGGAGTGCAATCCATAATGCTGCTCTTTGTGCCCGGAGTTGCTGCCTGCATACTGTACAGCAGCGTTTTTGCACAGGCCCTGGCATATCTGGGAGCCATCTTCATTGCCGGTTCGGTAATGGCTTTCAGCACAGGAAGGCCGGATGCGGCAATGTGGATGATACAGAGCATAGGCACCTTGCTGGTTATGCTCATGGGGCTCAGACGGAAGATGGATGCTCCACTGGTGTTCCTGCAGTGTGTAGTATTTCTGTGCGTTACCACCATGGCAGGTTTTCTCATTGCAAGCGGCACTGATGTGGCTGAAACGTACAGGTCGCTTCTTGCCAGTCTTGCAGATGAGTTTGATGCAAGCTTCAAAGCGTATGCCTCTGGTGCCGGAGCAGGCAGTGTCACACCCGAGATGATGCTGCTTTTTCAGCAGGTCAAGGAAACCATAATAAGATTTTTCCCTGGCATCGTAATGAGCAGTATGGTGTTTACGGCCTTTTTTAATGTACTGCTCTGTGCAAAGTGTGTTTCCAGACAGGCTTTGAAGGATTCACCTTTCAGCAGGTTTTCTTCCTGGAGAATGCCGGAATGGCTTGTCTGGCCCTGGATTTTGGCAGGAGGCGCCTGTTTCACAGGCCATTCCCTGTACAGTATGATAGGTGAGAATGCGCTTCTTGCCGTAAGCGTTATATTCCTTGTGGCTGGCCTGTCAGTTGCCCAGTATTTAATGGAGCGTTTCAGTGTGCCCACCTGGATAAGGTGGACAACATGGATACTCATCGGTCTTCAGTGGTATGGCTTGCTTGTGCTGACAGGGCTTGGTCTTGCAGATGTGTATGTGGATTTCAGAAAAAGATTTGCCTTGCCTGAGGAAAACGGCAATTGATGATTTTGATGCAGTGTATCTATTCAGAATGTTAAATCAGAATGTTAAATGGTCTTGTTTTGGAGTGACTTTGAAGAATTTCGTAGTTTTTCTTGGCGAAGCGCAGCCACAAAATCGCGTCTGTTTGAGCGAGAAACGAGCGAGTTTCGCGATTTTGGCTAGCAAGCCTTAAAAAAACAAGAAATTATTCTCCGGAACGGAAAAACAAGACCATTTAAAAATCTTATCAAGGTGAATACGCTGAGCAGTTACGATGCAGTAAGGCATCAGCCTTTCATAATCAGATATTGGCTGGGAAGTTGCCGGATCAGTTTTTTTATACAGGTTTTATACCGGGAGGTTTAAAAATGGAAATAATACTCAATGAGACAATTTCCTCTCTTGGAAGTGCAGGTGATATAGTAAATGTGGCTGATGGATATGCCCGGAACTACCTGCTTCCCAAGGGAAAAGCAATAATAGCAGAGAAGAAGAATGTTGCCCTGATGGAGCGCAGGCGTGCAGCCATACTTGCCCGGGCAGCAAAGCAGCGTGAAGAGTACAAGGCACTTGCCAACCAACTTGAATCACTTGATATAACCATACCGGTGCGTGTTGGTGAAGATGACAAGCTTTACGGCTCTGTAACCAGCATGGATATTGCAAAGGTTGTGGCAGAAAAGGGTTATGAGATTGACAGGAAGAAGATCCAGCTTCCTGAGGCAATCAAGGCAACAGGTGAATATGATGTGCCGGTGAAGCTTGCTCCTGAAGTTACAGCCACTCTGAAGGTCAAGGTGGTACCCGAGGAGGCAGAGGAGGCCTGAGCGCAGGATTCAGGCTGCTGTCAGTAAAGGCTGTTTTTGTCACATTTTGATGAAAGAGGGCTTCCTGCCTGCTGATCCAGACAGACCAAGGCCCTTTAACCTAGATTGAGCGATTGTCGGATGTGATGCATATCCGCGAAAGAGGAATTCCCATAATAGTCGGCTATATGGGGATTCCTCTGACAAAGGAGATGCAGTAAATACGGCAATCCAGAAGGGTTTCAAAACTGGAAAGCTATAATCGACATAACTCCTTTTAATTTCATTGATAAAATAATTTTTCAGATTTTGAAACGCTCAATCTGGGTTTAAATCTGTCAGACCAGGCTGGATTTGCTCCTGACTGGTTTTCTCTTCTGCATCTGCGTCTCAAGGCGCTCTGCATCTGATTTCACGTTGGACAATGCCCGTTACCGCATTTAAGAAAAGTGGTCCAGGTCACTCAAGCTTCCGGGTTCCTCCCCAGAATATTGAAGCTGAACAGAACCTCCTGGGCGGCCTTCTGGTTGATGAGACAGCACTGCCCCGGGTAATTGAGCTGGTTCAGCCCTCTGATTTTTATAAAGAGGCGCATGGTATAATTTACTCTGCCATACTGAATCTGTTTGACCGGAATGAGCCAAGGGATCTAGTAACTGTGCATAACGCCCTGCTCTCCACCGGCAAGCTTGAGGCCGTTGGGGGGGCAAGCTATCTGGCAGAACTTGCGGATATAATGCCCTTTGCGGCAAATATAGAGTATTATGCCAGGATAGTACGGGACAAGTCGCTTCTCAGAAAACTCATCCAGGCATCCGCAGAGATTGCCGGCAGGTGCTATGAAGATTCAGGCGGGGATGTGGATGACATACTTGCAGATGCCGAATCCTCTATCTTCGAAATATCCCAGCAGAAGCTAAAAAAATCCTTTCATCCTATCCGGGGTGTCCTTACATCCAGCATAAAGAAGATAGAATCCCTCTTTGAGCGCAAGGAGATGGTCACCGGAATCCCCTCCGGTTTTGATGACCTTGACAAGCTTACCGCAGGTTTTCAGCCATCTGACCTTATCATCATCGCAGGCCGTCCAAGTATGGGTAAAACCGCTTTTGCCCTGAATATCGTACAGCATGCGGCAATTAGCGGCGGGGTGCCAGTGGCGTTCTTTTCCCTTGAGATGTCACGGGAACAGCTTGCCCTGAGAATGCTGTGTTCCGAGGCGCGTATTGATGCACAGAGGGTCAGAACCGGATTTCTGTCTGAAGAGGACTGGCCCAGAATTACTGCTGCTGCCGGTATGCTTGCCGAGGCAAAGATATTCATTGATGATACCCCTGCGCTTCCCATCCTTGAAATGCGGGCAAAGGCACGCAGGCTCCAGGTAGAGCAGGGCCTTGGGCTTGTGGTGGTTGATTATTTGCAACTCATGCGTGGCAGACACAATGTGGAGCGCAGAGAGCAGGAGATCTCTGAGATTTCCCGCTCCCTCAAGGCAATGGCAAAGGAGCTTAACGTCCCTGTAATTGCACTTTCCCAGTTAAACCGCAAGGTGGAAGACCGTCCCAACAAGCGCCCGCAGATGTCAGACCTCAGGGAGTCCGGCGCCATTGAGCAGGATGCCGATGTTATAATGTTTATCTATCGTGATGAGGTCTATAATAAGGCTGAGGATAATCCCAACCGCGGCAAGGCTGAAATTATCGTTGGAAAACAGCGAAACGGCCCCACCGGTGTTGTTCACCTTGCATTTATCTCGAAACTGTCATCCTTTGGAAACCTTTCATACGAACCAGAACCAGAGCCAGAAGGATATTGAGGCAGGGATAGCCTCTTATCTTAAAGAGTCAGGGGGGCTTGAGAGGTATGGGCATGCCATTCCTGCCCTCTCTGCCTATTTCCAGGAACTGTATCTCTGGAACCGGAGGCTTAATCTTACGGGCTTAAGGTCACCTGGTGACATGATTAAAAAACACCTTGGAGACACCCTGGTGTTAGGCAGATGGCTTCCTGAAGAGGTCAGTTCTGTCATTGATATAGGAACTGGCGCAGGGATTCCAGGCCTTATCCTCAAGATTCTTAAACCTGATCTGAAAGTCTGTCTGCTTGATGCCAGGAGAAAACGTATTTCTTTTCTGCAGGCTGTCATTGCAGGGCTTGGGCTTGAAGATGTTTGGGCAATCCAAGGCAGAGCAGGAGAGGGGGCAGCACCCATGTGTCCAGGCGGGATAACAACTTTCGACTTGGTGGTGAGTCAGGCTGTAGGCAGTATCACAGACCTTTTAAGCATGGCTCAGGAGTTTAGCGGGGCGGATACTATAGTGGTTGCAATGAAGGGGCCAGAGGGAAAACGTGAGATGGATGAGGCAGGAGCAGCGCTATCAGAGGCAGGATGGTCTGCTCAGGCGATTAAGGATTTTACGCCTGTTCAAAGGCAGAGACGTTATCTTGTGGTTATGAGGCGTAATAGCCCATAAAATCTGAAATGGCTGATCTGTTGTCCCTGAAAAAAATAGCCATCGTTCTGATTCTTCTGGGGTGTGCCAACAGCCTTCCGATTTTTGCCAGAAAGCTTTTGGGAACCAGGTGGGAGTGGCCAGTGGATGGGGGCGCATGCTGGATAGATGGGCGCCGTCTGTTTGGCAGTCACAAGACATGGCGGGGTATTGCTGCCTCATTGACGGGTACAGCACTTGCTGGGTCATTAACTACTTATGGAGCTGAGACAGGATTCCTGCTTGCCCTTTTGTCCATGACAGGGGACCTGACGGCAAGTTTTTTCAAGCGAAGGCTTGATCTTAAAAGCGGGGCAAGGGCGCCTGGGCTTGACCAGGGTGTGGAATCCCTGCTTCCACTTCTTGTCCTTAAGCAGCGGCTGGGCATGACATGGCTGGATGTGGCTGTAACAGTACTCCTCTTTGCCCTTTTTGAGCTTCTACTCTCTCCTGTGCTTTATAAACTGGGAATACGTCGTAATCCCTATTGAGCAATCGCTTTTAAGAAAGTCTTTTAGCCATCTCCTCATCACCAGCGAAGCTGTGGTCTTTGTCCGGGAAGTCTCCAGAATTCACCTCCTGGATAAATGTTTTTATGGCCCCGGTTATCTCATCTGAGAGTTTTGTGTACTGCTTTACAAAGGATGGGCAGAATTTGTCAAACATGCCTACAAGGTCGTGGGTAACCAGTACCTGGCCATCACACCAGACCCCGGCTCCAATACCTATTGTGGGAATGGTGAGCTTTTCTGTTATGAGTTTTGCAATGGTATCGGGTACACACTCCAGCACAATGGCAAATGCCCCTGAATCAGCAACGGCCTCTGCATCTTTAAGCAGTTTTTTGGCACTCTCAAGGTCCTTTCCCTGCACCTTGTATCCCCCCAGGGCAGTAGCTGTCTGGGGGGTAAGTCCGATATGTCCCATTACCGGTATGCCTGCCTTGACTATACGGGAAATGGTGGCTGCCATCTCCTTTCCACCCTCAAGTTTCACTGCATCACAGCCTGCCTCTTTAATGAACCTGCCTGCATTTCTGACAGCCTCTTTTTTTGATACCTGGTAGGACATGAAAGGCATGTCGCCTACAAGCAGGGCATTTTTGGTGCCTCTTGAAACGGCCCTGCAGTGGTGCAGCATTTCCTCCACTGTTACCGGAACCGTTGAATCATATCCCAATACCACCATTCCAAGTGAATCCCCTACAAGGATGATATCTGTGCCAGCTGCATCAATCATCCTTGCCATGCTGTAGTCATACGCAGTGAGCATGGTGATTTTTTTGTTGGAGTTTTTATATTCCAGGATATCAACCGGTGTAATGGACATGGTTTTCTCCTAATTGAAGAGTTTTCGAAATTGAATTATTTTATGTCATCTGCACCGAAACTTGAAGCAAAGACGGCAAGATCCTGCCAGTCTATTTTTCCATCTTGGTTAAGATCAAACAAGTCGGTTTGGGTTTTGGTGTCAGATGATTCTGTGCCTGGGAAGACTGCAACTAGCATGTATAAATCTTCACCATCTATATCAGTATCGTTGTCAAAATTCCCGTAGTATGTCCAGTAACCCTGTATAACAGTTGGAATGATGAGGTCGTAGTTAAGTGGTAGTTCACCGCCACCTGACATGTCCCTGTAAGTGCATCCAAACACACCAAAGAAGTCTTGGCCAGGATTAAGTGCTTTGAAATCCAGTTGCAGCAAAACGTCACCTGCCTGCATGCCGACAATTGCATTTGTATAATCAATTATTCCATTTTTATGCCTTATCTCCATTAAGCCGGTTCTTGTGGTAAGGGTTACCAGACTGGCATTGAATACCACCTTGCAGCTCCATGTAAGCATTTCGGGTATGTCTGTTTTTGCAATTAAATTTATACTGAATTCATCTCCATTGTTGGGCGTGTAGTCCGGCCCTAGAAACAATACATCTGAAGCGTGACTTTTTGCATTCAGGCAAATGGGATATATGATGCAGCACATGAAGAGTATGATACAGATTTTATTTATCATCTTTTTTCCCTTTCCTTCAACTTTTCCACTGTTTTTCATTGTTTTCCATAACAATCAGGAAGTTATTCATGAGTTCTGAACATAAGTCTTTATAATCATAAGTCAATTAACTGGTTTGAATATGGAATAATTAAGCAAATAGAGTGCCATGCTTGCAACGTGCTGGCAATTTGAAAAAGAGTAAGAAATTAAAATTTTTATGGGCCGTGGAACAGATATTTCGGGATGCTGGATAAACTTGTCAAGATGAAAAGCATTTATGGAGCCGGCTGATGTATGAATAAGCGTGCAGTTTTTGTGGAAAAAACAGGAGGCAGTTATAAGCCGGGTTCTGTACCCTGCAGATGCAGGGTGGTGATCATTCATCTATGGATACCGGTTGCCCGGTACCTCTTGCAACCTACCCGGAAGCTTCGGACGGGCAGCCCTCAAACGCTTCCCTATTTGGTCTTGCCACGGATGGGGTTTACCAGGCCTGCCGTGTCACCACGGCAGCCGGTGGGCTCTTACCCCGCCTTTTCACCCTTACCCGCAGGCCTTTGGCCTGAAGGCGGTCTGTTTTCTGTGGCACTTTCCCTGGGGTCACCCCCGGTCCGCGTTACGGACCATCCTGCCCTGTGTGGCCCGGACTTTCCTCTGCAGGGTTAACCCTGCAGCGATCACCCGCTGCCTCCTGAACTTGGACTGGTATGGCTTGAAGCAAATTATTGAACCGGAATTTTGCTGGTCAGAAATGAGTCAGTCAGTTTTAAGGGCATAAATCATGCGCTGACACGATGGGCATGTCATCATTCTCTCATCTCTCAGAAGTTCATTGAACATCTGGGGCGGAATATTCATGTTACATGCGCTGCAAACCCCGTCACTGACGGCTGCGATAACAAGGCCCTGGCGTTTTTCCGCAAGGAAGCGGTACCTGGCAAGGAGGTCAGGCTTTACTTCTGCAGCAACCGCCTCTGCTTCTGTATTAAGATCGTTTATCTTCCTGTCAAGATTTTCCGCAATCTCGTTTATGTGCGTCTCCTCTGCCGCTGCTTCCTTGCGGTCAGTCTCAAGCTCCTTTTCGCTCTCGGCAATGGCCTCTTCGAGTTTTTTCATCTCTTCCATTAGCTCAAGGAGTTCGTCTTCCCTGGTCTTGTTGGCCTTCTTTATCTCCTCGATCTCTTTGTTCAGGGCCTGATATTCACGGTTGTTCTGAACAGCAGACATCTTCTGCTGTGATTTTTTCATGCGCTCTGTTTCAAGCTCAAGCTCATCTTCAATCTCAATTTTGCGTTTTCGAAGCTCGGTAATCTTCTCCTTTTTCTCTTCAATGGCTGCCTCCTTACCTGCAACCCGTTCCCGGAGCGCATCAAGTCTTTCCGGGAGCTTTTCCTTCTTCTCCTGTATCTTTCTGATTTCAAGATCAATACCCTGGAGTCTGATAAGGGGGGTAAGTTCAGATATCAATTTCTTTCTCCTTCGCGAATATCGTAAATTTGAAACAAGCTGTTTTTAATATTGTGCTAAATCGTTCTTTAAACTTTTGAAGTGCCTTAACCCAGTTCAGTTGCAAGGTTATCCTGTTATGATGAATACCATGAGGCTGGTGCTGTCTGATCACGCAGCATTAAAACCTCCAGATTCCACCCGCGTTTTTCAGCAATGTCCTGCATAAATTTTGTGAGAGCCGGTATTACAGGCCATTCAGTTGCAAAGTGCCCGGCATCTATCACCGCAAGCCCCAACATTTCAGCCTCCCTGAAAATGTTGTGTTTTATCTCGGCTGTTAGAAACAGGTCAGCCCCGCATTTCAGAAACTCAGGCCACAGGCTTGAGCCTGACCCACCACATACAGCGATCTTTCGTATAGTCATATCCGGATCACCGGCTGCAGATACTCCCGGAACATCAAGCCCCTTGATTATCCTGTCTATTACCTCTTTTAATTTGAGCGGTTCAGGAAGTATTCCTGTTCGACCAAGGCCTGTGGACGTCTCTGTTTTGTCTGAAGATGGTACAAGTGGGGTTACTTCCTTCAGGTTTAACAGGGAAACGAGTTCATCACTGACTCCATCAAGTGCTGAATCAAGGTTGGTGTGAGCAGATGCAAGGGCAATGTCTTTTTTGATTAGCCGTGCTATCAGTGCTGGGATGGGGGTTGAAAGATCGAGTTTTTTAATGGGAGAGAAGATCAGAGGGTGGTGCGTAAGGATCATGTTTGCATTTTGTTCAATAGCATAATCCACAAGGGGAATGGTTACGTCCAGTGCAGTTACAAGCCTTTTGACCCGTGCTAGCGGATCACCCACCTGTATGCCTACGTTATCCCATTCCTCGGCAAGGGAGGCTGGCGCCCATTCTTCAAGCGCCTTCCATATGTCTGATACACTGGGACACTGTTTCATGTCTGGACGGCTTCACGATAAAAAAAGGTGCAGCACTCTTTTATGGCTGCACCTTTACGTAAGATGAATCGTGCATCTGCACGTATATAACTAATTGCAAAGGGATAAAATGATTATCCTCTGTATTCATCGCCTGATACCCTGACCTTGTACCTATATGTATCTGCTGCTTGAGCTTGTTAACCCAAGGCAGTGTTATTGCGGTACAGATAACAAGTAAGAAAATTGGGCCCACCAGGATTCGAACCTGGGACCAACCGGTTATGAGCCGGTGGCTCTGACCAACTGAGCTATGGGCCCTGAATATGTCAGCTCCTTAAAACAGGAACACCTTTATATAATGTCATGGTTTGAATTGTCAAGCCGAAAGAGGAGAAGTGGAGAATTTCTCTGTTCATGACCGTGAAGACGATAATAATCCAATAGAACCCCTGGCTACTTCTCCAACTGAAATTTTTTTTAAGTGGCCTTGTAAAAAGATCGCTACAGGGTCATCCTGGGTTGTCAGTTTTTCAAGAGCTGGAATATCTTCCTCTTCACCAAGGGCACCCAGTGCCCAGGCTGCAAGCCCCCTTGACTGGGTATCCTGGTCTGCAAGATAATCCCTGAGATATTTCCGGCTTTCTATCTCCTTCAAAATGGTAGGATCAGCATAGCCCAGGCGTCCAATGCCCCAGAGTGCCCCGCGCCTGAGCGGCGGATACTCAAGAAAATTCCCGTCTTCCCTGATGTATGAGAGCAGAATCCTTGCATACTCTTCGTAAAGCCCGCGGTGGTTTACCATTGCTTCAGCCATGGTTTCAGGGGCTCCCCATCCGATGCCACCCGATTCATCGTTGAGACTCCAGATCAGGCGTCTCATAATGGTACGTGCATGTTCCATGTCATCTTCAGATGCCATGCGGCCTATGGTCTTTCCAAGGGCAGTTATGGCATTCCAGCGAATCCGGGGATTTTGCGAATAGATGGCAGAGATAAGGGGCGTTATTGCCTGCCGCGCAGGTATTTTGTCCAGCACGGCAAGCACAGTATCAGCGCCGTCCATGTCAAGCGCTTCAATTATCTGTCTTTTTAATCTACGGTTCAATCAGTTCACCAGCCTTGATCAGTCAAGGGGCTCCATCTCTTTGCCGCAGCAGAGTGGAATGGCCTCGCCTGATTTGACGTTTTTATATTTGTTACATATAGCACAGTAATAGGTGCAGTCTTCTTCTGCCTTGTGTTCTGAATAGGTGGTCTGGCCGCCAGGAATGCCTTCTATATGAAACCTGGCTACCTTGTCGTGACCCGGCACAAAATTGCCCATTGGCACAATTTTTTTGTTGTCGCCGTAGCAGTCCACAACAACCTTCCACATTACCTCAAGGTCTGCTGTCTCCTGCGGGTTTTCCGGGGTGAATTCAATTACGTTTCTGTCAACAAGTATCTTCATTGTGTATCGTCCTTATTGGTTCAATTAATCCAGATTACTGTTCTGCAAGAGCCTTCTTTACGGCCTTGCCTACACGCTTTCCAAGCTCAACACACTCTTTGAGGGTGTCGTGTTTGGGAACGTATTTAACCTTTATACCTTCATCTATTATGTCAAACTTCATCTCTTCCATAGCCTTGTTCAGAAGCTTGACAGACTCACCACTCCAGCCAAAGGAACCAAAGGCTGCGCCGACCTTGTTTGTTGGTCTGAGTCCTCTCATGTACATCAGGAAGCCGGCCATTCTCGGAAGAAGTCCATTGTTAAGGGTAGGACAGCCAAGCACAATAGCCTTTGCATCCAGGACTTCAGCCATGATCTCACTGCGGTGATTATGTTGCAGGTTCAGCAGTTTTACGCTTACTCCTTCTGCTTGAATTCCGTCAGCAACTGCATTTGCCATCATCTCTGTGCTGTGCCACATGGTATCGTAGATAACAAGTGCCTTGTTTGAGCCCTTGTGGTGGCTCCAGTCCGAATATGCCTGGAGAATCTTTCCTGGGTTTTTCCAGATAATACCGTGATCAGGGGCTATCATGTCAATATCAATGCCAAGCTCTTCAACCTGCTTCAGCAGTTTCCTTACAAGTGGAGAGTAAAGAGTCAGGATATTGGCATAGTACTTGGCAGCCTGGTACATGAGATCTGTCTCATTGACCTCATCGTCAAACCTTTCGCTTGTGGCAAAGTGCTGCCCAAAGGCATCACTTGATATGAGCAGTTTTTCCTCTGGAATGTAGGAAAACATGCTGTCCGGCCAGTGGAGCATCCTGGTCTCAATAAAGGTTATTGAGTTCTTGCCTGTGGAAATTGTCTCCCCCGGCTCAACAACGTGATAAGGCCAGTCTTCCCTGTGAAAGTGATCAATCAGGTTCTTTTTGCCCATCTTGGAGCAGATAATCTTCTCGGGCTTTACTATTTCAACAATCTCAGGGAGGCTGCCGCTGTGGTCCATCTCAACATGGTTAACCACGATATAATCTATCTTTTCAGGATCAATCAGTGTCCTGATCCGGTGCAGAAGATCACTCTTGTAGTTGTGTTTCACCGTGTCAAAGAGCACGTTTTTTTCATCAAGCATCAGAAATGCATTGTATGTGGTGCCCTTGTATGTGGAATAGCCGTGGAAGTCACGAATATTCCAGTCCACTGCACCTACCCAGTAGATGTCTTTTTTAATTTCAGTAACCTGCATTCTCGTTCTCTCCTCGTGATGGTGTTACATTTACTCTTTTTCAAACTGATCCTTGTCTGCGCCGCAGATTGGGCATTTCCAGTCGTCTGGAAGGTCGTCAAAACTTGTGCCGGCAGGAATGCCTGATGATGAATCACCGGCTTCAGGGTCGTAAATATATCCACATATTGAGCAGCGGTACTTGTCCATAATATTTTCTCCTCTAAATCTGGTTAATGGGTAGCTGAAGGGTTTGGGTGCCAGGAGAAGAAATGTCTGTTCATGCCTGGCACTCTTGCAATTAAAGAGCATGTCCTGGATTGAGCAACTGTCGGACAGGTTTTATTTTTCCTGGGGCATGGGTATTGGAAGCTGGCGCTGTCCAAGTTCCTTGTCAACCATGAAAAGTCCCTGCTCTCCGGCAAGTTTAAGCCGGTTAACCACGCCGCTTGCCGATGCCTCTTCCTCAACCTGCTCACTTACAAACCACTGGAGAAATATCTGGGTTGCATGGTCCTTCTCCTCAATGGCAAGGTTCATAAGGTCATTTATAAGGCCTGTTACAAGCTGCTCGTGTTTGTATGCGTGCTCAAACACCGCCAGTGGGGAATCCCAGCTCTCCTGCGGTTTTTCAATGGTATCCAGAATGACCCTGCCGCCTGCCTCATTTACATAGTCATACATTTTCATTGCATGGACAATCTCTTCCTGTGTCTGGGCATACATCCACTTTGCACAGCCAGCAAGGTCAATGGACTCAAAGTAGGAGGCCATTGAAAGATAGAGATAAGATGAGTAGAGTTCAGCATTGATCTGTTTGTTAATGGCATTTTGCATTCTTTCGCTAAGCATTTTTCGTAATTATCCTTTCCATACTCCGTGAAGGTTACAGTATTCCCTGGCAGTTACCGAGTCTGCATCAACGCAGAAGAATGCTTCCGGAGCATCCCCCGGGTTCAGAAACTGCCTGTATGCCCTGTCACCTGCTATAAGTTCAATCCACTCAATATAGTGTTTGTCCTCCATTGGATGAGGCACACTTCCAACAGTTACCTTGTAACCGTTATCCACCTTTTCAATTACAGGCACATGTTTTTCCTTGGCGGCATCAACGCTGTTTTCAGCCATTAACTGCATTGGCTGGCCGCAGCAGACAAGACCGCCCTTGCCTGAATGAATCATTTCAACCATGTTGCCACAAAGATCGCACTTGTATATTTCCAGTCTCTTGGTCATGTTTATCTCCTTTTGTAACTGTTCAGCGTGTTTAATGAAGGTTGGTAAATGGTCTTGTTTTTCCGTTCACTGCCCTGAACAGGTAATTTATCAGGCTACAGTGATGTTGACAGGGTCACTTTCCCACTCACCATGCAGATTGCACTTTGCCCGTGCCTTGAGTACGGCGTTTTCGGAAAGCTTGATACGAAATGTTGCGTAAGGCCCGCATACACCGCCTGTCTCAAATTCTGTTTCTGCCACATCGTAGTTATCCACCAGCAGTTCTATGTTTTGGATCCAGTGGTTGAACTTCGATGGATGTTCAATCAGATAGCCAACCTTGATCTTCACATCAAACCATACATCCTTCTGTACCTTTGAGGGCGCCTCAATGGCTGGAACGTGCTTTTTTTCCAGTGTTGATGGATTGGCCCTGTTTTGAAGATGATGGATTATATCATCGTCATCTGCACTGGCTGTGGATGTCAAGACAGTCTGGGATGCAACTGCCAATGCCGAGCCTGCTGCGAGTCCCTTTAAGAACGTACGTCTTTTCATGGCTAATTCCTTCCTCTGTTTATGTGCCGCCTGCCCGGAAGACAGGCGGCCTGTTTGTCCCTGAAAAGGCTTATGACCGGTTCAGGTTTAAAGTTTTATAGTTACTATTTAATCTCAATCTCTACTTCAGCACTGTTAACCAGCAGCGGGGCATACTCACTTTCGGGAAGTTTGAAGAATTCCCCAACTGAGCTTGGAATCTGGCTGTAGTAGAGGTTAGCAGTAATCTTCATGGGGCCCTTGGCTGCGCCGTTGGGGATCTCCCATTTGTAATTTTCAATCTTGGTCTCTCTTGGCCCAATGCGGTAGTCCAGTTTGGTATTTTCGGCAGTGTACCACTGGCAGACCGTCATCCTTCCCTTGGGATCAAAGAAGGGCTTACGGAATATCCTTGCTCCGGCAGGTACATTTCCATCACGCTTCAGGCCCTTGAAATCCTTGATGTCCATGATTTCTCCGATTGCAAAGTATGCCATGGCGTCAGATGCGATGGTGTACTCCTCCATGGGGAAGCCCTTGGGAGTTACAGGGATGGGCCATTTGTGTCCATTTGCATCTGTTGCCCACACCTCGAGCCAGAGCATGCGCTCTTCTGCAGAGCCTGAAGGGATCATGTGTCCAACCTTGCCATTAAAGACCTCTGCCCTGAGATTCAGAGAGTCACCGGCTGATACGCTCTTTTTGCTTGGATAAAGGGCTACATCAACGGCGCCTGCAAGTTTGCCAGGAACATGAGAGCCGTGGAAGTTGTGGTGTGCAAGGTCCTCTCTCTGTTTGCCGCCGTAAGCTGCCTTGCCCGGGGCATGATACATGTGGCAGTCCTGACAGCGCACGCCCTCTTCCGCATATGGACCTGCTGTCCATTCGCGGTATGTGCTCTTTACCCACATTCCATATGGGCTCTGCTCGTCATGGCAGGTTGCACACAGTTCAGGGCTTTTTGTAAACTCTGAAAAGTTTGTCTTGTGAGCCGGTGATTTTGAGTCCTTCCTGGGGCCGTTCTTAACATTGTCAGGCTTGATGTTAAAGCTGAAGTTGAACGGTATCTTCTCAGAGGTGCCTGTAATGTTGTGACATATCTCACAGCTTACCCCCTCGTTTGCCCTGGTGCCTGCAGAGGGTTTCTTGGGAGGGATGTCACCTGAGAGAAACGCCAGAGGGCCGTGACAGGCAATGCATCCGGCCTTTACCCCTGCAACCTTTTCAAGCTTTTTTGAATGGGGCAGGGCAAGTTCAAAATATTCCACCTCGTCCCACTTGTGGGTAAATGAATGTGACATCATGCTCTGCTGCCACTCCTGGTATATCTCCTTGTGGCACATTCCGCAGTTGGACGGTTTTTTGAAATCCTCATATTTGAATTTACCCATCTCTGCTGCTGATGCAGTCGTTGCCACAAAGACTGATATGGCAATAACGATAAAAATGCTCCTTAACTTTCCCTTCATGATTATCTCCTTTAAATCAAAACTTCAGTTAGAGGCTGGCGACCTGCATCCCCCAGGAACAAGCCACCAGCCAGTTTAATAATGGTCTATGACGCGTGTTTTGAGAGGTATTCTGCCACACCCTCAGCGGTGGGCTTCATTGCCTCTTCGCCTGGCTTCCAGTTTGCCGGGCATACCTCGCCATGCTCTTCGTGGAACTGGAGTGCCTCAAGAATCCTCAGTGCTTCGTCAACGCTGCGTCCAAGAGGAAGGTCGTTGATGAGCGCATGACGTATAATGCCCTCCTTGTCAATGATAAAAAGACCTCTCAGGGATACACCCATATCTTCAAGCAAAACACCGTATGAGAGGGATATCTTTTTGTTCAGGTCTGCAACCAGCGGGAACTGAATGTTGCCAATGCCGCCTTTTTCAACAGGTGTCTGCTTCCAGGCAAAGTGGGTGAACTGTGAGTCAACGGATACGCCTATGACCTCGCAGTTTTTTGCCTTGAAGGAATCAAGTGCCTTGTTGAATGCCAGAATCTCTGATGGACATACAAAGGTGAAGTCCAGTGGGTAGAAGAACAGGCACACATACTTGCCCTTGTATGATGAAAGGCTCAGGTCCTGCATGGAGTTATCCGGCATAACCGCCTGAGCAGTGAAGTCTGGTGCCGGTTTAGTTACTAGGTTGCACATTTTGATTACCTCCTTCTTTCTTTGTTTTTAAGGGTAACTGTTCAGCATACTTATTAATAAAAGTTGGTAAATAGTTTTGTTTTTCCGTTCCGGTGAACAATTTCTTGTTTTTCTAAGGCTTGCTACGCCAAAATCGCGAAATTCGCTCGTCCCTCGCTCAGACAGACGCGATTTTTTTGGCTTCGCTTCGCCAAGAAAAACTACGAAATTGTTCAAAGTCACTCCAAAACAAGACCATTTACCACGCTGAATAGATACTTTTTAAGTTTTATTATGTCTTGAAACTGTTGTTCAGTTTTATGGTTTTATGTTAAACAGGTGTTTGCTACCAGTTTTCGCCAAGGAGCTCAAAGTGCGCCTTTGGATGGTCACAAGCAGGACAGCGTTCAGGTGCCTCTGTGCCTTCATGGATGTAGCCGCAGTTGCGGCAGCGCCATTTCACCGGTTCATCCCGCTTAAACACCCGTCCTGCCCTGATATTCTCTGCCAGTGCACGATAGCGTGCCTCATGCTGTTTTTCCGCAACCGCTATTGCCTCAAAGATCACGGCTATCTCTTCAAATCCCTCTTCTCTGGCTATTTTGGCAAATGAGGGATACATCTCGGTATGCTCGTAATTTTCTCCTCCTGCCGAGGCCAGAAGATTCTCTTCAGTGGTGCCGATAGTGCCTGCGGGAAACGAACCTGTCACTTCTACCTCACCACCTTCAAGAAGTTTGAAGAGACGCTTGGCATGTTCCTTTTCCTGGTCTGCTGTCTCCTGAAAGATGGCTGAGATCTGAACGTATCCCTCTTTCTTTGCCTTTGATGCAAAGTACGTGTAACGGTTACGGGCCTGAGATTCCCCGGCAAATGCAGAGAGAATGTTCTTCTCAGTACGGGTTCCTTTAATTGATTTCATGTCAACCTCCTAATAAGGATAAATTTAACTTAGATTGAGCGTTTCAAAATCTGGAAAATTATTTTTTCAATGAAATTAAAAGGAGTTATGTCGATTATAGCTTTCCAGTTTTGATACCCTTCGGGATTGCCGTATTTACTGCATCTCCTTTGTCAGAGTAATCCCCATATAGCCGACTATTATGGGAATTCCTCTTTCGCGGATCTGCAGCAAATCCGACAATCGCTCAATCTAGGTTTAAAATGGCTGGTCAATTCTTTTGTTAAGGTCAAAATATTCTATGGCTCACAGGGAGTTATGTGCCAGGCTCTATTTTATAAGCTGGTGGAATGTGCGTTTAGCACGACGCGGAGATGAACTGCTTACCCGCCTCGGTTGCCTGGTATCTGCACCTTTGAGGACTTTCAACAAGGCCCTTATTCTTAAGGCTCTTTATCCTGCAGCTTATGGCCTTTGAGGGGATGTCGGTTGCTGCCGAAATGTCCTTGCACGCAATGGGCTCACTTGCCTCTGCAAGGGCGCGCAGGATCTTTTCCTGCTCTTCAGTAAGTTTTATTTCAGTGGATTTTTTGCTGCTACATTTACAAGCCATTTAAGCTTCCTCCTTTCGAGTTTATGTGAATTGAAATAATTTTTCAAATATTATTTGTCTTGATTCGTTTATGGAAATGTCACAGGCTATCTATTTCCTATGCTGTAGACTTGCCGTTGTTACAATCTGGGCAAATCCCTGTATATTCGATCTGTCTCCCAAGTACCTTGTATCCGCAGCTATTCTGAATGTCAGGTAGAGAACTGGCATCCATGTCCTCGGGTGCTGCGATGTCAGCAACCTTTCCGCATTTTATACAGTGTATGTGGGTATGTTTTTGCGTGTTGCCGTCATATCGGCGCTGATTTCCCGTGCCCATGAGCTTGACAACCATGCCTGCCTCTGAAAGTTGTTCCAGGTTACGGTACACGGTTGCCCTGCTTATCCTGGGCATTCGATGGCGCACCATAAGGTAAAGCTCATCTGCTGTAGGATGGCTCTTAACACGCCTTAGTTCTTCAAGGATTATTTCTCTCTGGTAAGTCATTCTCATGGTTCTGGTTGTCTCCAGGAGGCGGTCTCTTTGATCCGCTCATTTATTGATAATAAATCCTACTTGATAAAAAGTATTATGTCAACAGTTTTTACCTTTTTTATCCTATTTTTTTGAAATTTAAAAAAGAAGGCAGGTTTGGATGGAATAGTCATATAAATAACTAATTGTTTTTTAATTGTATCTATTCAGCGTAGTGAATGGCCTTGTTTTGGAGTGACTATGAAGAATTTCGTAGTTTTTCTTGGCGAAGCGCAGCCATAAAAATCGCGTCTGTCTGAGTGAGGGACGAGCGAGTTTCGCGATTTTGGCGGAGCAAGCCTTAGAAAAACAAGAAATTGTTCACCGGAATGGAAAAACAAGGCCATTCACTAACCTCAATTACCATCAATACGCTGAACAGTTACTTTTAATTTTAAGGATTATTTGAGATTAGTGTCCGGCAGGGGGACTGAAGAAGGCAAAATGCCTTGTTTGTTTATCTGCATAGCCCGAATTAAGAGCCGAAATTTTACTATTTCCCCGAATCAGGCAAACGTGTAGTCCATGAGCCTCTGTCTTGGAGTAAAGCCTGCACCTTCAACAATACGCCTGATCTCTGCCTCTGACAGGCGGTGGCTGACTCCGGCTGCAGCCACGACATTTTCCTCTATCATGGTGCTTCCAAAGTCATTGGCGCCGAAGAAAAGGGAGATCTGTGCTACCTTCGGCCCCTGTGTTACCCAGGATGCCTGTATATTCTGGAAGTTATCAAGAAAGATCCGCGAAATTGCCAGGGTTCGCAGGTATTCCTGCCCGGTGGCAGGCCTTACGTCTATTGCAGTATTGCCAGGCTGAAATGGCCAGGGGATAAAGGCGGTAAAGCCACCGGTTCGATCCTGCAGCTCACGGAGCCGCTGCATGTGCTCAATGCGATCCTCTACAGTCTCTACATGGCCAAACATCATTGTAGCAGTGGTGCGAAGCCCAAGGTTGTGGGCCTTTTCCATCACCTCAAGCCACTGGTCAGTTGTTGCCTTTCGCGGGGCGATCTGCTCTCTTACCCTGTCAACAAGTATCTCAGCCCCTCCTCCGGGAATGGAATCAAGCCCTGCATCAATGAGCCGTCTCAGAACTTCCTCAACGCTAAGGCCTGATATGGACGCAAAGTGCACCACCTCAGGAGGCGAGAATGCGTGGCAGTGGATATCCATCTCCTTCATGAAGGCAAGCATGTCTTCATAAAATGACAGGGGCAGGTCAGGGTGAAGACCACCCTGAAGGAGCACCTGGGTGCCTCCAAGGGCTTTTGTCTCCCTGATTTTTTTCTCAAACTCCTCCCTGCTGAGTACGTATCCTGAAGGGTCATCAGGGGCACAGAAGTAGGCGCAGAACTTACAGCCTGAGATGCACTTGTTGGTGTAATTTATGTTTCTGTCAATTACATAGGTAATCACAGGCTCCGGATGCAGCCGAAAACGCGTCTCGTTTGCAAGCTGGCCCAGGGTGTTAAGATCTACCTTATTGTAGAGTTTCAGGGCATCTGCAGGGGGGATACGTTCCCCGTCTCGAACCTTTGACACAATATCCTGAAGCATGTTTCAGCCTCTTTGAGCAATTACGTTGTAGAGCGTATCCCGCTCAACCGGTTCCCTGCCTGCCTGACGGATCAGGTGCTCAATGTCTGAGCGGGCCATGCCCTGTGATGTCTCTCCCCCTGCCATGTGGGTTATTTTTTCTTCAAGCACGGTCCCATCAAGATCGTCTGCACCGAATGACAGGGCAATCTGTGCAATTTTGGGACCGAGCATCACCCAGTATGCCTTGATGTGAGGAAAGTTATCAAGCATAAGGCGGGACACAGCTATGTTTTTAAGGTCATCTACACCGCCTGTGGGGGCAACACTTTCAAGCTCTGTGTTTTTGGGGTGAAATGCCAGGGGAATGAAACACATGAATCCCCCGGTTTCATCCTGTGCCTGTCTCAGGGCATCGAGGTGTTCTATGCGTTCCTCCAGGGTCTCAATATGTCCGTAGAGCATGGTGGCATTTGATTTAAGCCCAAGTCGGTGTGCGGTTTTGGCAACTTCAATCCAGTCCAGTCCGGGAAGTTTGTCAGGACAAAGCCTTTCCCGAATCCGCGGGCTGAAGACCTCGGCTCCTCCTCCGGGAATTGAGCCAAGGCCGGCATCCATCAGCTCTTTCAGACATTCCTCAATGCTCTTCTCTCCCAGTTTTGCCAGATGGGCAATTTCAACACAGGTAAATGCCTGTATATGGATGTCTGGGCGCACCTTTTTTATTTCCCGCAGCATGTCAATATAATAACTGTAGGGCAGTTCAGGATGGAGCCCACCCACAATGTGTACCTCAGTAATTGGCTCATCCAGGCGTTCCTTTATCTTCTGGCATACCTGGTCTATTGACATCTCATAGGCATCACTGTGCCCTTTTTCCTTGCCAAATGCGCAGAATTTGCAGAGATTGGTGCATACATTGGAGTAGTTGATGTGCTGATTGTAGATGTAATAGGCCTTGTTACCGTTTTTACGCTCCCG
>WGBG01000154.1 GCA_015494395.1 Deltaproteobacteria bacterium
GCAATAATGGTTCCCCAGATAATTGGCATTATGAAAGGTTTAACAATCTGGTATGTCCATACTCCGAGGATCGCAATAATTGCTATTTTTATGGCTGCCTCAAGGGCATTCTTTTCAAATTCTCTTTTTTCCATGACATTTACCTTGAGTGTTCAACATTTGAGCTGTGATGGCAGTAATTTATTGATTTTCGACTATAAAACCACGCACAGAGGCTACAGGCAAGGTAACAGTTCTGCGTATTAACAGTATGGTTCGTAAATGGCCTTGTTTTTCCGTTCCGGTGAATAATTTCTTGTTTTTCTAAGGCTTGCTACGCCAAAATCGCGAAATTCGCTCGTGCCTCGCTCAGACAGACGCGATTTTATGGCTGCGCTTCACCAAGAAAAACTACGAAATTCTTCATAGTCACTCCAAAACAAGACCATTTACTACGCTGAATAGATACCAGGCAAGTAAAATACGTTCTGATAAATATTATGCCTGTTTGCTAAACAGGGCCTTTCTTGTTAGGTTCAAAAGGTAACTGTTCACATCCTTCAGGATGAATTCTCATAACGGAAAGACCCTTTTCACGCAACGTATCTGCTCACAGGGTGCTTCAAATGCAAGACATAGGGGACGAGGACGTACTCCCTGTACTTCCAGTCCCCTGCAATGCAGCAGATGCGGTGTCCCTAAGCATATACAGAAAAAAGAAAGGATTCCTCAATATGCCATCAAAAGAATGGGAACGGCTTAGAGAGCTGGTACGGACGCTTTCATACCGTGAAGGCACGTTTACACTTACATCAGGCAAGAAAAGTGATTTTTATATAGACTGCAAGCAGACAACACTTTCTGCAGAAGGGGCCTATCTTTGCGGCAGGCTCATGTACCAGGCACTTGTAGAGGCTCCAGGAGAATTCCGGGCAATAGGGGGAATGACCCTGGGGGCTGATCCCCTGGTTACCGCTGCCTCGGTTGTGAGCTTTCTTGAAGGAAACCCGGTGCCAGCATTCATCATACGCAAGGAACCAAAGGGGCATGGCACAGGCTCATGGATTGAGGGGAAATCAAACATAGAGCAGGGAAGCCCGGTTGCCCTTGTGGAGGACGTGGTAACAACTGCCGGCACCCTTATAAAGGCAATTGACCGCACCGAACAGGAGGGCTTCAAGGTATCCCATGTGATAACCCTGGTTGACAGGCAGGAGGGAGGAAGAGAGCTGCTGAAAAAGGCAGGATATGATCTTATTGCACTGTTTACAAAGGACGACATCAAAGGCGCATAGGTCAGCATGACGGCACAGCCCTGCATAAACATCATTGGAGGCGGCCTTGCAGGCTCAGAGGCAGCATGGCAGGCATCAAGGCTCGGAGTGAGGGTTGTCCTGCACGAGATGAAGCCCCTGAAATTTTCTCCTGCACACAAGATGCAGGGGCTTGCCGAACTTGTCTGCAGTAACTCTCTCCGCTCGGATGCACTTAACTCCGCCGTAGGGCTTCTCAAAGAGGAGATGCGCCGTGCCGGTTCACTGATCATGGAGGCAGCAGACAGAAACCGGGTGCCGGCAGGAAAGGCACTGGCAGTTGACCGGAGGCGTTTTTCAGAGTTTATCACCAACGCACTTTCCCAACACCCGTTGATAGAGATAAGACGCAATGAGGTTGAACACATTCCACCTGAGGGCATGGACAGTCACACCACGGTAATTGCAACAGGCCCCCTCACCTCTGATGCCCTCTCATCATCACTGGCTGCCCTTACCGGGGAAGAGTATCTCTACTTTTATGATGCCATTGCACCTGTGATCCTTGCAGAATCCATTGATATGTCCGTGGTGTTCAGGCAGTCACGCTATGAGCCACCGGGAGAAGGTGATTACCTGAACTGCCCCATGAACAGGGAACAGTACCAGGACTTTATCAATGAGATAATCCATGGCGCAAAGGTTCCCCTGCGTGAGTTTGAAAAGGCGGCATACTTTGAAGGCTGCCTGCCGGTTGAGGTGATGGCAGAACGCGGTTTTGATACCCTGCGCTACGGCCCCATGAAACCCGTGGGGCTTGTTGATCCTGCCACCGGCGAGATGCCCTGGGCTGTGGTGCAGCTAAGACAGGAAGATATTGACGGCACCATGTACAACATGGTTGGGTTTCAGACAAAACTCAAATGGAAAGAGCAGGAGAGGATATTCCGCATGATACCAGGGCTTGAAAATGCGGAATTTGTGCGCCTTGGGAGCATCCACCGCAACACCTTTGTATGTGCTCCAAAGGTGATCAGACCCACGCTGCAGTTACAGAAATATCCCTGCCTCTTGCTTGCAGGTCAGGTAAGTGGCGTGGAGGGCTATGTTGAGTCAACTGCAATGGGCTGGCTTGCGGGAATAAACGCCGCCCGGTTTGAAACAGGTGCAAAGCCGCTTGTGCCACCTGCTGAAACTGCCCACGGAGCACTTACCTCTCACATCACCAACACTGAAACCAAAAATTTTCAGCCAATGAATGTCAACTTCGGCCTCTTTCCTAGACTCCCCCAAAAGCTCCCCAAAAAGAAACGCGGGGATGCGTATGCTGAACGGGCACTCAAGGCATGGGAGCAATTTTTGGAAGGGCTTAAAATGTAAAAACAGGACGTAACTGTTCAGCGTATTAACGATAATGTGGGTTCGTGAATGGTCTTGTTTTTCCGTTCCGGCGAATAATTTCTTGTTTTTCTAAGGCTTGCTTCGCCAAAATCGCAAAACTCGCTCGTACCTCGCTCAGACAGAAGCGATTTTTTGGCTGCGCTTCGCCAAGAAAAACTACGAAATTCTTCAAAGTCACTCCAAAACAAGACCATTCACTACGCTGAATAGATACAACAGGACAAACATTGCCAGAAGCTGCGAATGTACCAGCCCCGCAGCCGCTACTTGTACTTCTTGTGGCAAGCCTTCATAATGTTGTTGGCCTCTTTTACAAGGGCCTGGGCACGCTCAAAATCGCCTTGTCTTGTGGCACTGATACTCTCAAAGACCGCATCTGCACACTTGTCCCACTGCTCTTTCCACTCTTCCTCCACAAAGGGGGCATATTCAGCAAAATTTCTTTCAATATCAGCCTGTTCAGACTCACTCACCGCCCTCTTTTCCTGCACAGCCTTTTTAATAATCTTCCACAGGGCACCACTGGTCTTTTTAATCTTTTTGGCCTGGTAACGCCCCTTGCCCTTCTTCTTTTTTGGGAGCCTTTCACCGGCGCTCACGGCTTCAGACACAGAGCCTGCTGGCTGCACGTCTTCCACAACAGGTATGGCAAGAGACAGTTCATACCTGACAACCCCATCACGCACAGTAATGCTCCAGCAGGAATCAACCTCATCTCCCATTACCACTTCACGCCCAAGCAAATCTGCCCGCCCCTGGGCAATTATGCCGGCAAGCCTTGTCAACCTCTGGGCTGCATCCACCCTGCTGCCCCTTGTATCTTCCTTTTTTTCAAGTTTGCCCATGAATGTCTCCATGCCATGCTTGTTTTTGTGCGCCGCAGTATTAAATTGGTGCCTGGCTTGGCATGGTAAATTGGCATGCCACCGCCATCTTGCCCTACGGCAATTATATTTTAACAAATAAGATTATTTTTGTCTAATAATTTAACCTGTCCTGCCAGAAGGACTTAACCGGCTAATGGGTGTTCCCATTCAGAAAATTTGAATCATGATAACATTACTTGATTATGGCGCAGGAAATGTGCGCAGCGTTGTTAATGCCATCGAATCTCTTGGAGAAACGGTAAAGACCGTAAAAACCGGGGATGATATCTTGAGCGCGGAAAAACTGGTTTTCCCTGGAGTAGGCGCCTTTGGCAGCATGATGGAAATACTTGAAGCCAAGGGATTTGTGCGTCCACTGCTTGATTATCTCAAGGCTGACAGGCCATTTCTCGGTATCTGTCTGGGGCTCCAGGCCCTGTTTGAATACAGCGAAGAGGCGCCGGATGTGAAGGGCCTTGGTTTTATAAAGGGCAGGGTCAGACGTTTTGATACCGGGCTTTCAGTGCCGCAGATAGGCTGGAACGGAATCAAGGTGCGCCAGCCCTGCGGTCTTTTTAATGGACTTCAAGGTGATGAAAAGGTCTATTTTGTACACTCCTATCATGTAGCCCCGGAAACATCTGATGTTATCCTCACCCACACTGATTACGGGTATGAGTACGTGTCCAGCATCCGGAAGGGCAACGTGGTGGCAACACAGTTTCACCCTGAAAAAAGCGGAAAGACCGGGCTTAAAATCCTTGAAAATTTTATAAACAGTGCGGATACCACCAGCCTTCCCCCTGTAATCCCTGAAAAAACCCGGCTTGCAAAACGTGTAATAGCCTGTCTTGATGTGCGCACCAACGATGCCGGAGACCTGGTTGTCACCAAAGGCGACCAGTACGATGTGCGGGAAGAAGGCGAGGTTCGAAACCTTGGGAAGCCTGTAGAACTTGCAAGGCGATACTACCAGGAGGGGGCTGACGAGATCACCTTCCTGAACATTACCGGCTTCAGGGACTTCCCGTTAAAAGACATGCCCATGCTGGAAGTCCTTCGCCAGACCTCTGTAAACGTCTTTGTGCCCCTTACCATTGGAGGCGGAATCAGGGATTACACAGACAAAAGCGGCAAAACCTGGTCAGCCCTTGAGGTTGCTGCAGAGTACTTCCGATCAGGTGCAGACAAGATATCCATAGGAAGCGATGCGGTGCTGATTGCAATGGAATACCTGAAAACCGGCAAGGCAACAGGAAAAAGCTCTATTGAACAGATTGCAAGGGTCTATGGTAATCAGGCAGTGGTAATCTCTGTTGATCCCAGGCGGATTTATGTACATAAGCCTGAAGACACGCTGCATAAAACCATCAAAACGGCAATACCTGGCCCTGGGGGAGAGGAGTACTGCTGGTATCAATGCACAATAAAAGGGGGCAGGGAGGGCTGCGAGCTTGATGCCATAACACTGGCACAGGTTTGCGAAAAGCTCGGAGCAGGAGAGATTCTCCTTAACTGCATTGACAAAGACGGCACGAACTCCGGCTTTGACCTGGAACTTATAAACGCTGTAAAAAATGCGGTTGGTATCCCTGTTATTGCATCAAGTGGTGCAGGTTCTGCCCAGCATTTTGTGGAGGTCTTTCAGAAGACCCAGGCCGAATCTGCCCTTGCTGCAGGCATATTTCACAGGCGCGAGGTTCCCATTGAGGAGGTGAAGGAGGCAATGGGCAGGGCTGGTATTGAGGTAAGACGCTGATTCAGTCTTTCAAGCCGTGCGTGTATTCAGCGTAGTAAATGGTCTTGTTTTGGAGTGACTATGAAGAATTTCGTAGTTTTTCTTGTCGAAGCGTAGCCATAAAATCGCGTCTGTCTGAGCGAGGGACGAGCGAGTTTCGCGATTTTGGTGGAGCAAGCCTTAGAAAAACAAGAAATTGTTCTCCGGAACGGAAAAACAAAACCAGTTACGAACCATACTGTTAATACGCTGAACAGTTACCCCTGCATAATGCAATGTATCACACATAGCAAAACGCTCAATCCAGAAAAAACAGGCTTGACAAGTGACTGCCATCAAATTTTAATAGCCCCTGCCTGCCGAAGTGGCGGAATTGGTAGACGCGCTAGATTCAGGATCTAGTGAGCAAACTGCGCTCGTGGGAGTTCGAATCTCCCCTTCGGCACCAGATGACATTAAAAAGCCCGTAACCTGTAAGGGGTTGCGGGTTTTCTGTTTCTGACTGTCTCATTCTCACCTTAGTGTATCTCCAGTAATATACCCAGCTACCCCAACCGTTAAATCCAGCCCACTTGTACATCCCCTTTTCCATTTGCTATTCTGAGCTTATGAGAAGGTTAAGCAACGTGATAGGCCTTGATGACGCGCCATTCCCCAGGGCATGCCCTAAAGATGACAAAACAATAAAAGTAAAAGTGGTAGGGGCGGTCTATGCCAGCCTACGCTTTGACGGTGTAATGCTCATGGAGGTGGAGCGCGACGGGTATGACGCCACTGACGTTATCCTGGGAAAAATAAAAGTCTCCAAGTTTTTTGAGCATATCCAACTTATAATGCTCCAGGGCATCGCATTTGGAGGCTTCAATGTTGTGGACGTACCCAGGCTTTCCAAGGGGTTGGACCGTCCGGTCCTGGTTGTGGCCAGAAAAAAGCCGGATATGGAAGCCATAAAAAATGCCCTGTGGAAAAAGGTCAGGGGCGGAAAGGAAAAACTTTTGCTCATGGAGACCGTTGGGCCAATGGAGCCTGCAAACGGCGTCTATTTTCAGCAATATGGCCTTACCAGGGAAGAGGTGCTCTGGGTGCTAAAAAAATTTTCGGTAAACGGGCTTCTACCCGAACCCATCCGGGTGGCGCACCTCATAGCAGGCGCAATTGCAACTGGTGTAAGTACAGGCAGGGCCTGACAGTGAGAAACATGAAAAACACCAATTCATGTCTGGTCACTGTACCAGGGAATGCGCCCTGCCTTACAGGCTCTTATAAGTAAAGGAGCGGTTATGAACAGATGGGTAGATGGAACCTGGACGGTCTTACCAAATTTTTAAGGCCAAAATCGGCTGCAGGGTATTGCACACTTCTGCTTGATACATTATAAAGGCCACATTCAAGCGCCCGTAGCTCAGCCGGATAGAGCGCCGGACTACGAATCCGTAGGTCGGGAGTTCGAATCTCTCCGGGCGCGCCAGTAAAATCAAGGGGTTACGGTAAATTGGCCGTGACCCCTTTTTGTTTTTGGTCACCTATTGGTCACCCTCTGCGAAGTTTCACACAAAAAAAACCGCCTCCCTGTAAAGAGAGACGGTCTTGCATTTTTAAGAATGCTTTACTAATGTCAAAATTATGGATAAACGAATCAAACAATTTTTGAAAGGCGTTGGCAGCGTGATAGATATTGCCCCCTCGTCTGATTACCGTAAATACGTTCCAGACTTGACGCCACAACAGCGAATTGAACGGGCATGGATGCGAACTGGCAATCATCTGAGAACCAGTATAAACCACTTTGGCTCACAAAAAGAGAAAAAACAGTAAAGGCCCCCCTGTAACTGTTCAGCAAACAAGCACTGTTACAACCATAACCACTGGCCCCATCCCTTTTTATTTTCTCTCTCACTCATAATCACGCAAGCCAACAAAAAAGGGGGCCCGTGGCATCCCTGCAGGCGTGAGTTCAAAAAACCAGAAGGTAATCACCTCTCCTATTGCAGACCTGTTCAAGCACGTGACAATGATCCGGCAGGGATAGGTTTTTTAACGCTGTATAGCGTTCTTCAAAGGGCTTCTTATTAACCAGATCAAACACCATGTGCTTGACGCCCTTCCAGTCGCCATAACGTGATCTAAATGCCCCACGGTACTGTTAAACATGCCGCGCCCCTGCAGCATCTCGCCCAGGGGCTCATTTTTTCAGATCGAAAGAGGAAGCGGCCTCCATGCCTGCAGGATTTTTCCTGTTCGCATGTCACGCGCATCAATGGGAGGTGTGTCAGGGTTGTCACCAATAAAGCCTTTGTCACGCTTGTATCGCCTCACCACGGCATGATTATCGGCATCAACCAGGACCACCGCCTCACCTTCCTCCGGCTCCCATGACTCCAGCCTGAAAAAAATCTCATCGCCTGGCTGCAAGATCGGCAGCATGGCATTGTCGTTTACCTTGAAGCAGTAGCAATCTTTGAGGTCATCAATCATTGTTCTTCTCGTTGTAGGTGTCTGTAAGCACTGGTGATAACTTTTTGGTGTTCATGCTTCGTCTTTAACAATATACACGCTGACAACTTCATCACCCTGCATGTCATAAGTGACTGTGAATTTATCATCTATGGCATCCTCAAGTACATTGAATATACGGTCAGCGCGGCGAATCAAAGGATCCAGCAACAAAAAGACATCATTTGTCGATATTTTCCCGTTGACCTCTCCAATCAATTTAACTGCTGTCTCAAGTGGATACAGTGCTGTTGCTGAAATACCCTGAACTCCGTCGGCATACCTATCCATGTCTAAAACCTCCTTCAAATAAAATAAAAAAACCCTCAGTGTTGTCTAAGCCTGCAACGGCTCCCCGGACCTCACGGTCTCGGGACACTGAGGGTAAAATTAACCTGTTATTTTTGGACACAAAAAAAGAGCCGGATATGGTGGGGCTCGTGCCACCGTTGCAGTTTAGACAATTAAAGCCTATCATCTTCATTGCTTTCTCGTCAAGATTTTTTTAATCGTCTTCTTAAATCAGCCGGATCAAGCCATCACCACCGGATTTACTACAGCCTTGATGCCGCCCGCTCCATGTACCGGCGAAGACAAAGATCTGGCACACGCACGCTGCGCCTTATGCGTATAGCCTCAAGCTCTCCCTCATCTATGAGACGATAAACTGTTGATGCAGATACCGACAGCCTGCGCGCCACTGCACTCACTTCAAGGAGCCTGCCCTTGAAAATATCGTCAATTTTTTGTTTGTCTGTCTGGGTCATTTGTGAACTCCACTGTCCACTCAGGTAACCTGGCATACTCATAGAGCAGCTCATGATAGTTTTCTATTATTGCCTCTCGCATAAATGCCCGGCCCTTGACCGGGTCATCCTGCAATGCTGCAATCCAGTCGTCAAGGCAGAGCGCAATCATGTTGGCAAAACCTGCCCGGAGCACAATCATCCTGGCTGCAAGTTCCCGCTCAAACTGTTCTATGGGAATATACTTGCCTTTCTTGAGCTCAAGTTCGAAACAGAGTTTTTCTTCCTGCCGCTTTCGCAGGGATACTTCACGTCTCAGACGCTCCAGGTGTAATTTTTCCAGCTCATCAGCAACATTTTCAGGGCCGCTTGGGGCAACACGCTTGAGGTACTTCAGTGCATAAAGTTCAACCGTTTCAAGGCTGTATTTTCCGTCTTTGTCTGGCTTCAGCCTGGTGCCAACATCGCTATACACCTTGCTTTTGCCAACCTTCCAGCCATTAGCCTTGAGGTGTCTGTACACATCAATGGGTTTCTCAAAAACTTGTTTATCGCTCATTCCGAAAATCCAAGAAAATCAAAGGAAATCAAAGATATTTTCAACATGCCTATAATCGTTGCAGACACAAGCTCACAGCGGTTCCGTTTTCCAGCTCGGTCAAAAACATGAAACGTGCGAAAAGGAAGCGCCGCAAGGAACCATGTGCTCCAGAGCTGAGGAAGGACCCGCAACTTTCATGCAACCATCAACTATCTATAATCATTAAGATAATTTGATACAATCCCTTACAATTCATGGCATCCATTACCTCTTATTATTCAGTTGCAAATAATAGCATTTCAAATGCGACCATTCTTGCAATAAGCACAAGACCATAATCATTTAATCAAGTATGACTTGATCATATTATTAACATTGCATAACTCATAATAATCGCTGGTAATCAGGAATAATCGCAAATAATCCCTAATTAAAACGGTACATCATCCATCCCATGCTCTGGCTGCTGTGGTGCCTGCCACTCCTGCTGCCCCTGCTGTGGTGGTGCTGCCTGCCGTGCCTCCTGCCTTGGCTGCTGCGTTTGCCCGGCACCCTGATTCCCTCCAAGCATGGACAGAGTTGCTGCCACGATCTCAGTGACGTGCCGCTTGTTACCGTCACGATCTTCCCATGATCTGGTCTTGAGCCTACCTTCAATAAAGACCAGGGTGCCTTTGCTCATGTATTCCCCTGCCACCTCAGCCAGCCTGCCCCAGGCAACAACGCGGTGCCATTCGGTTTCATCTTCCCACTTGTCGTCTCTCTTTATACTGCTGCTGGTAGCAACACTCAGGGTTGCCACTGCTGTGCCGCCCTGGGTATATTTCACTTCCGGATCCTTACCCAGCCTGCCAATCAACATTACTTTATTGAGATCACGTGCCATTACCTGTAACTCCCTGCTGTGCGGTTAAGTCCATAAGTGCTCTGCAGCACCGGCGCCAGAGAACCCCTGCCCATTGCAACATTGGCAGATAGCTTGTCCTCAACCTGGGAAATGATAACATCCAGCGTCAGTCCTCCATTGCCGTCATCCCTTTGCTGCACCTTTGCCTGTGTGCCAGGGGCTTCATAGACATTGACTGTTACCGGGCTGCCTGCACTTACTCCCCTGGGGAGCACTGTCTCTCCCTTTTGCAGGATTGCAGGGAACTCATCAGGCATAAGCCCACTATGAAGACGCGGGGCATTGGCAAACATAGCAGCAGGCATGTAACCAGCCTTTGACGGAGCGCTCTCACCGACCACACCGCCATCATGCCTCCAGCCCGTATAAAGCATGGTGGCCTGGTCCCCATACACAGGTGAGCTTGGATTCCACCACTGACTGATCGCATCGACACCGGCGCCAAGCAACCCTCCAAGCTCTCCAGGCACATTGCCAAACAGCGCCATCTGTGCCTGTGCAGCAAGCCACTGGGAAACCATCTGCTTGACCATGTTCTCAAAGGATGCGCCCAAATCCTTGAAGTTGCCGTCCATGGCATCCACAAAAAAAGTCTTTGTGGCATCACTCATGCCCTGCATGGCATTGGTCCACATGTCCGTTAGATACTGGGACTGGTTGTAAAGGTCCTCGGACATAGATCCAAAGGATTCCTTGCCTGCGTCGGCAACCTGGTTGAACCGCTCTATTGCCTCATCCATCTCATTGCCCCATGCCTCAGCCCACATCTTGCGGGCATCATCAATGGAGCCGAACATCTCCAGGAATTTCTCAGGGGCTTTGGTGGCCAGCTCCTGTATCTTCTTCCAGTAATGGTCATACTGTGCGTCAATGCGTGCGTAAGCCCGGCTTTCGTCGTCCATACCGGACAGGGCAAAAGTCCGTTTGAGTTTTTCTGCCTGTGACAGCAGGGCAGATATCTGGGAGGCAGAAAGCGGTGATGATCCGTGAAGATTAGAATTTGAATGTGGTGTTCCACCCTGACCAGACGTTGTTTTCCTTACAGGCGCCTCATACGGAACACCATTTTCAAACAGGCGTTTATACTTCTCGTATATCTCCTGCCTTCGTTTTATGCCCTGTTCATCTGCGGCAATGGCCTTATCAAGGGCCTTAATGGCTGATTTTGCGGACTCTGCTGACTCGTCAGAGATAAACCAGTCACCAATAGGATTGTTATTGACGGTTACTATCAGTTCGTTGTAACCCTTCACGAACTCGTCAACATCTTTGGCAAGTTCTGCAAATTGTACGTCGATATAAGCCAGGGCAGCCTTGAAACCGGCCCACGCCTGTGGAACTTTATTCACCACACTGGATAGCCATAATATTATGTCTGCCAGTGTGCTTGTGCCTTCCTCCATGCGGTTGATCTTGTCCAGGGCAATGTCGTAAACATTAGAGAGCTGCATGATTGATTGACTAACAGTGGTCTCCATCGTACCCGCCTGCTCTGCAATACTGTCCTTCATTTTAAGGATGGCATGGACAACCTCATCAGTTGTGAGTTTCCCTTCCTTGCCAAGTTCACGCAGGGAACCATAAGCAACACCCATGCCCTGGGCAATCATACGGCCAACCTCGGGGAGCTGTTCCAGTATGCTCCTCAGTTCGTCACCACGGAGAGCGCCGGACGCAAGGCCCTGGGAGAGCTGGATCAATGCTGCTGCAGCCTCTTCAGAAGTTGCACCGGAAACACGCACTGCATCGTTAAGCGCCTTGGTTACATCCAGCAGGTCCTGTTGACTTATGCCATAGTCCTGTGTTGCCCTGGCAAGCCTGGCATATACTGTGACTGTGGCATCAAGGTTCTGGTAGGTGGCGTTTACAATTTTGGCTATTTCCTCCATGTCGCCACCCACCAGGTTGAGCCTGCTGTGGAGCAAAGACATGTTGTCTGCAATACGTACCGCATTCTGTGTAAACATTCCAAAAGCGACACCACCAAGCCCGGCGGCAAGAGTACCCTTTATATCCTTGAGAAAGGCAAAGGAGCGCTCCATGCTGGATCCGGCACGCTTGGATGTATCGGCAAGGCGTTTCACCTCACGCTCTACATTTACGATCTGGCGTGTGCCTTTATCATCAACGACAATTTCAAGCTTGATCTGTCTGCTTGCCATTTTTCACCTCATTTTCTTCGTTAAAGCCAATCACAAGGGAGATGATTCTTTCCTGTCCTTTTTCCCTTTCAAGCAACGGTAGTTCCGCAGGGCAATTCATTGCCTCCAAAAATTTCAGCACATGATCCGTGACCTTTTTCTGGATCGTGCCTGAAAGTGGCTCACCACCAAAAACTAATACTGGTTGCGGTCCATTCAGCCACATGGTGACCCGGGCCCCTGCCGGATTAAATACGATCATGGCTCCAGCAAGGCGATCTTTCCCCCTGCAAGCCTTGTAAACTGTGCCGATCTCTAACTGATTCGTTTTAATGTCGATTTCTGGCACTTGCCCGGGCAGGAGTCTTGATAGGCCCTGGATGTAGTTTTTTGCGATGATTTCAGAGTTATGTACCATCAGCCTGATATCTCCTTTGAGATTATCCTTTCGTTAGGGCCTTGATATTTTCCTGTAATTAGAGTTTTCATTTGCTTTTTTTGTGTCCAGGCAGGCGATCCAACACCTGAAAAAATGTTTCAGCGTCAAGCACAGCCACGGGATTTTTCCGATTGCGTTTACAGATCAGCAGCCAGTCAGTGCCAGGCAGTCTGTTTGCCTTTGCCTGGTCTATCCAGTCAGGCAGGCGCCATGCCTCACAGCATTTGCACTCCACCGACCAGGGAAATGCCTCAGCAGCATCACCGATCAGCCGCACATCTGTTCCTGACTGCCCCATTTCGCGTGATGCTATCTGTTCATCAGGTCCCCAGGCATAACCGGTCAGCTTGCTGATCTGTTCGCATGCCCACTGCTGGAGCTTTCGGCCCTTTGCCTTTGCAGATGATGGTTTCATGTTTTCAGTTCTCCACAATAATGGTCAGGACATCCATGTATTGCTCGTGTGCCGCAAATCCATTCCGGTTTACCTGGTCTGCTGCGGTAGCCACGCCCCTGCACAAATATTCCCGGATCAGGTCGCGGCCAGTAACATTCTCTATTGGGGCAGTCCGATTCACATACACTCACATCTTGCTTTAGTTGTTTGTCGCGTATTCTCATATTTCACTCACAAATATAGACAGGCTTGCCTGTTACCCTCTGCACTGCTTGCTTTATCCTGGCAGCATCAGCGTTATGGTCTGACAGGTGCAGCAGCCATATCCCCTGAACACTGGACAGGTCATTTGCGTTCAGGAATTCAAGCACATTTTCAAGCCCGAAATGTGTTTGCCTGATTCGATCTGCCAGGCTCCTTGGCGTGGTCCCTGCACTTACATTGCCATCAAGCGTCTGCTCATCGTAATTACACTCAACCAACACATGGGTAAGCCCGGCAAAGCGGTTCCTGATATATGCCGTGTCTGTGGCAAACAGGACACGTTCATCACCACTTCCCAGCAGGAAACCCAGGGGCTCTGCTGCATCGTGAACAGTCTCAAACGGCATGACTTGCCAGGTACCTATACTTTGTACCTGCCTTGCCTGGAGGATATGACAACGATGGTGCCCGGATACCTTCAGAGCATCTGCTGTGCCCCGTGACAGGTAGCAGTCAATCCCTGCTGACATGATGTCTTTCACAGCCCTGCAGTGGTCCTGGTGTTCGTGCGTTATCAGGCAAGCCTCTGTTTGATTAAGGTTGTAATTGCAGGCATGGCGCATCTGTTTTACAGATATTCCACACTCCAGCAGCAGGGATGTTTTGCCGTCACTGAGCAGATAACAGTTGCCCTTGCTGCCGGATGCTATGGGATGGACAATAACCATCAGAACGCCGGTCCTGCTTGAGCCTGGTCAGGCTCCTGTGCAGGCTCACTGCCTTGAACCTCACCTGTTCCCAGGTCAATAACCTCGCCCTGGTTCGCTTCTGCTGCAATCTCGTCCTGCATGGCTGCTGCAGGTATTGGCTGCTCCTCGTGCTGCCAGGCAGTCATCATGTCTATGGACAGCACGCCATAATGAGACAGTAGATGCTTCAGGACTGTTTTTTTCGCCATTGCGTCAAAATCCGTGGTCCAGGCAGAATTTTTGTTCCCATAAGACATGCTGTATCGCTTGGCATGGGCCTCCACCTGCTCTCTGGTCCAGTAAATTGACTTGGTGAAACCATTAACCAGCTCCATGTATGCCACATAACCAATGGCTGTTTCAGTTACAGGCTCACCAATAATGGTAACCTCTCCTGTCAGCCGGTCGTGTGTCACGTCTTCACCCTCATACACACAGTCAGCGTTAAGGTGTTTGTACTGCCCCGAGCGTATGGCAAGCTGCACAAGCCCCCTGTATCCAATCTGGAACTGGGGCTTGTTTTTGTAAGGAACGATATAGGCAAATCCCAGGCTTTTACTGAGCGGCAGGCGCAGTGTGGCAGCCTTCAGGCACTCCTGGACCACAAGAGCGGGATCACATTTCTGCAGGTATGAATCTGCACCAAACAGATCAATAATGCTGGCAACGAACAGGGGAGCCTGGTCCTTCAGGGCATTCCTGAACTGTTCCTGAACGCTATCTTGAGCCATGATGTTTTTGAGCCTGGCAACCGGGGTTCTTGCTTCATATTTTGCTATGGTTTCAGTCATTGATTAGCCTCCTGTTACTGTCAGCTCTGGGCAATCATCATCCACATAAAGCTGGATTTGCTGTGCCCTGGTGGGAAGGATGTCTGTCACGGATTCTGCGTTATCAATCCAGACAGGCAGGACAAGGCCATAATGTTCGGACAGGGTGTTTATTATGTCGAGCCCTGTATTGATCCTCATGGCGTTATTCAGGGAGCCATACGGCACCCCGTCTGCCATGACCTCGCAACACTCCCTCAAACCGCCGTTGATCTGGGCATCAAACAGCTTGAATCGTGCTACCTGGAATTTTTGGTTGATTTTGCCCTCTAACAGGGAGACTTTTTGCCTGGTAAACTCCTCACAGAGATGGAGATGGCCTTCCAGCTTTTCAAGCTCTGCTGCAAGCCTTCGCTCTTCGTTTTTCAGCTCCTCGATTCGTGCAGTGCCCTTCTCATAGAGCTTGATGGCAGCCATCTGTTCTTTGACATCTGCAAGCTTCTGTTCCAGTGCATCAATTTTGCGCTGTATCTTCTCGGCTTCTCCGCTCGCATCTTCTGTGTGCATCTCAATACGCCTGAGCAGTCCTGCACGCTGAGTATTAAGGGCCTTGTACTCCTGTAATTCCTCTATCTCTTTTTTTCTGGCCTCTGGATCAGCGCCTTTACGGAGAGTGGCTATTTTCTCCTCAAGCTCCTCCTTATCTTTGCGCAGCCCGGCAACTCTACTGGTAATATCCGATATTGACTGCTTGGCATTTTCAAGCGCCTGCTTTTTCTGCACCCCTTGAGAGTTAATGTGTTCCAGCTTGTGTGCCTTGTCCTGGTTAAACTGTGCCTCCGCCTCTTTCAGGGCAGATTCAATCTGTGCCGCTGGGATAGGCTGTTTACAGGTAGGGCAGATTCCATCAGTCTCAGGAGGCTGGAATTTTTCAGAATCAACCTCAAACCATCGCTGCCTGAGTTCTTCAATTTCACTTTGCAAGGCTTTTATCCGGGGCCCTGCCTGTTCCTTGTCTGCCAGCAGGGAACGTATCTGCCGGTTGACCTGGTCAAGCTCGTCCTCCGCCTGGCTTAACGCCTGTCTGACACTCAGATCCGTCTTGCTGTATTGATTGTACAGTTCCTGGATTTTCTGCTCGATGACAGACAGCTCCAGACGTAACTCAGCAACCTTGCCGCCATTCTTTACTGCCTCAAGTTCCTGGCGGTTTTTGCTTATCTCGCCCTGTAGGGTTTTGATGGTTGCCTTGATTTGGTCAGCGTTAAGCCCGGATACATCCGGGAGAGCCCTGGTTGCCTCATCAATGCGCGTGGGGATGGCCTCAAGAGACTTGTTCAGTTCCTTGCGCTTACCAGCAAGGATTTTTCGGTAATCATCCAGGCTGTGATCCCCCAGGATGCCAGGTAATGCTTTAAGGTCATCGGCAGAGGCGATAACATCAGCATCAGACACGTCACCACATACCTGGAGCAGGATTGCCCTGCGCTTTTCCCAGTGGAGCTTTTCAGGGAAATAGCAGGGATCAGTCAGCAGCCTGAATGTTTCAGTGTCGGCTATTTCCTTGATTTTCTGCGTGTATTCGCTTTTCTTCGCAGGGACTCCATCAATCTCATATTTGGTCTGATGCCCTGTGAATGTTTTTCGTGCTTCCCCTCGTTTTTTTGTCCACTTTTCACGGAAAATCTTTTTTAAAGTCAGCATTGCCCCGTCAATCTGGAGGGCTGCCTTCACTGAAACATCCACCCCGTGGACAGGCTTGCCTGAAGGGTCCAGGGGCTTAATGGCAAAGTCGCTGCGCCCGTGACTATCCTTGTCGAACAACAACCACGTGAAGGCATCCACCAGGGTTGTTTTGCCGGAGGCGTTTCTTCCACATATCTGAACCTCGTATTTTTCGGCCAGGACTTTAAGTGTATATTCCTTGAGCCCCTTGAAATTATTGATCTCCAGGGCATCAATTCTGATTTCAGTCATTACAGCCTCTCTATCTGCCTTTGCAGGCATTCATTAACAGCAACTGTTGGAATCTTGATTGTCTTGCGGATTCGGATGGCTGGAAGCAACCCTTCGTCAATCATGCGATAAATGGTTGAAGCAGATACTCCCAGCCGTTTTGCAACTTGCGATACTTCCAGAAAACCTTGCCGCAAAATGTCGTTGTTGTTTTCAGCCATCATCACTCCTTCATTTTGTCGTAAATTTTGAGTCTTTCCCGCGCCTGGGCACGCAGCACAGGCTGTCTGATGTCCAGGTAATCGTGGATCACAGGGGCCTTGCCTGTCTGTGGTCTAAGGATGCGCCCGGCAACCTGCAGCAAGCGCCCCCTGTATTTAAGAGGGGAGGCTAAAAACAAATCGGAAAAGCAAGGAGCATCAAATCCCTCACCGATCAGGCTAAAGGTGGAAAACAACACGGTTATTTTGCCATCTCGTAAGCTCTGAACCGTCTGCGTGCGTTCTCTGGCAGGTGTCTTGCCTGTAAGCAGTACGCCTCTGCCTGTCATAGCCTGCAGAGCCTCCAGGTGATTGATTCGGTCGCTGACCACCAGGCAGACGTTGCCATCCTGGGCTGCATGGGTAATGTCTCCCGCAATCTGCCTGTTTCGTTCTTCGTCTGATACCAGGGCACTAAGCATCCTCTGATAATCGTCGTTGTATTCATAAGTGAAACTGGTTTCGTGACAGGCTATCCTGGGCATGAGCACTGCTCCTGTCTCTCTGAGCATCGCAGAATCAACAGTCACCTTGTGGCTTCCGCAGTACCAGCTAATAAGTTGCCCCAACCCGTCTCGGCGGTATGGTGTGGCTGAGAGTCCCAGGATGTAACGGGCAGGGAACGCCTGCACCACCTTGTTGAACGTGCTGGAAGGCACCCGATGGCACTCATCAACGATTACGTGCCCGAACCGCTCGGCAAGCTTTGGCAAATGCTTTCTTGCTGTCTGAACGGTTGCTACAGTTACCAGCCCAATGTCAAACTTACCGTCACCAATGATGCCGGGCTCTATGCCCAAAAATTGCTGGACACGATCACGCCACTGGTGAAGCAGTTCTTTTGTATGGACCAGAACCAGTGTAGGTTGTTGCCTAATGGCGCTAATGCCCAGGGCAATGATGGTCTTACCGGCACCGGTGCCAGCCTCTACAACACCCATCTCAGCCCGCCTGAATTGCTTTAACACTGCCACCTGGTATGGTCTCAGCTTGCCTTTAAAAACAAAATCCTGGGCAGGCAGGTTGAAACGATTATCAATTATTGTGACATCATCATGTTTCCGTGCAAATTGAATGATGGTGTTGAGTGCTCCCCTGGGCATCTGTAGCCCTGTGGGAGTGTCCTTGTAAAATCTCAGGGTTTTTGGGATGCCTTTTGTCCAGCGTTTATGTTTGATGGCATCTTTATATTTAGGATTCTGCAGAGTGAACATCCGCCGCAGTCCGTCCATGACCGGAGCCGGTGCGCCCTGCAAGGTGGCATGGGAATCAATTATGAGTTGCATCTTTTGCCCTCTCTGCGCTCCAGGAAGCCATGAGCTTTACCGCACATATCAACAAAATCGTCCAAGTAAAAATCATGCCCGGCAAGACGCTGTTCGGCTTCAGCCTGCAAAGCGTCAATCTCCTGATGTGTGGTCACGTTCAGCAGCCGGGCAACCAGGTCATCTATGATTTTTTGGCATTGACGTTTTTGCAGTTCCTGGATGATTTTCTCTTTGTGGCGTTTTAAAGCATGCAAGATATGGTTAGGCGGTTTAATTGGAGCTGCCACTCTCAGCTCATCATCCCGGAGATATGGTTCAATTCCCTGCCTTTGACAGGTTGCCAGAAGATCAGATACGACAGTCATAACCGGCCTCCTGTTTTTGGGTTTCGATCTCGCGCAGCTCGTCATGATACGCCTCGTTAATTTTCTGGCGCTGCTTGGCGTTAACGAACCGCCAACCCGATAATGGGCGGAACTCCCCAGCAGGGGTGATTTGATAGTCACGCTCCTTGCCTTGTGGTTTGCTGCGATAATCCACGGGGGCCTTTACTTTTATGAGCTTCGCTATCCCACCGTAAGGACCATTGGAGGTGAGATTGATTACCAAACGGGGCTTAGCCTTTGTCTGGTGTCCACCCACCGCATGAGGTACACCCGGATTTTTTTGCATCAGTATTATTGCAATGCCGTTATTGAGCTTGGCGTGGATTTGCTGGATGAGCTGGGCGGCCTCTGTGTATTCAGGGAGCTCCAGGTAATCTATTATGTTGATGCCATCAGGGAGGATTAGCTGGTGATAATCTGCGTGCCGCTCGATGAACGATACATGGCGTTGCCACACGTCTAGCGGGATGCCGGTTGCCTCCAACCTGTTCCTGAGCTCGCCTCCACTCATCTCTGAATTGAGATACCGGATAAATTTAGGAGGTGGTTGCTGATTTGTGGAGTTTTCAGGTTTGAGTAAATGCGTTTCTTTTATACGCATACTCAAAGAAAAAACGCTTGAACGAGCACTTGTAAGCAATTGTACTAAAAATGCTATTGCAAAAGCGGTTTTTCCTGAATTTGGTTCGCCTGCTATCAGGATTATGTTGCCAGGATAAATATTAGTAAGCTCATGAATCCCCAGTGGCAACTCAAGTTGTAGGGGCTCTCCAGGGTCGTCCAAGGACATCTCCTCGATGTCAGTTATCACCCTTTCCCATACACCGTATTTACCATCTACTTTATTGATTTTACTAATTTTTTTTAGACGATTGAGTTCCAGATAAACAGCTTGCTTCTCATTTCTGCTGTGTGCTCCTATATACTGGACGACATCCTTAGTTTGGAATGTACCTTCTCCGCTTTCGACAAAGTCTTTTACCATGTTTGCAATTGAGCCAACCCGATTAGTTTCACTTGCAAGTTGCGAGGTGGCTGCGGTACTGCTTTCAACTGCTTTCAAAGAGCTTTCAACTGCTTTCAGATGCTTACGACTGCTTTCAAAGCTTTCAAAGCTTTCAGATGCTTTCAAAGCTTTCGTTTGTGCTCTAACCCCATACCCCTGCCGGGCCAGTTCCTGTGCCGCTGCTCTATAATCGCCGCTGCACTCCAAAAACGCATAAACTTGAAAAGGGCTGTATGCCTTTTCTGCCTCAAACGGAGGGGCAGAGCCCGAAAAAACGTAGAATGTACGTCTCCCAACATCCCACGTGGCGGAGTGCCCCTCCCGTGGCTGCTTACCGGGTCGGGTCCACCTGACGTTGTTGCCTACTGTGCGCCCTTGCGTCCAGCCATGACGCCGGAGTAGGTCACCGATATCTCCACGCTGATTGTAGTCGTCGCCGGGCCTCAAGTCATCGGTATAGGTGGTGTTGCTGTACGGTACGCAGATATCCTGCCGGAGCGTATCGAGTAGCCATGCCGGGGCAGGAGCAATGTCGTGGTGGTTATGGAAGGCATATATTTTGCCGCTTACATGCCCTGATGGTGGAACAATCACATAACCACCGTTGGCGCGTATATCCAGATCAGTTCCCAGCTTGCTGGCACTGTTACGCAAATTGAAGTTGGGCATCCGGAAATAGTAATGGTGTCCACCTCCACCCGTGATGACTGTCAATGTGTCAGGTAGATGCCCATGCAGTCTGACCAGCTCGTCTATGGACCGTTGTCCAATTTTGTCCCCGGAAACATCTACATCCAGCACGAATACGCCGGTTGTGGAGCCAGTAGGTATGCCGATGCTTGCAGCAGGCCACTTGCGCCACCATTGGGTTATTCGCTGTTTGTTGGTCGTGGCATCCCTGAAACCATGTTTGGTTTTTGGTCTTTTGGTCGTTTGATCGCATGGGAAAACTGGTATGCCATGCCCGGCATACATCAGAGCTGCCTTTGGGAGGTCGTAACGGTCACGTAGTATTTTTGTGGCCGCTGCCAATAATGGTAGTTGACTTATGTCCGTAGAAATGCTATGTTTTTGGGCAGTTAATAAACTACCACTTATTTCATTCCCTGCCCCTGAGCCGCCCTGCCCAGGGGTCTTTTTTTTGCCGGACATCAGCGAATCTCCCCGGTGGATGGATCAACCACCTTGACCTCGATACCGGCGATATACTCATCAAGCCACGACTGCTCGTACAGGACTCGTCCGCCCACGCGTTTGTATTTTGGGCCTCTGCCGAGACTACGCCAGCATTCCAGGGTTTTGGGTGTGACTCGCAGGCCAGCCTGTGAGCAATATTGGGCTGCCTCCTTCGTGGTCATGTTTTTTTGGGGTGCCTGGATCACGCATCCACGTTGCTTTAGAGATTTTTTGATTTCTTGCAGGATTTCATTGAGGTTGGCGGTTAGCGGATATGCCAGGGTGATGTTTTGGGTTTGGAGCGTTTGTGGCATAAAAAAACCTCCTTGAGTCTTTTAGTAGCTTCAAGGAGGTTACAGGATTTATTTTTTATGCGCCAAGGATCGTTATGAAACGGGTGATGTTTTTGGCTTTGTGTGTTAAATCAGTAAGTTGTGAGCTTTGTTGGTAAATTTATACAATCCCCCGTTTTTTCAATATGTTATTTATCATTTTTGGATTTCAAAGCTGTATTTGTTCAATTCCTTACATAAAAAAGCCGCTGTTGCTGGAGAAGTCTCCTTGCATGGAATGTACTTCATTTTGTTGTCTATTAATTCATTAAACCAGCGCACCCAATATCGAACTGTTGATCTTAAAGTGCCAAATGGTAAAAAACCATCAGCCTGGAGTATGTTTATTATTTGCATGACCGTGCCTTGCTTTTTGCCTTCATCATTAGTGTGGGTCAATGGAGCGCCTTTTGCCCAAATCGCTATGATACATAATTGCGCTACCAGCCAATCACCTGCACTATTTCGTTCCCTGGTGAATTTATTGTTTTTGAGTAATTCATTAAAAAAAGAGATCTTGCGCTGAAAATCAGCTACATATTCTGTTATTTTAACTGCAAACGGATCATGTTCGGCATCGACACTAAAAAAAGGAGCACCGTGTCCTTTTTCTGGTCTGGCGCAGCCAGTCATTATAGTTCTTACTGCTTCTAATGTTTTGGGGTCATTGAATAGCTCGTTCAGAGCCTCAAGATGATATTCAATGTCTTTCTTTTTTTGATTTAGTTGTCTAATCGTCTTTCTATCCCATTGCCAACTCTGGTCTGCTATTTTGTGTACTGGATAGTAAAGACATATGTGTTCTACTTCTTTAACCCATATGTCCGCTCCAAGGATATCGCGAATACGTTTTTTTGCTTTTTTTGATAGTATTTTCCGTTCGTTGTCGAGAATGGTCTTTATTTTTTTGTATTTTTGCCATGCCCTTTCTTTCCATTCAGGCTGAAAGACTGGAATTGCTTTTTTATTTTGTTGCGAAAAAGTAACTAAAATGTCCCACATAGCGCCCCAGTCCGTCTTTTCATCTCCTGTTTTTTGCACTTGCCGCAAAAGATTGTATAATTCATCAAGTTCATCAAGTTCTGTAGGCTCAAGGCAATTTTCTAATAATTCAACAGCATTTTCTATGACTTTATTTTGAGATTCTATTGTTTTCATACTCTGCCCCCTGCAGCAGCACTGCCCTTGAAGAAGATGCCGGACAAAGGCGGTCAAGGGATCCGCTTTTCGGGAGCTACCCTATTGCCCGGCGAATATTATGCAACAGATTTTTGCCGCAATTTATGAAACTTCTGCAGTATTTCCGGAACGTCTTTTTTGACAGTATTCCATATCACTTCGGCACTGACGCCAAAATATTGATGGATTAAAATATCCCTCATGCCTGCCATTGCCCGCCACGGTATCTCAGGATGCTGGTCCCTCAATTCAGCCGGGATCATTTTCACGGCCTCTCCTGCTATCTCTAAGGCACGGATCACCGCAAAATATGTTTTGTCATCTTCTGCAAATTCATGATATGTCATGCCATCTGTAAACTGGATGCACTTCTCAAGAGCGGCACAGATATCGTCCAAATAGTCGACAACTACCCTCATATTGCAACCCTCTCCTCCAGGATGGCATCCTTGATCCCGGGCTTGAGTGTCTCCGGCATTACAAGATCAACCTGCACTCCAAGCAGGTCAGTAAGGTGGTTCTTCAGGTTCACAAACTCCAGGAGAGAGGGAGTGCTTGAGAAAGTTACAAGGATATCAAGGTCACTATCTACACCCCATTTACCGTCATGAATCCTTGAACCGAAAAGCTCCAGGGTTTCTACATTGTATCGCCTTTTAAGGTCAGGCAGGTGTTGCGACAGATTTTTTTTCAGCTTCTCAATCTCTGAATTTTGTCTTTCCATTTTTTGACCTTTGCACCTTCTCGCAGGAGTTTACATCCATGCTGCAGATATTTTAAGAGAGCCTTCCGTTTCACCTCACCTCAGCCTGTCTGATAGATATTTTAGGTAGTTCAATCGGTATATTTTCAAACTCTATCCCCTCCATGTGACTTTCAGGCAGATGCACGTCTCAAAGTAGGCTCTGGAATTTCAAGCCCTGCTGCAGCGCGAGCCTCAAGCCATGCCTCCACTGCCACCTCAAACTCTGCAAGTGCCTCTTGTGGCGTGGCACCCCCTGCTGAACACCCTGGCAGGTCATCAGATATTGCAATCCATAAATTGTCCCTCTCGTCAAAGAAAATATTTATTGGATAGTGTTTAAGCATATTACCTCCGGTATTTTTTGATGGCCCTTGCCAACTGATCTGCCTGGTAGGCCAAGATGAAGCCTTTTCTGTTTTGAAAATTCAACATCGTTCCTGAAGGATGAACATAAACTGTATGTGATCCCTTCCCGCCTTTTTGTTCAAATCCCAGCCATTCCGCAATTAGGCATGCGTCGTTAAATCGAACATTGACGGGGCTATTAAGGACTTTCTTGATTAGTTTTTCCTTACGGCTCATGTCTTATGCCGCCTTTTATCCAGACTCACCACTTCAGCGGGTCTCTGTACCTGTTGCGTGAGTATTTCTGCAGCCTTCTCTGCCGCTTTTTGCTGTGCCTCTGGCAGGAAATGAGCGTATCGCTGTGTAACTGTCGGGTCCTTATGGGTCAGAAACTGTCCGATCATGTCCAGGGTAAATTGACCGCTTGAGGCAAGCTGAACAGCAAAATGATGTCTTAGTCCATGGAACGGCCTGAATTTTTTGGGCAGCCCGGCAGCCTTTTTGATACGGCGTATGGCAGTGCATTCCACGCGGAGCCCTCCATCCCTACCCGGGAATACATAAGGGCTGCCTGGATGATGGCGGTCAACCCATGAAAGCTGTTCCCTCAGCAACCCCTCAACTATAGGGTTCATGGGAATGGTCTCATTTCTGCCGGACTTTGCATTTTCCAAGGTTATAATCTTGTAAGTGAAGTCTATGTTTTGACGTTTCAGCTTGAACAGTTCACCACGCCTGAGCCCTGAAAACATGGCAACCTTAACCATTCGTGCAACGTCCTGGCTGGGCCATTCGTCAAGCACCTTTAGCAGAGACTGGGCCTGCTCGGTTGTAAGGTATTCCGTAACCTGATTGTCAACCCTTGGCATTTTCACCTTGAAGTGGAGGCGTGGGCAGTAACCATGCTCAGCGCCATGATTGATTACCCGGACCAGCAAAGACAGGGCATGCTTGATTGTAGCAGGGGCCCTGTCCTTCATATTGCGCTTGATGCGTTCAATGTCCAGTACGGTCAGTTCTGGTACTCGCTTTTCATTCAGAAAGGTAAGGTGTTTTTCCCATCGGTTCCTGTCTGTATATTGTCCCTTCAAAGACAGGAAATGTTCAGAGTTAAAATAAAGTTCGCTCACCTCCCCCAGGGTTCTGTTGTGCCTCTGTTTTTCCCGGTTGATTTCAGCCTGTGTCAGAACGGTCTTGCCATGCCGGATATCTTTCATCCTCTGCGCCCTGATCTCTGCAGCCACCTGGATGGTATAACCCTCACTTTGCCAGCCCACCTTTTCACGCTTGGTCTTGCCGTTCAATTTGTACCTTATGTAAAAACACTTGTCCGGCCTGCCATTGACTTTGCATTTGTCACTTTCGCGGTATTGAATACCAGGATGATTTTTAGCGGTTTTATAGCCCATCTCAGAACCCTTTATGAAAAAATTGGTCACCTATTGGTCACCCTCTGCGAGAAAAATAAGGGTTTTTTAGTGTTTTTGTAGGGTTTATAGTACACTATAGAAAATTGATAGTCAAGTGAAATTAAAGAGAAAAGTGACAAATAGTGCTAAATAGGAAAATTACAACAATCGGACTACGAATCCGTAGGTCGGGAGTTCGAATCTCTCCGGGCGCGCCAGTAAAATCAAGGGGCTGCAGCTGGTCAAGTTGCAGCCCCTTTTCTTATTTGGCCACGTTATGCTCTCCTACACCTCTAATGTCGAGAGTTACAGGTGTTTCAGCGCATTCTGTGAAAAGCATATAGACAAGTCCATAACACCCACCTTTTCTGCTACTCCAGGCAGTCATTCTTTCCAAACTGGTTTGCAAATTCTGACAGTGAAAACTTCGATGTATCATTGGCAAAGTATGTCGCATCCCTGCCGTCCACATCACCATCAACATCCAGGTCGGCATCGCAGCTGCTTGCGCCAAAATTACATCCACTTTCCGCAATTGGTTTGCCGGGATCAGAAGACGGACATGGATCACACGCATTTCCCCTGTTATCAGCATCATCATCTGCCTGGTCAGGGTTAACCGTGTCTATGCAGTTGTCACACATATCACCTATTCCATCCTGATCGCCATCTGCCTGATCCGGATTTGATACGGCGGGGCAGTTGTCCGTGGCATCACCCACGCCGTCTCCATCAAGATCGGAATTCAGCGGAGAAGTACCCTGGAGCACTTCATCACCGTCTGATACCCCGTCATGGTCACTGTCAGGATTATCCGGATCGGTTCCAAGATGCAGGACTTCTTCTGCCATAGAGATACCATCGCCATCCGCGTCACTCATGGCATCATATGGATCATCAGGATCAAGCAGCGCATTGGCATCTTCCACCTCGTCAGGTATCTGGTCACCATCCCTGTCAGCCAGTATTGTAATGGTGACATTGTCTGCAGCCTGCCTGCCAGCACTTGTCACAATGAGGGTTATGTCATGAGTCCCTGTGCTTAGAGACCGAACGGTAAGCTGCCTGCCTTCACCCAGCGCTCCGTCTATTGATGAATTCCACTGGAAGGCGCTGTCGTTCCTTATAACGCCGCCTTCAAGATCGAATCCAGTGGCTTCAAAATGTACCGGCGCTGACACCGGCAGGCGGTCCTGGTCAGAAGGGGCCATTATACTTGCCATGGGCGGTTTGGGAGCCACTGTAAACGGGGATGAAACGGCCTCTGCGGCATTGAAGCCGTCTGATGCCTCCACCTTGATAACGGCCATGTTGCTGCCCGCTGCCGTTGCAGTTACCCAGTTTACGGATGTTGCCTTTATGGCCGTCTCAAGGGGCAGGAAAGTAGCCCCCCCGTCTGTAGAATAGTAGACAGAGTAGGTAAGCTCGTCTCCGTCCGGATCAGAGGCACTCCAGCTTATGGTAAACTCCGCATCCGGACCGAGGTTCTCCCCCCCTGCCGGTGCTGTCAACGTAACCTGCGGAGGATTATGGCTTATCTCCCTGGACCATGCCGTTTCGCCCTGGAAACGTATCTCAACACTTTCACTCCCCACGGGAACTGTCCGAACCACTGAGAACAGCGCGTACTGTGCATTGTATGGCTCCTGCATATTCTCCTGTACCAGAGAAGGGATACCAAAGGGGAAACCTGTCTCCTCAAGCAGGGTACCGCTGCCATCCAGGAAAGCGATGGTAAGGGCGCTTCCAGGGAGAATTTCGGGATTGGATGCACCATCAGGCAGGGGTTTTGATTCCAGCACAGTCGCCTGGCCGGTTTCAAGGTCTATGTAGCCCTTGAACCTGACAACCTTCTGACCTGCCGCACCCCTGGCCGAAATGGAACCTTTGGATTCCTCCCCCTTGCTGGAGGCAGGTATCTGGAAGCGGCTTAGAATGCTGTTATATTCAGCAGGCAGAAACAGTGCATTGTCATTATTCCTGCCAGGGGCATAAGACATTAATGATTTGGAAACCAGGTTGTCACTGCCGTCAAAAATCTTGCCCGGCGGTTCTATATTGAAGTTAGGTTTGTACAGGGTGTGCGGAGAGACCTCGGGGGCGTTCCTGTAAAAAAGATATTGCTCTGCTTCGTCATACATGCAGTGAGATATATTATCTTCATCATGGTTTTGGGAATATGGGTCAACAAACCCCAGGGTGTGGCCAACTTCATGACACAGGGTCTTTCCTGCGGTCTGGTCAAGCAGGAAAGAAAAGGCCACCTTGCCGTCAATCTGAATACCAACCGCATCAAGAGGGGCAAATATCGCCTTTACGGCAGTTTCTATCGGGTCTGGACACCAAATACCAAGTGTTAATCCGCAGGTAAGGGTACCAACAATATCATTAAGCACATCGAGGACAGGACCAACCACTGCGATCTGTTCTGTCAGGTACCACTTGACAAGATGCGCCACCATGCTGCGTGGTGGAAAACCTATGCCCGGTGTCCCTCCAGCGGGGAAAAGTCCGGAATCAATCATGGCCACTACCGACATTGCCCGTTTATCAGGATGGCTATCATTGTAATCATCAAAATAGCTTGACATGCTTACAAGTGCCGGAATCATACCGCCGCCATAGTGAAACACGTTCCAGTTATCAAAATGTATCTTGCCGTCGTCCTCTATCAGAGGGACTCCGGACCAGGCAGACGGCCCCATGGTAAGCTCCACCCCTGAAACAGGATATATCCGTTTATATGTCCTGATTGCCTGGAGATAGCGCTGCTGCCACGTGTTCCAGTTGAATTCCGTTTTGATATGGCCGTTTTCAAAGGGCACTACAGGCCGTATCAGGATCCTTGGCCGTATAACACTTGCAAACTCCGCGCTGTCCCGGGTTGATTCAAATCCCAGTATCTCCTCATTACCGCTGTAAACCAGTACACGGAAACGGTAACTGTCCGCGGTAAGCCGGTCAGGAGGCAGGAAAAAATTAATGCCCTGGTTGATAGAAGTCAGTATGCCTGTTGATGCAAGGGCAAAGCCTGGGACATGGGTAGGTTTTACAGTAAAGGGAGGGTCACCATTGCTTGGGCTGACATAACAGATGGCATCAGTGATGCGTGCGTTTGGAGCGGGAGAAGGTTCACTGGTACGCACCTGTACCTGCAGAATGGTATTTTTACCCTTGACAAGGCCATATGACCACACCCCCTGGCTCAATTCCACCCCGTAGAGCTCAGCGTGGGAGACCTGGAAATCGGACGTTGATGTCCAAGTGGCCTTTGGTCCCCTAACCACAATGGGGCCTGTTGTAACCTCGGGGTAATCCCACAGGCTTACCAAGCCAATCTTCCTTCCCGTCTGGAAGTATGGTTCCAGCACCTTGCCACCGGCAGGCACCTCAACAGTTACCTGGTCATCAGTTGATCCCTGCATTATTTCGGCATCGTAGCCGTTAAAACTTATGTGTTGAGCGGAAAGCAGTTCATGACCTGTTATGGTAACGGGGGTGCCGGGAGATCCCTTCTTAGGTGACCAGTCAAATACTGTAAGGGGCCGACTCAGGATGTGCAGGGTAATATCATCAGAATCTGTACCGCCTCGGCCATCGCTTACGGTAAGTCTGAGGACAACATCCCTGTCCTCTGTAACTGATGCCGTTATAATGGGAGTGCATTCATCTTCATGCCCCTGGAAATCAATGACATCTGCATCCAGCCAGTTGGGTACTGTCCAGGTACAGCTTATCGGGTCTCCGTTGGGGTCAGTGCCGCCTCCGGAGAGTGGAAAATAATCGTGTTCGAGAAATGTGGCATTACTTCCGGCATGGGCAACAGGCCATTCGTTTACGGAATCATTTACATGAACAGTTACACTGTCCTGGTCCGTTCCTCCAAGATAGGTGCTTACCCTGAGCCAAAGGACAACATCAATTCCGCCCGGATTTGAAAATTTGGGCGTGGTGAATGACGGATTACACGTACTGGGGTTGGCAAGATTTATCTGAACACCTGAAGGCGCGGACTCAACCTGCCACAGAAATGAAAGTGGATCCCCGTCTGGGTCTGAACTGGAGCAGCCGTCAAGCTGCACAAATGTCTCTTCGTCGGCTGTCTGATCAGGCCCGGCATCCGCCACGGGGGGATTTGGATCAGTGGCCGGAACCACAGTAATCTGCACCGTGTCTGTCTGCTGGAATGGATCAAACGACCTGGAATCATCCACCGCAAGTTCAAAGGTCAGAGTGGCTGATGTATGGCCCGCCTCCAGCATGGGTGCAATAAGTGTTGGAGATGCCTGGCTGCTGCCGGTGTTTTCGGCAAAGATGGCGGAAGGCCCTGATATCTGGGTCCATAGATAGATCAGCGGGTCCCCATCAGGATCTGAAGAGGCCGACCCGTCAAGCTTAAAGGAGGCCCCCTCTGCCACACGGAGATTGTCCGGCCCCGCGTCTGCCACAGGCGGCTGGTCTGGTTTTTGCCAGCAACCGCAGTGGAGTCTTCCAACTATGGCATCATGCCCTCCGCTATAGAAGCCAGGGGATCGGTAGGCAAGGAGATAGCACTCACCGCTGTTACTGTTCATTGAAAGCACAGGCTGATCTACCCCATCCATGTGGCTGAAAAGCGTGCTCGTTTGCAACCCGGCAATTTCCATGCCCTGGGTTCCCGCAGGGATATGGAGCCCTAGGAACAGGCGTTCATTTGCAGGATGTGAATCAAAGGAAAAGGAATCTGCGGAACTGATCAGAAATTCAGGTCTGGAAGGGGCAGGACTTCCCGATGGAAGGGGCAACGAAAGGTACTGACCATATATCATGCTTCCCCGCCTGAATATAACAAGCTCCCTTTCAAGCCCAGGATTGTAGGTAACTGCTGGCATGGCCTCGTCTTCAAGGTAGCTGCTGGTATTGGTAATCCTTACAACATCCGTGATGTTGCGGCCCGATATATTTGCCATGAATATGTCGGATATGCCGTCATATTCCACTTCAAATACTACCTGGTGCCATGTCTCTGTCATGCTTGAGGAAGGAAGAAGAGTTTGGCGGACAGGTGAAGGATCTGCTATGCGTGGCGTAAGGGATTCATGATTTGCGGGGAATGAAGCTGAATCGTCTATTGGAAACACGGATCCCACCACGGCAAGGCCGCTTGCACTGTGGCTGTCTTCCTGGATATTTGCGGCCAGGACGCGCTTCCTGCCTCCAATGCGGCTGTCTTCCCATACCACTAAAAAATAAGGGTATGGCACATCCCCCTGCGCCTGGTAGAACCCTGCGGCTATATCCGGGTTTGCCGGATATACTCCTCCCCCTGATACATTCAGTGGACTTGTGCCCATGACCTGGCCTCGGCCAGATATTCTCCGGGCATTGATACGCCAGCCACCTCCTTCTATGGCATCCTGGGCAGACCAGACTACTACCCACTCATTATTTACCTGGTCATATGACACCCTTGGCCCTTTATCCTGCTCCTCTACTCCAGACAGGGCAAAGGCCTGAGACAGGGCAGAACCATCGGTATCATAGATGCGTGCCATATTACGTCCGGTCCCGGCCACTGTGCCATTTTCAAGCCATACCACGAGCCACGTGGATTCAGAGGTATTAAAGGAAATGTCAGGTTGAACCGCTGGTGCACTACCTGTACTTATGTAAAATGGTTGGCCGATCTGGGCATTATCGTCAATGCCCGGACATTCATCACAGCCATCGGGTACTCCATCTGAATCGCTGTCCGGATCGCACTCGTCTGGAACAAGGTTATTATTGCAGTCCATGCTGGTACCGGAGTCAATATCTGTCTCATCGGCAACACCGTTAAGGTTGCAGTCAGGATAGCATGTATGGTCACGCTCTGAGCAGATGTCATCAACACCGCAGGGCGGCTCTCCAGGGTTACATACTCCCCTTCCATTGCATGATTCATTGCCATTACAGAACAGGCCGTCCGGGCAAGGGGTTCCTGGCGCGGCATAGTTTTCAAGGCAGTTCCCGGCACCATCACATGTATCAGGACTGTTACAGACAGTAGATGTGGGATCTCCGCATGCGCTTCCTGAAGGGAGAGGATCATGAACGCACTCACCCGCGTCGTTACACTGATCAGCCGTGCACTGATTGTGGTCATCTGTGCATGCCGTGCCAGCTGAAACAGGCGTATTCTGGCATACATAACCGTCACAGCTGTCCAGTGTGCAGGGATTGCTGTCATCACATTGGGAATCGAGGGTACACTCTGCCTCTGCAATGCTGAGGGTGGCGCCAAGGCAGTAACTGCATGATGACGGCGTGGGGCCATAGCTTCCCACCTCTATGTAATAGGTATTGCCTGCTGTTACGGGAAAAGAAAGTGTAGATGCACGATTTGCGCCGCAGTCATTGCTGCAATTCTCACCTTCTGAATCATCATTACATCCAAGCTGGATTCCTGTCCCCCCGCACGTACCCTGGAAGACCTTAACGACAGTATCATAACCCGTGTTGCCATTGCAGGTGGTGAAAGTTGCCGTGCCATTCTGTGTGGGTGTAAATGTGAACCAGGCCGGGGTGTTTATTGAAATACTGCTGCCTCCACAGGACCAGCTTTCCACGGGAAACGGCGGAGATATATCGTTAAGGTCAAGGCTCACTGTATGTGTACCGGGAGTACCTGGAATCTCCCGAGCCATCTCACATATAAAATTTGACGGGGCCTCCCCGCAGGGTTCTCCAATAGTGACTGTAAGTCCCAGGCATTGCAGGCAGGCCTGGCTGTTGTTGTACGAACCGACCTTGATGATATATTCGGTGCCTGCGACGGCATCAAAGCTTACCCTGGAGGCGCGGTTTTCGCCCGCACACCCGGTGCTGCATTCGGGTGCGGTTGTGTCATCATTGTATGCTATTGAGGTTGAAGATGCGTCACAGAATTCACCTTTCTTCTCAAGCACCTCAAGCACGGTATCGTAATTTGTAAATGGACTGCATGTAGAAACTGTAACAGTGCCCGTTATCTCAGGCACCACAAGAAAATAGACGATATTTCCTGCAGGGATACCACCAACTGTTCCGGTTGTGGATGAACCGGCGGCATCCATCAGCACCACGTGCTGCCCTTGGGCACCGGAAATGACTCTGGCACCTGTGCAGACAGGAGTTGCATCTTCCCCGTAGGTACAGCTCTGGGCAAGGCCTGCGGATTCCAGACCTGGGAATGACATGAACAGAATTATCACAAAAAAAGCCCTTTTCATAGCAGGTCCTCCCGGCATTTCCCCCCTGTTCTGTTCCAGAGTTTCCGCAAAGACCTAACAGGGCAGGTGGATAAAAAGCTGTACTTGTAACCGAATCAGTAATTCATGCGGACATGGTTCCATTTTTTTTAAGAATAAAGCAATTTAAATACCAAAAAATGAAATTGTTTAAAGTGATACAATAGAGTCTTTTTGAGCTAACAGAAAGAATGCCGGACTTAAAAGAACTATTTTTCCGGAAAAACTTTTCCATAAATTGCTTATGTTTTTTAATTAATCAAAAAAACAACTGGTTATGTTTAAGATTGTGGTATTTTTTTCCATATCGCTTACACATCAACAAAACCTTGCTCCAACAAACCATCCAGTATCTATCAAGCCCGATACTGATCTGATCGAAAAAAATGAAGCACTTGCACGGCACAAGACATTGCTGTTTACTGAATCGTTCCCTGAAAACTCGAATTTGTTCATTTCGCATCAAGTTTTATTTATCAGATGCCGAAGGATCAAAGAGAAACCACGTCTTACAACTCACTGTGCCAGGTAGTGAATGCCGCAGTTTTACACAATTTTTTACCCCTTGCCTGGATACAACGGATCAAAAAATTTTACCTGAATCATGACGCCGGAAAAACACGGATTTGATACCAACAACTTTGCAGGAAGCAGGATACTGGTGGTGGAAGA
>WGBG01000155.1 GCA_015494395.1 Deltaproteobacteria bacterium
ACTTGCATTTGAACCGGACGTAGAGCTTGTTTTTGCAAGAAAACCCGCTGAAGCCTCTGACGCCTGCTGTATTCTTCTTCCTGGCACCAAGGCAACACGAAGTGATCTTGAATGGCTTGATGCCGCCGGTTGGAGTGAATTTATCAGGAAACGGCATGAGCAGGGTGTCATGGTGGCAGGAATTTGTGGGGGGTACCAGATGCTTGGGCAGGAGGTGCGTGATCCTCGTGGCATCGAGGGGCCTTCAGGCACAACCTCCGGCCTTGGACTGCTTCCGGTTGTAACTGAAATGGAAGGCAGAAAGGAGTTGTGCCAGACAGAGGCACATGTCTTGCTTCCCCCAATGGTACCAGGGCCTGTGACTGTTAAAGGGTATGAAATTCACATGGGAAAGACTGTTCCTGTAGGTAATTTCATACCCCTTGGACCCGGGCTGGATACATCCCAGGGAGCTGCTAATGATGATCTTGGTGTTTGGGGGACTTACTTTCATGGGATTTTTGAAAATGATGACTTCAGGCACGGTTTCCTCAATTATCTTCGCCGCACATGCGGGCTACCGGCCTTGAACAGACAAAGTGTTTGGTATGAATACAGGAGGCAGCAGCTTGACCAACTTGCAGAGTGGCTGGAGACGGGCGTGGATATTGAGTTGCTGTGCAGGGTGATCGGGATTTAGCCTCTGGCAGCGGGGAATGTTTCACGATTAAGCCAAGGGGATCAGCTGTGCAATTTTGACACAATGCCATATGTGTCAAACAGTAATTTTTAGATGCACATCAACCATATCATAGAAGGGGGAATCCACTATGAAACATTTCCATTTTGTTACACTCTTATGTTTTTTGCTCCTTATCTTTTCTGCGTCTCCGGGCCTTTCAAAGGGATGGGAAAGAGAGTTCGTTGATGTCGGGGGGGCTGATCTTCGGGCAGTAAGCTTCGCAGATGCCTCAAAGGGTATGGCATGCGGCCAGAAAGGGGTAGTAATTGTCACGGAGGACGGGGGCCGGGACTGGCGTGATGTTACGGATAATCTTCTTGAGGCTGTTCATGATTATATTCCCATCCCTGTCACCATTGAGTTATACAGCATAAAATTTATCGATCCAGAAAATTGCTGGTGTGCAGGAAAGGCTGTTACTGCAACTATGGATATGCAGGGTAGTTCATTCCCCGTGATATTTTTCACATCGGATATGGGACAGAGCTGGACAGTGCAATACCCGATATTTGATATCCTGACAGATGAGGTGGATTCCCTCGCTAGGGGCGATCATCACCAGATAAATGACCTCTTCTTTCTAGATCCTGTGCAGGGATGGGCGGTAGGTGAAGGTAGCAGGTACCTCGTTACGCAGGATGGCGGCATTTCCTGGAAGCCAGATTTTGTCGGACTTATAACTATTCCTGAGATAAGGATGGCAATAAACGCCTCGGGCTGGCTAGTTCCGGGTAAGGGCATGGTGGCGGGTTTTACCTATGACATGAATTCCCCTGAGCGCCTGATAGGTTTTGTAGCCTCAAAAAATCTGTCTGATATCAAGGATGCTTGGCGGATGGAGCAGCTTCCCCGGGGTGCGTACACACCCCCGCTTAATGATATTTTCCTCAACAGGGAGGGTGATGATGGATTTTATGCCGTGGCGGTAGGAAATTCCGGAACCATACTCAGGAGAGATGCCACGGGTGAGTGGAGTTCCTTCCATTTCCCCTGGCCACTTGCATTCACGTTACCTGAATTTCGTGGAGTAAGTTTCAGCAGTGGAGAAGATGGCTTTACAGCAGGCTATTTCCGCAGGGGAATTACCGTGGACCCTGATGATTCGCCCCCTGTAGCCACTATATTCAGGACACGCGACAGCGGCAGGAACTGGCAGCCAGAGGCAGTAGGCATCCAGGGCATCCTCAATGATGTTGATGCTGTTGAGACGTCATCAGGTGGTGATGCTTCGGGGCAAACCTTGGACGCATGGGCGGTGGGCAATGACTCTCTGATTGTTCATTATCACAATTCTCCACCCAAGATATGTTCCCTGTCTGCTGATCCTGAGATGGTCTTTGCCGGCGGGAAGTTTGTGCTGGAGGCACGGGTAGATGATTTTGACAATCCCTTTGAGGACATTGTCAGCGTTACTGCCAACGCTATGTCTGTCGGAGCAGGAATAGTTGAGCTCAAGCCTGCTTATGATGACACCAGGAGGTGCATACTTTACACGGCGACTATTGAAACATCTCCACTCTCAACCTATGGGGTTCATGAGCTTTCAGTGACCGTTACGGACCGCGACAATGCATCAGATTCTTCTCGTATCAGTATTTTTGTCGTGACAAGCTACGTGGAAATTGGAGATACATGGGCGGTTCCCGATCCTGTACTGGCCGGCAATTCCGTGGCACTCTATGCCAAGGTCAGGTTAGTGGCCCCCAAGCTGGTTCAAGAGGAGCCTCCCTGTTATAATCGGATAGAGAGGGTGATGGTCAATATATCTGATCTCATAGGAGTTGATTGTGAACTTGGGACGGACTGTGATATGTGGGTCCCAATGGAATATGATCCGGCTATTGACGCTTATGCCGTCAAGGTGCGGGCGTTGGTACCAGGTTTTCACCGTCTGCCTGTATTTGCAGAGGATACTTTGGGACACCGGGACAAGGCCCTGATCAATCTCGTGGTCTATGATATTTATCCTTTCAGGTTTGATTTTGATAGTGATGGTGACGTTGACGGAATCGACCTGGCACGAATGAGTATTTCGGAGTGTATAGAGGTGACTGGTTGTGTTGAGAGGTTTGCACGGCAGTTCGGAATGGTAATTGTTCCCCAGCCCGTACTTGACATATCAGAATAAACAGGTCAAAACTAAGCCATTAGCCGTTTAAATAAGATTAAATCATTTCTTCGGACTTTTGAAACGCTCAATTCAGAGGGAGATATCCGATTGGTAATGCTTGCTAAAGATATTTGCAGAGGCACCTTGTTTTGGTGGTGTTGGATGAAAAAGGCTACCTGACACCCGCAAGGCCCGATCAGCAGTCATTAAAGCCGTGGACACTAAGGGTGGAAACGGCTTTTTTACTTTTTTAAATAGTTACAGGACAATATGATTACTCCAGACTTTAAAAGGTTTGCCGAACTTTCCGGCTCATACAATCTTATCCCGGTATGGAAAGAGATTACCGTGGACATGGACACCCCTGTATCCCTCTTTACAAAGCTGAACGACAGTGGCGATGCCTTCCTGCTTGAGAGTATTGAAGGCGGAGAGCGATGGGGAAGATACAGTTTCATAGGCATGAGGCCCTTTATGAAGTTTGGGGCCACGGGGAATACCGTATTTTGCGAGGAAAGAGGTGAAAAGCGCCAGAGCCTTGAGGTGG
>WGBG01000156.1 GCA_015494395.1 Deltaproteobacteria bacterium
AGCCCACTTCTCCCTTCAGGAGACCTGAACACGTTGAGGAGACAGTGCACCATCTGTTAGATGGGGGACACGATTCTGTGTGGACTGTAAGTGAAACTGATTCCAAAGCCCACCCACTAAAACAGCTTGTAATAAAAGATGACATGCTGGAGTACTATGACCCTGCAGGGGCTGAAATAATAGCGCGTCAGCAGCTACAGCCGGTTTATCACAGAAATGGTGTAGCATACGCCATTACTCGCCAGTGTCTTGAGGAACAGAAGACAATAAAAGGTAAAAGGACTTCTGCTGTTATTATTACTGATCCCCTGGTCAATATTGATACCATGGACGACTTTCTTTATGCAGAGTTCCTTCTTCAGCGGGGTCTGCCTGGGCTTGACGAAATTTTTGCAATACCTGGTTGATGAATTCACAAATGTTAGTGGTATTATTCAGCCCATAAACCCTAAGATTGTACCTCTACAATAATTTTATCCTTTTTATGGCAAAATCATTAATAATTCCAGTTGAAAATCAGGTAAGGGAGCTTGATGCGAAGCTGCTGTTGTCTCTGATTGCTGCAGAAAGGGGTTATACCTCTTTTATTGGAGCCAGGCGGCTGATTGATTTCCGCATAGCGTCTTTTCCCAGGAGCATATATCTTTCAAAAAGCATGACCAGGAGAAGCAGGAAAATGTTTCGGATCATGTCAGACCTGGGGCATAGAATAGTGGCCTGGGATGAAGAGGCTCTGATCCATCCACCTGATGATATCTATTTTTCCCGAAGGCTGGATCCTATAAGCATTAAATATGTTACCGACCTGTTTGCATGGGGAGAGGAGAACGCCCAGTTGTGGCAGAGGTATCCTGATTTGCCCCCTTTCATAAGGATTCACCTTACAGGAAACCCCAGGGGCGATCTCCTCAGACATGAGATGACAGGATTTTTTGACAAGGAAACTCGAAAGTTAAAAGAGAAGTATGGGGATTTCTTGTTGATTAATACAAATTTCAGTTTTGTTAATCCTTTTTACCCCGAGCAGGGTCTTTTTAAGCAGGGCAAGTCAACAAAAAAGGGCACGCCTCAAGTCGGTCTTGCAGGTACGGGCATGGACCCCAGTTTTGTTGAGCGGCTCTATAGGCACAAGACCAATATCTTCAAGTCATTTATAGAAATGATTCCCTGGGTAGCCAGCAATTTCCCTGATAATACAGTGGTGGTGCGTCCACATCCAGTGGAGAATCCCGGTTGTTACCATGATATGGCCGGCAATTTTGCAAATGTGGTTGTTACAAATCATGGTAACGTTATTCCATGGATACTTGCATCCCAGGCGGTTATACACAATGGTTGTACCACAGGGATAGAGGCCTACATGTTAAAGGCTGTTGCCATAAGTTATCAGGCAGCCCGTGACAGTATATTGGACGAGGAGTTTTACAAACTACCAAATTTCCTGAGTCATAGCTGTTCTTCACTGGAAGAGCTCAAGGCGACCATATCGTCTGTAATTGCAGGAGAAACAGGACCTGCTGCCGGGGAGGACAGGGATCGTCTCATGTCAAGATACCTTGCATATCAGCATGGCCCCTTGGCCTGTGAGTTGATTCTTGATATTATAGACGACATATATGACGACTTTGCCGATTCTCCGGCTCCCCCCAGGGGAAGGCAGTTAAAAGGTGCATCGAAGGCCTTGTTCAGACGATTCAAGAAGTACCTTAAATCCTTTAAGCCTCAATCCAAACATAGACCGGAATTTCAGCGCTATCGTTTTCCCGGTATTTCAGTTAACGAGGTCAAAGAACGGCTGGACCGACTGGGAACTGTTTCATGCCACCGATTATCGCCAGAGGTTCAGGAAATTTCAGATAGTATCTTCAAAATATCATCTGAAGCTTAGAAAACTATTCAATTATATCCCAGTTTACCGGTGTCCCCCTTTTGATATTGTATTTTACCTTTTTGCCCAAAAGTATGTAGTAATATTTTGGGGATAACCCCTTTCCGGGACGTATTGCACGCATATTCTCAGGCGATAATATGTCACCTTTTTCAAGATCCTTTACTATATACAGCGAGCGCCTGAAAATAAGAGATTTTTCCTCTTCTATTGTAGGGCCGTAATGGATGTTGCCCAAAGCCTGCCAGGCACGTTTGGATTCTTCTACCAGTTGACGCATTTCTTGCGGCTCAAGCGAGAACGCGGAATCTACTCCTCCGCCAGCACGATCTAAAGTGAAATGCTTTTCAATGACTGTGGCTCCCAGTGCAACAGAAGCTACTGCTGTGCCAATTCCAGGGGTATGATCCGAAATGCCCGTTTCGCAGTTAAACAGGGTACGCATGTGCGGTATTGTCTTAAGATTTGACGCCGAAGGATCGGCAGGATAGGTGCTGGTGCACTTAAGGAGGATAATATCTCTGCATCCGGCGTATTTCGCAATCCTTACTGCCTCATCCAGTTCACCCACAGTTGCCATTCCGGTTGAAATAATAATGGGTTTGCCTGTTGAAGCAATCTTTTCAATTAATGGCAGATCCGTATTTTCAAATGAGGCGATCTTGAAGGCTGGACAGTCCAGATCCATCAGAAAGTCAACAGCAGTTTCATCAAACGGGGTACTGAAACAGATAATCCCCAGTTCTTTACATTTTTTGAAAATCGGTTCATGCCACTCCCACAGCATACAGGCATCCTGATATAACTCATAAAGACTTTTCCCTGTCCACAGTCCATTGGTATCATCAATCATGAATTCATCACGCCTTATATCCAGAGTCATGGTATCAGGGGTATATGTCTGGAGCTTAAGTGCATGTGCCCCGGCCTCTGCTGCCGCATGTGCAATTTTCATTGCCCTTTCCAGGGAATGGTTATGGTTTGCTGACATCTCAGCAATAATAAATGGGGGGAATTCCAGACCAATCTGTTTGTGACCTATTTTTACTTGTCTATGCTGAATAATGCTCATTTTATAATTTTTGAAAATAAGGTGTATAAAAAGTCTTGTTTTTCCTTTCAGACAAATCGCTGCGGAATCATAGTGAATACCAACGGAATTCAGCGTATTATCTGTTCAAATACACGATATTTCTCTTTAAATCCTGCTGACACGAAAACTTTTCTGGCAGCGGTATTTGATGGCAGCACCTGGGCAAGTATTTTTGCAACTTTTGGACGATTTTTATAAAGCCAGCGGCTACCCGCGCGAATCAAGTGAGAGCCAAGTCCCTGACCATGCATACCCGGCACAAGATACACGGAAAGCAATGCCTCGTTTCCGTCAATATCATATCTTATTACCCCAAGGGGTCTATCATTCGCCATGGCAATCAGGAGTTCTCTATTCTCCGAAGCCAGTACCTCCCTGAACCATTTTTCATGCTCCCGGTATCCAATAGGCTCTGAAATAAAAGAATAGCGTCTGTTCATTTCCATATTTCGCCACTCATGTACTGACTTGCAGTCTTCCAGGGTTGAATGCCGTAATGTTATATGTGGTGTATCTATTATGTTTGCAACTCTTTTAGCGCCAAGCCCGTCTACCAGTTCCTGTCCTCTTTTAGCCTGAAACTCTCTAAGCCATGGAGAATGAATCATGGTGGATACAGCGTTGACATAATCTGTTTCCTTCACTTTCTCATAATTGCCAAGAAAGAGAATATAACCATCCCGGGCAAGAAGTTCAGATATGTGTTCCTGATTGGATGCAATGCTTATTACTATTCCGGGCAGTCCCAGGCAGAAACGTTCCCACGTAAAACTTCCACCAGCACTTACAGATATGTCACATTTGAGAATCAATGAGGCCATATCCTTTATGTTGCAAAGAAATTTACACCATGGCCGTGAAGCGCATAGCTTTTCCACTTGGTTTTTTTTAGGATTATTTTTCCCTGTGACAACATACAGGGATATAAGATGGGACAGAGTATCAAGTGCCTTGATAACTCGGCATGTCTCATTGGGAGGATCTGTGCCGCCCAAAAATACCAAAATTTTATGTTTTTCTTTGCTGGTTGCAGGTTTTGGCGGGTTTAGACTTCGTTGAATGGAAAATTGCTGTTGCAAAAGGGCGTAACGCGGCCCAAGGAGCAGAAGTGTCCACGGGTTTACAAGGTCTTTATAACGCTTTTCGTGATCCACACCGTGATAATTCTGGTCAAGGAGGATATCGCAGTTATGGTTTCGATTGGCTAAATCATCAATGACAAGAATTTTTTTTACAAAAGGCCGGAGTTGTATTTCCCAGTTGGAGTCAATTTGATAGTGATCTATCACAAGGCAGTCCGGCTTTTCCCCCAGACCCTGAATGGCAAGTATTGTCTTATTGGCATCTACTTCTGTTGAGTCAAAGAGCTCTTTTTGCAGAAAGGTGGCACTTATGCCGCTACTGGAAAGGAGTTCGCTAAGTTCCTGAGCAGCGGAGTTGCATATGAAATGTACTCGATTTTTATTTTGCAACAATTCCTGTGCCAAGGAAATGCAGCGATAGAAATGACCGTTACCTAACTGGGCAGAGGCATCTGTCCTGAAAACTATAAACATTAAATCCCTGTTTCTTTCTGAGCGACATAAGCATTAATAGCGGTTATTTCGGGGTTTTCTCTCAAAAAATTTATAATTTCATCGGTCATAAAAATTTTGTCACTATCATAAAGACGGGAGTAAACCTCTTTGATAAATCTCCAGTCTTCTGGCGTATCCAGGGTCCATCGGTACGATGACAGATCTATACTGTTTTTATGGTTTCGAAGCCTAAACATTTCAGGGTGACGATATATATACGGCGTTACATGCTCTCTTTCTGCTGCTGAGCTTGCATGGCTCCACGCTTTTGCAAGGGCTGGCATACTGAAAATTTCTGTATCAAGGCCCCTTGGAAATGTTCTTTCCAGGGTATTGCTTAAATAATCCAGACTGTTTTGTTCAGCCATGAACATTTCAACCATATTATCTACAAGAATAGGGTCCAGTAATGGGCAATCAGAAGTTATTCTAATTATAGTGGTGGCCTTTACGGAACGGGCTGCCTGATAGTACCTGTCCAGGACATCGTTTTCTCTGCCCCTGAAACAGGGAATGCGGATTTTTTCACACAGGTCCAGGATTTCAGCATCTTCTTTTTTTAACGTAGTTGCAACAAGGATTGAATCTATCTGTTTACAGGTTTTAAGACGGTCAACCACATGGTGTAGAACAGGCTTGTCTATCAATTTTTTCATAACCTTGCCGGGAAGCCTGGTAGAACCCATTCTTGCCTGGATGATTGCCACTGGTTTCAAGTTGCTAAATCCTTTGCACATGTGTTAACCGTATCAATTACCCTTGCTACCTGTCGTTCTGTCATTGCAGGAAATAGTGGAATTGTTATGGCCTTGTTGTAATAATTTTCAGATTCAGGAAAATCAGACGGGGAACCGCTACCTTTTTTTACATAAAAAGGCTGCCGGTAAACAGGAATATAATGAACATTAACCCCAAGCCCTTCTGCTCTAAGTGCATGAAACATACGGTCCCTGTCCACGCCCTTGCAGAGAATTACGTAAATATGCCAAGAAGACCTTGCCCATGATCTTTCGGTCAGAACTTCAATATATGGATTATCTTTAAAAGCTTCATTATATTTTTTGACTATTTCCCGCCGTCTTTCAACGAAACCTTCAATTTTTTTTAACTGACTTGCCGCAAGGGCACACTGGATGTCAGTAATGCGGTAATTGTATCCAAGTTCTTGCATTTCGTACCACCAGGGACCAGGGTTCTGTTCCATCAAGGCGTTTTCTCTGGTAATACCATGGGTCCTTAACATTCTGAGGCGGCTTGCAAGTTCAGAACTGTTGGTTGTAATGACACCACCCTCACCTGCAGCGATATGTTTTACCGGATGCAGAGAGAAGATTGTCATATCACTGTGGGCACAACTGCCAACCTTGAACCATTTTCCTTGCACCTTGTATTGAGCACCAAGCGCATGTGCGGCATCCTCAATTATTGTAACTTTTTTTGAGAGGCCTGCTATTGCTTCCATGTCACAGGGCTGTCCGGCAAAATGAACGGGAATAATACCTCGTGTACGTCCATTGATTCGACTGCTGATATTTTTTATATCAATGCAGGCGGTTTCAGGGTCAATATCAGCAAAAAATGGAGTGGCTCCTGTATAAAGGATGCTGTTGGATGTAGCCACGAAAGTGATAGGTGTTGTGATTACTTCATCTCCTGGACCAAAACCCGCTGCAATGGCAGAAAGGTGAAGTGCCGCAGTCCCGCTTGACACGGCTACAGCGTACCGGGCACCACAAAATGCGGCAAATTCCCTTTCAAACTGGTCAACTGCAGGGCCCTGGGTCAGCCAGTCTGATTTTAAAATCTTTATTACTGCCCTTATATCTTCGGCATCAATCAGCTGACGACCGTAAGGGATAAAGTTATCACTACTCATTTACGGTAAAGTGGGGATCAACATGGTCCCGTATCAATGTGCGAAGCTGTTCCACTGTAAGCTTGTCAGGATTGGTGAGGCTGTTATAGCTGAAATCGTCCGGGCACTTGCTTGCATTATGTTGTTTTATGAATTCATCCCTGTCCCAGAATGTCATTGCAGGCATAATTATATAACCATTACTGACCTCTACCGTATTCCAGCTGTCTGAAACAGTAATCATCTCCTCATGCAGCTTTTCTCCAGGTCTTATGCCGATCTCTTCAATTCTACACTCCGGTGCTATAGCCTCGGCCAGTGCCGTAATGGTATAACTTGGTATCTTGGGCACAAAAATTTCTCCACCCCACATGGCTTCCAATGCACTTAATACAAAATCAACACCTGCCTCCAGGGTAATATTGAACCGGGTCATGCGCTTATCTGTTACAGGGAGCACTCCCTCGCGCCGTTTCTTGAGAAAAAAGGGTATTACACTGCCTCTGCTTCCCATTACATTACCATAGCGGACTACAGAGAATCGGATATCCTTTTTGCCGGTTATGTTGTTTGCAGCCACAAAAAGCTTATCAGAACAAAGTTTTGTAGCTCCATAAAGATTTACGGGACCTGCCGCCTTGTCAGTACTTAGGGCGATTATTTTTTTTACATCAGTATAAAGGCAGGCCTCTATAAGATTCTGTGCCCCAATGATATTGGTTTTAATGCATTCAATGGGGTTGTATTCAGCTGCAGGTACCTGTTTAAGAGCAGCCGCGTGAATTACCATATCTATGCCGTCAAGGGCGCGCCTTATTCTCTGCCTGTCTCTTACATCGCCTATAAAATAGCGTATCTGGGGATATTTATCAGTTGGGAATTCCTGCGACATTTCAAATTGTTTAAGCTCATCCCTTGAAAAAACCACTAGTCTTTTGACTTTCGGATATTTTTCAAGAACCGAGGCAATAAACTTTTTCCCAAATGAACCTGTACCCCCAGTGACTAAAATGGATTTATTATTTAACAAGACAATTACCTATTGTTTTTTGAATTATACTAAAAAGTTACATGAATTGCGGTTTTCGACGATTATAAAACGCTAAATCAAGATACCAAATAATATGGCGTCTGAATATTTTTTAAAGCATGCCATAAAATTGAAAACAAAAATAAACAGTATTATAGATTCGGCATGGCTTCCAAACTATTGAAATATATTTACCGTGAAATTCCAACCCGAATTCTTCTTTACTCGGCACGCGGAATAAAGAAAGTCAGAAGAGCCAGGGGTGCCAATGACCCTTTAACTCTTGTACTGTTAATATGTCGTTCCCATGATATTGACCTGTATCTTGATATATACCGTTACTCTACCAAGTTTCCTGGTATAAAAATATTATTCTGGGTAAGACGCAAGGCACTGGAAGAGTTTCCTGCAACATCCATGCTCATGAAGAAACACGGAATGAATGTGGATTTTGTGGTGGGCCACCGCAATCTAAAGGAGGCAATAAACAGGTTTTCAGAGGTTGACGCGCTTCTTAATACTGTAGAATATTCCATTGCCAGGCACAAGATGGCTTACCGACTGGTAAGGCTTGCCAATGCTGCAGGGGTCGTGACCTACACAATGCAGCAGGGATTTGAGAACGCCGGATTAACCTATATTGAGCCTGAGTGGGGACCTAATGTAACTTTTGCTGCTCAGAAGGTTCTCACCTGGGGCAGTGTTGAGAATCTGCCTGGCAAACTTGCTCATGACACCAGAAAAAAATGCGTTGCTGTGGGATATCCGAAAGGCTATCTACAGGTATCAGGCAGGAAGAACCGGAGAGAAACGGAAAAGCCTGTAATCGCCGTGTTTGAAGGGCTGCATGCCAAGCGGTTTGACAGTAATTACAGGAAACATTTTTTTCAGGATCTCCAATACCTGGCTGATACAAATAAAGACTACAGGTTTATTATAAAACCACATCCAGGAGTAAAAAAACGAAGCACAGAACATGAAACTTTCTTAAAAACATTGAGAAACGTCGAGGTAGCTGATCCCCTTAAAATGGGGAAGGAAAAAAACTGGATCACGCCGGAACTGCTTGAAATAGCCCATGCTGTTATCACTACCCCTTCAACCATAGCACTGGATGCGGCTATGAGCATGACGCCTGCAGCAGTGGTCCGCTATGATCAGCCTGTTCAGTATTATGATCTGTACACCCCGCTGCCTTTTCTTGATAAGAGAAATGACTGGATTGATTTTTTAAGAAATATCAGCAGTAATTATGATGAAATGCTGAAAGTTACAGAAAAATTCCTGACAAAAATCATTATTCCCGGTAATACGGCGGAACGAATCCTGACTACTGTAATGAACGATTGCGGAAAGCTTTGCGGTGGGTAAAATCAGAGATATTGCCAGCAAACAAGGCATCCATCAACCAGAATCCCTTGTAATTCGTCCACCATCAGAATGGCGCAGTCTGCTGGTACGCATAACCCGTGGATGCAACTGGAACCGCTGCCGTTTCTGCGGTATTTATCCTGCCATGGGCGAATCCAATTTTTCACGCAGAAGTCTTGATGAAATCAAGGCGGATATAAATGTTCTTGTCCAAAGACATCCCAGCCCGGAAACAGCGTTTTTCGGTGATGCAGACCCTCTGGCAGCAGGAATAGATATATTCGTTGAAGCCGCCAGGCATTTGCGGAAAATGTTACCAGACCTTAAAAGGCTTACCTGTTATGCCAGAGTATCCACTATTAAACACCTTGGCAGAAAAAATGTCCATAAACTTGCAGCAGCAGGACTTGAACGTGTAC
>WGBG01000157.1 GCA_015494395.1 Deltaproteobacteria bacterium
AGCCCACTTCTCCCTTCAGGAGACCTGAACACGTTGAGGAGACAGTGCACCATCTGTTAGATGGGGGACACGATTCTGTGTGGACTGTAAGTGAAACTGATTCCAAAGCCCACCCACTAAAACAGCTTGTAATAAAAGATGACATGCTGGACTACTATGACCCTCAAGGGGCAAAAATAATCGCCCGCCAGCAGCTTGAACCTGTTTATCACAGAAATGGTGTAGCATACGCCATTACTCGCCAGTGTCTTGAGGAACAGAAGACAATAAAAGGTAAAAGGACTTCTGCTGTTATCATAACGGATCCGTTGGTCAACATTGATACAATGGATGATTTAACCTATGCTGAATTTCTTTTGGATAGGGGTATGCCTGGCTTGGATGAAATATTTCAGCCGCAATAGTCAGAGCTTGGCATGCATAACATGGTAAAAAATCTTGTCATACCTGTTGAAAATCTGGTCAGGGAGCTTGATGCGAAGCTGGTACTAGCCATTTTAGCGTCTCGCCGAAACTTTACCTCATTTATAGGCTCCAGGCTTGAAATAGATTTCAGGATAGCCTCATTTCCACGATCCATATATCTTTCCAAGAGCATGACTGCACGCAGCCTCAAGATGTTTCGCATCATGGCAATGCTTGGACACCACATTACAGCATGGGATGAAGAGGCGTTGATACATCCTCCTGACCAGGTCTATTTTTCTAGACGTATGTCTCCTGAATCCATAAAATATGTTTCTGAACTTTTTGCATGGGGAGAAGAAAATGCTGAGCTGTGGCGCCGTTATCCAAATCTGCCTGAAGAAATAAAAATACATCTAACTGGCAATCCTCGTGGGGATATGCTCAGACCGGAACTTAGAGGCATTTTCGCAGAAGAGGCAAAGGAACTTCAAAAAAAACATGGACGCTTCCTGCTCATCAATACCAATTTCAGTTTTGTCAATCCTTTTTTTACTGAGCAGGGACTCTTGAGGATGGATCGCCTTGATACTCACGGGAAACCTTCCTATGGCAGGGCTGCAGTAGGTATGGACAGGGATTTTGTAGAGCGCCTTTACAGACACAAAAGTGATGTATTTGCCTCCTTCAAGAAGATGATTCCTGTTCTGAACAAGGCATTTCCTGAGCTGACAATAATCGTCAGGCCTCATCCTGTAGAAAATCCTGAAGTTTATCATCTGATAGCCAACCAGTCTCCAGGTATCAAGGTTATAAATAAGGGGAATGTTATCCCATGGCTTCTTGCTGCTGTAGCCGTAATACACAACGGTTGTACAACAGGCGTAGAGGCATATATGCTTGAAGTTCCTGCTGTAAGTTATCAGGCTGCCGGAGACAGAGAACTTGACCGGTCCTTTTATCATCTTCCCAATTATTTAAGCCATCAGTGTTTTAGCCTTGATGAATTGCTAGAAACTTTAACGGATATAGAATCTCAAAGGTTTGGGGCTGCATCAGGTCAGGCGAGAAAAAGGCTCATGGCGCATTACCTTGCCTCTCAGGATGGTCCTCTTGCCTGTGAACTTATACTGGACAGACTTGAGGAAATAGCAAAAAAGCTTGGTTCTGTTCCGTTACCGTCATTTTCAACAAGGTGTACAGGGGCATATTTTGCGCTTAAAAGGAGGGTTAAGAAACATATAAAGGCATTGAAGCCAGGTTCCAAGTACCGGCCTTCATTCCAGCGCTATAGATTTCCTGCAATTTCCCTGGAAAGTTTGCAGAACAGGGTAAAGGCGCTTAATAAATCTCTTGGAGTTTTTCCTGAACCGGAGATAAGACGAATCAGCAGGTTTGTTTTCAGAATAGGGCCGGGCAGGAATAGATAGTGATTTCAGTGGATAGAAAGATAAAACTTTTTATTGCGTCTCCTATTTTATATCCCCCAAGGGGAGGGGCCGAAATTAGATTCTGGAATTATGTGTCGGGATTAAAAGCTCGTAATATTGATATTACAGCCATTACCGGAACTCCAAAATACAAAAAAATTACCGAAGAAGACAGATCGTCAAACTGGTTCAGATGTGACACAGGAGCAGAAATCCCGGTAGGGTCTGTAAATGGTATTAATGTTCGTCAAATTCGTTTGCCAGACAAAACAGGCTGGCGGCGTACCAAAATATTTAATGAGTGGTTGTTACAATTATGTGGATCACCCCAGATTCGTCCTGATGCAGTACAACTGCTCACCCCGCTTCCACCTCGCACTTTTCCCTGGCTTAGACAGTTGAGAAAGCTAGGTATTCCCAGCATTTTTGCATTGACCCTTCCTCCTAAAAGAACAGGTATTTTTTTATCTCAATTAAAAAAAAAGTTGTTAACTAAGTTACTTTATACTCAACTGGAATGTCTAATAGTCAGTAGCCATGCAATAAAGGAACTGGCTGCTGGTCTGATAGCACCAGAACGGATAGCAGTGATTCCAAATGGGGTTAATCTTTCCCGCTTTTATCCTGTAAGTCCTGAAGAAAGAAGAGTTTTAAGGCGGAAATTTGGACTCAATGATGACAGCAAGGTGATTCTTAGTGTAGGGGCTATACATCCAAGAAAGGGGGTGGATCTGCTGTTAGAAGCATGGGGCAAGGTTGCTTCTGTGCATGCTGATGCACATCTGTTTCTGGTAGGTCCTAGGCATGACAAGATTGATAGAAATTTGTCTTCCTTTTCTCAAAAACTGGAAGCACTAGTAAAGGCTTCAGGGGCGTCTCAACGTATCCATTTCACAGGAGCAGTCGATAATGTAGAAGATTATTACAGGATTGCAGATTTGTTTGTTTTTGCATCATTAAAAGAGGGAATGCCAAATGTGGTATTGGAAGCCATGGCATCACAATTACCAGTAGTATTGACACAATTTATGGGATTACCAAAAGATTTTGGTAACCCTGATGAACATTACCTATTGAGTAATCGGTACAGTGCCGATATCGCATCTGCAATTTGTCGTATTTTGGAAGATCATTCAATGTCAAGAAGATTATCTTTCAACAGTTACAGGTTGATAAAAAATACCATGGATTTGGAAGTTGTTTTGGATCAATATGCAGCATTGTACCGTAAATGCAGTAATATGTGGACTGAAAAAGAGTAGCTCATGTCTGCGTTAAAATATACAACGACCTCATCTTCTGATATTCACCCCCTCAGAATTTTACACTTGATCAGTCTTAGGCAGGTAGGCGGTATTGAGAGGCTTTATACTGAATTCATAAATTTCAGATATCCCGATCAACCACTTGAGCATCATACATTGCTGGCCAAGAGAAATATCGCGCCTATGCTTGAAAAAAATATGCAAAAGGGTTCTGCCTCTGTTCATTACATTAACTACTATAGACAATTAAAGATTCCAAAATGGTTTCCACTGCTGAGGCAATTAAATATTTTCCGGATCACAAAAAAGATCAGACCCCATGTTTTGCTGCTTTGGAGTAAGCCCAGGATCATTGAGTCAAGACTTGTGCCTGATTTCACCAAGGTAATTTTTTTTGAGCATGGGGTTTCCTGGATTAAGGACGATAAGGATTACATGCAGGCATTCTTCCGCACCATTGATGCAGCTATCTGTGTTTCGTTAGCAGCAAAAAGAATGGTTGAGCTGAAATGGGAGGTCTATTTAGATACAAATATTAAAATATGCCGTAATGCGGTGAGACCTGACTGTATTCCTGATGTAACTGAAATCAGAAGGTTGGCTCGCGGTACACCTTTTATTATAGGATGCGCAGGGAGGATAATTTCAATAAAAGGTTTTGTAATAGCGATACATGCGGTTGATAGGCTGAAGAAAAAAGGCGTAAAGTGTGAATTGCGTATAGCAGGTGAAGGAGAAGAGCTGCATAGATTAAAATCCCTGGTTCGGAAGCTTGATTTGGAGCATGAAGTCAAGTTTCTGGGTCTGGTAGGGGATATGAAGGATTTTTTTTCATCGATTTCATGTTTTGTTTGCCCATCTGTGAGAGAATCTTTTGGAATGGTCTGTGCCGAGGCAATGATTCATGGATGTCCAGTTATCGCCTCTGCTGTAGACGGTCTGCCTGAAGTTGTAGATGATGGTGTAAACGGTTTTTGCATTCCTCCCTCTTTAACTATTAAAGATTATATTGAATTAGGGGGAACAACAGCAGGACTTCCAAGTGTGGTCTATAATCCATCTGCTGATGTTCTGGAACTGCCCAGAATTGTGGACCCTTCGCATTTGGCGAACAGGATAGAAACATTGGCTACTGATCCGGCTATTTATGAGGCTATGAGCATGGCCGCTCTTAAAACTGCAAAACAGAAATTTGATTTCAAGAAACAGGCTGCCTGCATAGCCGGGTTTTTAAGCAAGGTTGTGAAATGTTGAATTTGCTAGTAGTACTTTGCATTTATACTTTACCACATGTATTAACATCCTAATCATAGTCATTAGTCAAAATAGTCGTATTTTGTATTAATTTGATATTGTTTTTTAACCAAAAAACACGTGCGAAGCATCCATACACCAGAATCCCTTGTAATTCGTCCACCATCAGAATGGCGCAGTCTGCTGGTACGCATAACCCGTGGATGCAACTGGAACCGCTGCCGTTTCTGCGGTATTTATCCTGCCATGGGCGAACCCAATTTTTCACGCAGAAGTCTTGATGAAATCAAGGCGGATATAAATGTTCTTGCCCAAAGACATCCCAGCCCGGACACAGCATTTTTCGGCGATGCAGACCCTCTGGCAGCAGGAATAGATATATTTGTTGAAGCCGCCAGGCATTTGCGGAAAATGTTACCAGACCTTAAAAGGCTTACCTGTTATGCCAGAGTATCCACTATTAAACACCTTGGCAGAAAAAATGTCCATAAACTTGCAGCAGCAGGACTCGAACGTGTACACATCGGACTTGAATCAGGTGACCCTGAGATACTTCGTTTTCAGTGCAAGGGGCAGTCGCCTGAAATGGTTGAAATCGTCACGTCATGGCTCAAGGAAGCAGAAATAGAGGTGTCATTTTATGTGCTGCTTGGTATTGGCGGGCAGGAGAGGTGGAAGAACCATTCAATTGCAACTGCCCGTATCATTAACAACAGCGTGCCTGATTTTGTACGAATAAGAAGGTTATGGCTCTATACCAGGGAAGCTGTCGGTATGGATTGTCCCTTGTGGCAGGAGATACGAGAGGGACGTTTTACAGAGCAAAGCCCTGAAGGCACTGTACAGGAACTGAAGCTGATGCTTGAAGTCTTGGAGCCGATAAAGACTTTGTTTGTTTGTGATCATGCCAACAACTTTATAAATATTAATGGTCTGCTCAGTACTGACAGAGATGAGATGATAAAAGAGCTAGAAACATTTCTTGCCTTGCCGGAAAGTGTTCGTTTAGCCCACTATAAATCAGTAACCTCCCGGATTTGATAAATTTTTTGCTAATGAAGTCGTCTTGCAGATTTAGAAGCAGGAAAATATTATTCTCTCATTGGCACATTTTCACTGTACGTAGGGATAAATTTTGTCTTTTGTGCATTGGAGATTAATATTAAGGATATTCAGTGGCTGCATAAATTGATTATCAGCAGCAAGGAACGCAACCTGGTGAGGCGGACTGGGTGCGTCAATGAATACGGACGAGAAAAGATTATGCCTGAATCATTAAAAAAACTTCCTATCGGAATCAGCTCTCTCCGGACAATTGTAGAAAGCAACATGGCCTATGTTGACAAAACTGCTTTTGTTCATGAACTGGTACAGGTTCCAGGCCGCTATTTTCTTTCCCGTCCCCGCCGGTTTGGCAAGAGCCTGTTTCTGGATACCTTAAAAGAGCTGTTTGAAGGAAGTGAGGAGTTGTTCCGAGGGCTGTATATTCATGATCGCTGGGACTGGTCAAAGCGGTATCCTGTAATCAAGCTGGATTTTGCTGCAGGAGTGCTGCGTAACAGGGAGGAGCTGGACAGGGCCATTTATGAAATGCTTGAAGCGAATCAACAACGCCTTGGAGTGCGCTGTAAGGCTGAAAGTATTCCAGGCTGCTTTGGAGACCTGATTCATTATGCTCGTGAAAAATACGGCCAGCGTGTAGTCATCCTGGTTGATGAATATGACAAGCCCATTCTGGACAATATCGAGCGGCTTGATTCTGCAGCCGATATGCGCGAGGGTTTGAAAAATCTCTATTCCGTCATGAAGAGCCAGGATGCCAATATCCAGTTTATATTTATGACCGGGGTTACCAAGTTCAGCAAGGTTAGCCTGTTTTCAGGCATTAATCAGCTCAATGATATAACTTTGGACAGCCGGTTTGCCACTATATGTGGCTATACCCAGCACGATGTGGAAACCGTCTTTTCTGGCCACCTTGCAAGCGTTGATATGAAGGAGTTGCGTGAATGGTACAATGGCTACAGTTTCCTTGGTGAACCTGTTTACAACCCCTTTGATATCCTGCTGTTTATTGACAAAGGATGCCTGTTCCGCAACTACTGGTTTGAGACTGGCAGCCCTGGTTTTCTCATAAAGCTGTTCCAGGAACACCGCTACTTTCTGCCTGATCTTGAGGCGTTGGAAGTAAGTGAGGAGATACTTGACTCATTTGACGTGGAGCGCATAGACCCTGTAACTCTGCTGTTTCAGACCGGATATTTAACCATTGATTCTGTACAGCAGCGCATGGGCGAACTTGGGTTCAGATTAAAAATCCCGAACCAGGAAGTACGGGTGGCACTGAACAATCAGTTCATTGATGCCTATACTGACATTACCAGCCATAGGCTTAGGTACAAGACAGGCCTTTATGATAGCCTGTGTGCAGGTGATCTGGAAGGGATGGTTTCATTAATAAAACGACTTTTTGCCTCTATCCCCTGGCGCAATTTTACAAAAAACGACCTGCCTGAGGCAGAAGGTTATTATGCCAGTGTACTGTATGCCTTTTTTGCCAGCCTGAATGCAGAAATAATTCCCGAGGACATTACCAACCATGGACAGGTTGATATGACTGTAAAGCTGTGCGGCTACACCTACGTAATGGAAATCAAGCTTGAACGCGGAGACTGGATGCCTGGGGATGGAGAGGCTAATCCAGCACTTGAGCAGATTCGAAGCCGGGGTTACAGCGAGAAATATCGTCATGAACCTGGAAAGGGTGTATTTGAGGTAGGGCTGGTCTTCAGCAGCAAGGAGCGCAACCTGGTTCAGGCGGACTGGGTGTGGATCAATTAATATTTTTTCAGGACATGAAAACGCTTACAAAGCTGAACATGTCTCCATGTAAAAAAAACTTGCCAATAAATCTGTTTTATTATAAGATTGTAATTAAGAATAAATCTTAATTAAAAATTATAATGAAAAAAACGCCAGTAAAGTTAACTCCTGCCCAGGCAAGGGATGCTCTTAAAGATATATTTGAAAACGCCGGAATCAAACTCACACCACAGCGTGTTGAGATTTTCAGAGCCGTTTACGGAATGGACTGCCATCCATCTGTTGAACTGGTTTATGAAAAACTCAAGAAGAATATGCCAAGCATCTCTCAAGATACGATCTACAGGACACTTGGGACTCTTGAAAAACTTGGCCTAATTAATCGTGTATCTGTTCTTGACAGGCAGAGCAGGTTTGATGCTAACATAGAGAAGCATCACCATTTTGTCTGTACAGAGTGTGGGAGTATTTCAGATTTTTACTGGCCATCTTTTGATAATTCTCCTCTTCCTGATGAACTTGAAGGAAAGGGTAAAATTATATCTAAACACATAGAAGTAAGGGGTGTTTGCGACCAATGCATGAAGAAAAAATCATGAAAGGCGCAATTGTTTTTATTTGTCCTTAAGTAAGAAGAATTATTATTGGCTAATATATACTAACAAAAAAGAATTAATTTATCCAAACAAGGAGGTGTTTAATGAAACGTATAATCTTTCTCTTCTCAAATTTGATGGTCTTTTTTGTATTGGTCGGTGTGTCTTTGGCAGCCGGTTTACCGCTTGGGCTTCCTGAAGTTCCGGTCCCCAAGGATAATCCCATGAATGCTGATAAAATTGTCCTTGGTAAAAAACTCTTTAATGACAAGCGGTTAAGTGCTGACGGCACTGTGAGCTGTGCAACCTGCCACCAGCCTGACATGGCATTTACCGATGGTTTGCGGGTTTCAAAGGGCATCAAAGGCCTTACAGGGACCAGAAATGCCCCAACTGTAGTGAATGCCGTCTATTATTCTGCCCAGTTCTGGGACGGAAGGGCGGAATCCCTTGAAGAACAGGCAAAGGGTCCGTTGACCAACCCTGTTGAGCATGGACTTAAGAGTTTTGCCCCGGTTATTGAAACAGTCAAAAGTGACAAGGACTACCGTGACCTGTTCCACAAAGCATTTGGCATCAAGCCTGACCAGATAACCATCGATCATGTGGCACAGGCCATTGCAGCCTTTGAAAGGACAGTAATTTCTGGTGACTCTCCTTTCGACAGGTACCAGTATGGCAATGATAAAAATGCCATGTCCCAGGCTGCCATAAGGGGGCTTGAGGTGTTTCGGGTGAAGGGAAGGTGCGTTGACTGCCATACCATAGGACAGACAAGTGCCACATTTATAGACAATAAGTATCACAACCTAGGTGTGGGCTTCAGCCGTATTGAGGACAAGTTAATGGACCTTGTTGATGCCTATCAGAACAGCAAACATTCGGAACAGGAACAGGATGCAGAGATCCTCTCCTCAGAAAGCATATCAGAGCTTGGAAGGTTTACCGTCACCCTGGACCCATCTGACCTTGGCAGGTTCAAGACACCAACCCTAAGGAATGTGAGTGTAACAGCTCCATACATGCACGATGGTTCAATGGACAGCCTGGAAGAGGTGGTGGAATTTTATAATCAGGGTGGTGAAGATAATCCCATGCTTGATGGAGGCATAAGACCGCTCAGGCTCACCGAACAGGAAAAGTCAGACCTGGTTGAGTTCCTGAAGGCTCTTACAAGCCCTGAATTTGCCAACTGATTCTGTAGTCAAATAGGAAGGTATATTTACCCAACATTCAAACAGGAGATGAGTATGAAAAAAGGCATTTCACGTCGTAACTTTTTGAAAGCCACTGGAATTATTGGCGCTGCAGCCGCCTCACCTTTAAGTCTTGTGGAATTTTCCTGGGGTAAGGGCAGCGAGGAAAATTTTACAGTAGCGCACATTTCTGATTCCCACCTTACCCACATCAAGGGAAATGAGTTCGTAAGGAATTTTGATAAGGGTCTCAAGCGTGCCGTTACTGAGGTCAACTTCATGAGGCCCAAGCCCGATTTTGTTATATTCGGCGGGGACCTTGCCCAGCTCGGCAAGAGAGAAGAGATTGATCATGGTCTTGAAATCATGTCAAAACTCAGATATCCGGTCCGCTGGGTAATTGGAGAGCATGATTATTACCTTGATCTTGGAAAGTACTGGGAAGAAAAGGTAAGCAAACTGCACTACAGTTTTGATCACAAAGGGGTGCACTTCATAGTGCTTAACAGCATTCTTACCTATGATGACTGGATGTTTAACAAGTGGAAGAGTCCGGAAGTACGCATGAGTCAGATGGCCCGTCTTGACAATCCGCAGGGCTCTCCTTTCATGGTCAAGGACAAACAGATTGCCTGGATGAAAGAGGATCTCTCCACAGTGAGCAGGGATACCCCTGTTGTAGTGCTGTCTCACTCACCTCTGTATAAAATTTTCAAGCCCTGGAACTTCTGGACAGAGGATGCGGAAAAGGTTCAGGCGGTGCTCAAACCTTTCAAGAAGGTGACTGTACTTCATGGCCACGTGCATCAAATTCTCTATAATCAGATAGGAAACATCACGTTCCAGGCAATGATGTCAACTGCATGGCCGTGGCCCTATCCGGTCAGTTACGCCCAGGCAAAGAATGCTGTTCCAAAACTCACAGTGTTCATGAACAGGGCTGATCCTCACAGTGAAAGGGATGCCACAGGCTGGTCTATGATAAACATCAATAATGGCAGAGTGATAAATGACTTCAGGCTCTGGGAAAATACCAACCGTACCCTTAAATATGATGAAAAACTGGGGTACCCTGTGGACGAAAAATACCAGAATCCTGAAAACAGAATTCCTCCTCAGGAACATTACTAATTGGCTTGAGCGGACTAAAAAATCCGTACCTTCTCAGGTTAACACGCTACAGTTACTGATTAAAACAAGGAGCTTTGCCATGATAAAGACTATTAAATTCACAATTCTCACCCTCATAACCTTTGCATTGTTTGCCTCACCTGCATTATCTGACGAATTTACCAAAAAAGATCTGGAAAGATGGCAGGCAGAGTTTATGACAGCAGTGAAACAGGGGGAAAAGCTGTTTCACAGCAGCCTGGGACGAAACACAGTATCATGTGATATGTGCCACCCAAATGCCACAAACACACATCCTGAGACCTATCCAAAGTTTCAGAAACAGCTTGGTAAGGTGGTAGGATTAAGAGAAATGATCAACTGGTGTATTATCAACCCACTTGAGGGAGATGCCTTAAAAATGGATGATCCAAGAATGATTGCCCTTGAAGCATATATTACCTATGAGCGAAGGGGAGTAAAGCTGGATCCAGGTAAGCATTAACTGCCTGTATCCTGAATTGAGCGTTTCAAAAGTTTGAAGAAATAATTTTATACGATATTAAAAGGAGTTACATGTATCATACTCTTCAAATTTTGAAACCCTTCGGGATTGCCGGATTCACTGCATCTCCTTTGTCAGAGGAATTCCCATTTAGTCGACTATTATGGGAAATTCCTCTTTCGCGGATCTGCAGCAAATTCGACAATCGCTCAATCCAGGTGTATTGTTTTTTTAAATCTTTTTTTATCACATTCAGTAGGGAAGGCTGCTCTGTTGGGCAGCCTTATCTTTTTTGAGCAGATTTTTTCTGAATTGCCGCCCGAGATACCCGGACACCTGCTGAAAACATTTAGATCTTCCCGATGTGAAGCATTATCATGGCACATGCAAGGGCGTCTGAGAGTGCATCATGATGGTTGAGCTTTATGTTAAGTGCCTTGCAGACATCCGGCAGCTTGGTTGGATAGATGCCCAACTTTTTTCTTGCCAGTTTGACAGTACACCTGAATTCAACATCAGGTGGGGTAATGTCATAATATTCACATGTCTTTGACAGCACTGACCTGTCAAAGGCCGAATTGTGCGCAACAAGAAATTCCACATCTGTGAAAAAATCCTCAATTTCAGGCAGCAGTCTGTCAAAGGTTGGTGCATGTTTTACATCATCAAAGGTTATTCCGTGAATCTCAGTAAATTCAAACCACATTCGTGGCGGGCTGATAAGTGATGCGTAGCGATGGGCTATTTTGCCATCCTTCACCTTAACAAGCCCTACGGCACAGGCGCTGTTCCTGTACCTGTTTGCTGTTTCAAAATCAATTGCAGTAAAATTCATAAATCTCCAAGGGTTGAAATAGTATATTTGATACTTATTTTAACAGCTAAATGGTAACGTCATCATTTTTTGTAAGATACCGGATAAACAGAAAATATAAAAGGAGATAAAGCCTATGGCAAAAATAAAATCCTTCACAAATATTGAACATGAGTTACTTCCGGATTTCAGGAAAAATATGGGATTGTCAGAATCAACTGAAGACGTCCGGAAATTTTTCTTTTATACCGTAAGAGACCTGTTTGAACAGATTCTGGAAGGCAGTGTCCACCCTGAATATGAGGACATCAGCCTGGTTCCTGACCAGGAGCCTCCATTTACCTTGAGTGACCGGCTAAAGGAAAACGAAAAACTCAAGGAGTTGTGGGACTCCTCAGATCTTCCCCATATCATAAACAGGTTTGCCGAAGCTGCTGTGAACCACTACCGCCATCTTGAAAAACATCCTGAAAAGACAGAGGCTAAGATCAGACAGTAAAATCCAGATCTGGACGGGCGGGAAAGAAAAACCCGCCTGCAATAAAGAATAAAGACGGCAGTTACATCAAATTTCATGAACCAATGTTCCCCACCTTTCCAATGCCTCATAGTTAATGGTTATTCCTATACCATTCTCAGGCAATAGCAAGGCCTTGCCGCCTTTTCCAAATGTGACATCCTCTATGGAGATATCTTCTTTAAGAACATGCCTGGAATAAGAACCTTCGAAAAAATCTATCTTGCTGCACAGGGCCGCAAGGTGTCTGGCTGCAGAGGCAAGTACAGCGGTTTCTCCTACATGACAACCAATCTGGCAGGAATATCCATGCCTTATGGCAATCTGGTACATCTTTAGACAATTCCTGAATCCGCCACACTTGGAAAGCCGTAAATTAAATCCTGAGCATGCGGAAATCTCTATGAGCCTGCGCATGTCATTCTCATTGCGGAATGATTCATCTGCAAATACGGGAATTCCTCCCTCTTGAGTTATATTTTTCATGGCTTCAATATCATCTGCAGGTGCAGGCTGTTCAATGGCGCTTATCCCAAGGTTTTCTGCCTCAGCAAGCTTAAGGAATTCAATTGCCTGCTCTTGTGAAAATGCACCATTTGCATCTACCCTGAGGTTTATTGCATGTCCGAGACGTTGTCTTACACCTGCTGTGTATTTAAGTCCGTTTTGTATGTCAGATATTTTTATCTTGGCAAACTGAATCTGTTGATAATTAATATAACTAAGCAACTCAGAAAGTCTCGGTTCAGTTAGCATGGGTATTACAGCTGAATAGATAAATTCATTTGTGCAGGGTTCGTTAGCAAAGAGATTCCATAGGGGTATGCCGGAAAGTCTGGCATGCAGATCGAGCACAGAGAGTTCAACGGCGCAAAAGGCTGATGGATGCCTGGCTGCAGATGTATGTTTCCAGACTTCATCCAGTCTGGTTTCAATAGCGGTTGTATCCAGTGCAGGGATATTTTTAAGTTGGCCGCAGACCTCGCTTGCGGCCGTTATGCATGATTCAATATCTTCACCTGTGACATAGGTTCTTGGTGTACCTTCTCCGTAACCGGTAACTCCTTGGGGAGAAACCGCCATTACCAGCAGAGCTTCACTTTCTGCCCTGTCTGCCAGGTTATGACTAACCGGCAGAGAGAACGGGATCTGCAGCCGGTATATGCGGAATTTTTTTATCAGCATGTCTGCTTTTCTTTTCTGTCTTAATGAAACCTTCCAGCATAGCAGCGGCATCCTTCCACTGATACCACTGGTCAGGGGCTTCCAGTATGTATTTTTCAAGGCAGTTCCACGCCCTTTCTGAAATGGAAATACCCTGGCTGCCATCTGCAAGGGGATCTACAGAGAGGACGAATCCGTTATCTTCCCTTTTCATCAGGCAAAGTACTGCAGGAACTTTTGCTCTTCTATAAAAAAAATCAAGTGTCTTGTCCCTGCTGACACTGTTGCCAAAAACTGATACTTGCTGATCTCTATGAGGTCTCCATTCGGAAAATTCATCACATTCGGTTATGAGGAATCTGCCGGATTTTATCACTTCAAGAGCCCTGAAAGCCACCTTTGGTTCATCTGCATCGATTAGAATTACGTCTGTGGCAGCTGCGCGTTTCATAAGTTCCCTTTTGAGCGCCTTTGTCTTGAAGCGAACTATCATGGCAACCTTGTAACCTTTCATGGCCATTGATAGAGGCAAATATTCCACTGCCCCAAAATGGCCGGTTACTATAATACCACCGGTTCCTGCCTTCGCTATCCTGTCGAGGTAATCCTGGTTCCTGATTTTGAGTCTTGAGTTCAAAAAATCCATCATATTGATAAATGGCCGGTGGGCCATGAGCAGTTTCTCCATGTAATGCTCGAAAATTCCGCAGAATGTCCTTAAAGTACTCCAGTAAAAATGGACTGAAGATGCCCTTTGGTTCAAGACAAACTCAAGGCATGCTATAATTTTTATGCTTTCCCTTGCCCTAGTGGCATAATAAAGTGCTCCCAGGGCATATATGTACGCTCTTAGAAATAATAGGGGCATGATTCGAGCAAGTTTTACGTTAAAGGAAAGCTGGAAAAACTGACTGAGGCCAAGATTCTTGATTTTATGGCGGATATTCATGGCATAATTCTCCCTTCTGAGCTAATGCGTTTTTAATAATTATCGGACAAATAAATTTTTTTTAAAACTTTTATTAGAATCCGAAAAAGAATATGTCAAAAATTTGTACTATTTGGTTGATATTAGCCTTGAAAAGCATTTTTATCCCTAACATCTCTGGTTAGTGCACAATCAATACCCTCTGATTCTGTTGATGCTGATGCTATTGATGGGATTTAAAACAGTAGGAAATTTGAAAATCATAACGTTTGAAGAACAAACAAAAAAACTTTGTGTTTCCTTTGAGTGGTAAGATTTAATTTTAAAACTTTTTGTTATATATTGGTAATCATGTGAAAAGTATCAGACAAAAATTAAAGAGAAGGCGTATTAGAAGCAATTTTTTACACAAGGCTAAAACATTTGCATTAATACGATTGCATGCATGTAACTTCCTTCATGCAAAACCAGACATTTCATTAATATTAATTTTTAATAGATCAAGGCGTTTTGGATTATTCCTGATGGACTGACATAAAAAAGGGAGTTGTGCAATAAAGAGAATGGAGTTGTTTTTAAAAAGACATAACAGCTGTATAAATTCAAGGGCAATTATTCAATATATAGAGGATTACGCGCCTGATAAACTGGAAGAGCTCTTACATGACCTCGGTCCTGAGATGAACGGTGTTGAAAATAAACGTGACTACCTGTGCAATCCCAATAACTGGATATCCTCTGAACTGCTTGAAACTTTATTCCAAAGAGCCAAGGTTATACTTCAGGACCCTGATGCTGCCTTCAGGATAGGGTACAATTCCATTTTAAAGCGCCATCTAGGCTATATCCAAAAAATTATAATTTATGCATTTGGAAATCCTAAGAAAGTCATGGCCAAAATCCAGAAGGTTAATGACCATTTTAACAAGACAAAAAACATTGAACTGATGGAAAATACGGACACTTCTTCCGTGGTTAGACTTCACTGGCAGAAAGGCATCACTCTCAGCAAGGATTTCTGTGATTATAATAAGGGGATATACAAGGCAGTTCCAGTAATATGGGGTCTTCCTGCAGCGGAAATTGAAGAGACACGCTGTTTTTTCCAGGGTGATGCCTTTTGTGAATATCATATCTCATGGCATAGGAGGAATAGGTTTAATACACTGATATTCAACATCATTACTCCATGGCGAATTCTCAGGGAAACTATACAGGAGCTCGAACAGGACAAGGAGGTTTTACGTCAGAAGTACAACAAAATTCATGAGCTAAATTTTAATTTGGAAAACAAAATAGAACAGCTCACCATTCTTCAGGAATCAAGCGCAGCAATACTTTCAACCATTGACCTCAAAGAACTGTTGGAGCTGATCCTGTCAAGACTCGCAAGGGTTGCCAATCTGGACAGAGCAGGAATATTTCTCAAGGATGAAAAGACTCGCGAACTCAAACTTATTCATGCAGTAGGTGTAAACTCCTCAGAACTTGACAGGCTTAAGGACTATTACATTCCCATAGACAAAATGGATAATATCATTGCCCGAAGCGCACGTAAATCCGAGCCGGTTATTGTGGATGATGTAAAACAACTTTCCCTTAATCCTGAAAACCTCCTTTTAAACAGCTTGAACCCAAGGGCATTTATATTGGTCCCCCTCAAGGCCCGTGGACGGACCGTGGGTATCATGTTGGGTGATAACTCCAGTGACAAAACCTTTACAAAGAATATTGACAGAGAATTCCTGAAAAATTTTGCAAACCATATTGCCATGGCGTTAGACAATGCCACCCTCTACGCAAAACTCCAGGAATCAGAACAGAAGTACAGGGAGATTGTTGAAAATGTGAATGAGGGGATCTGGATGCTGGGTGAGGACGCAACCATTCAGTATGCCAACCAGCATCTGAAAGAAATGCTGGATATGAACGAACTTGCGGGTACAAATGTGTACAGTCTGCTTGACAGCGTCAATAAAAAAATTCTTTTGAAAATTCTTCTGGAAAATATTGTGGGCAGGGTGGCAAGGCAGGAGCTCCAGTTGACTACCGCAAAGGACGAGAAAAAAAGTGTCCTGTTAAGCAGCGTTCCAATATATGCTGATAATGAATATTCTGGCTCGCTGGCAATTATTACAGACCTCACTGAGCAGAAGAATATGGAGAGACAGCTTCTGCAGGTACAGAAACTTGAGTCAATCGGTACTATGGCAGGAGGCATTGCTCATGATTTCAACAATATTCTGACCGGCATCCTTGGTTATACAAATATGCTGCAGCAAGAACTTCAGCATGATCCGAAATTGGAGCATTACGTTAATATTATAGAGAAATCAAGTTTGAGAGCCGCTGACTTGGTAAAAAAGATGCTGGCTTTCAGCCGAGACACCTCACAGCGTGAAACAGAACATGTGGATGTGGAAAAGGTGGTAGTTGAATCTATGACCCTGCTCAAAAGTTCACTGCCAAAGGATATTGATGTAACGCTTAATATTGAACCTGATCTACCTCCTCTGATATGTGATGCTACACAAATTCAACAAACGGTTCTGAACCTATGTCTTAATGCTAGAGATGCCATGCCGGCGGGCGGAAAGCTTTCAGTTTCTGTCAATACCGTCGCAGGGGACAAATTCAAGGCTTTACATAAAGAACTTGTAATAAATTTTAGCAGATATATTCGAATAATGGTCACGGATACAGGGGTGGGAATAGATGCGACTACAAGAGAACGAATATTTGATCCTTTTTTTACCACTAAGGAGGTGGGAAAAGGGTCAGGCCTGGGCCTTGCTATGGTTTACGGTATTGTCAAGGCTATGGATGGCCACATACTTGTTGAAAGCGAAACAGGCAAAGGCACCACCTTTGAACTGATGCTTCCTGTATCTGAAATCCGACATGAGGGAACAGTAGAATCATTTGAGGAAGAAAAGGTGCTTGAGGGAACCGAAACCGTTCTTGTTGCCGATGATGAGGAAGTAATACGCGACCTAGCACGAGAGGTGTTGGAAAAATTCGGATACAAGGTACTGCTTGCCAAAGATGGCAGGGAGGCAGTGCAAATTTACAGGGCGTTTGGTTCATCCATTGATATAGTAATACTTGACTTGGCCATGCCAGGTCTTTCAGGTGTTGAGACTTATAAAAAATTATGCGAGATAAATCCTCTTATAAACGTACTTTTCTGTAGTGGAAGGGCCTCACCTGAGATAACCTTCAGCAATGACCCTGATCTGCAAGGAAAGCCTTTTGCAGCAAAGCCTTTTAATATAGAGGAATTTCCCAAGAAGCTCAGAGAAGTTCTTGATAAAAAATCATAAGTTGTTTTCTCTAAAGACAGCTCTATGTCTGAGGTAAACTGAAAAAAACGCATCTCCCTTATATTTGGCTTTGGTGGCGTTGCAATATTTTTCAGATTCATACCTCCGTCAGGAAGATTGCATGGGTAGAGTCCAAAAGAAGGGAGCCTTCTGGCTCCCTTCTAGATGTGTCTTAGTCAATCTTGATCTGTTTAGCCTTACTCTCTTCCTTCTTTGGCAATGTTACGGCAAGGACGCCGTTTTCATATTTGGCAGAGACCTTGTCCTGATCTACTGGTACAGGAATCCTGATTGATCTGGCAAATTCCCCGCGCCTTCGCTCAATCAGATGGAAGTTTTCTTTCTTCTCTTCAGTTTCTTCCTTCTTTTCTCCCTTTATTACCAGGACATCGCCTTGTACAGAAACATCTATGTCCTCGGATTTCATGCCTGGCAACTCTGCCTTGACGATTATATTGTCATCGGTTTCGGAAACGTCAACTGCAGGCATCCACTTGCCTGCTTCTGCAAGGAATCCGCCTTTCTCGCCAAAGAAATCTTCAAACAGACGATCCATCTCCCTGCGAAGGGTAGAAATTTCGCGATTTGGCCTCCATGGAGCAAGTTCAAACATCTTTCTGTACCTCCTTTAGTCATGGTTATTCTGTGAAAAAGAATAAACATGCTTTAAGAGATGTCAAGATGCTGAAATGAGGGTTGATTTTACAGGCATCCGTCTTGGCGATGGCAGAAACAACAATTGTAACTGTTCAGCGTATTGATATTATAAGGTTGATAATTGGTCTTGTTTTTCCGGTCTGGAGAACAATTTCTTGTTTTTCTAAGGCTCGCTACGCCAAAATCGCGAAACTCGCTCGTGCCTCGCTCAGACAGACGCGATTTTCTGGCTGCGCTTCCCCAAGAAAAACTACGAAATTCTTCAAAGTCACTCCAAAACAAGACCAATTATC
>WGBG01000158.1 GCA_015494395.1 Deltaproteobacteria bacterium
GTAGTGAATGGTCTTGTTTTGGAGTGACTATGAAGAATTTCGTAGTTTTTCTTGGCGAAGCGGAGCCATAAAAATCGCGTCTGTTTGAGCGAGGCACGAGCGAGTTTCGCGATTTTGGTGGAGCAAGCCTTAGAAAAACAAGAAATTATTTACTGGAACGGAAAAACCAGGCCATTCACTAACCTCAATTACCATCGATACGCTGAACAGTTACATAATTTCTTGTTTTTCTGAGGTGTGACTTTTTCAGACTTGCTACAAAATTGTAAATATACTGAACAAAAATGTGATATTTTTGCAAAACACTTAGGAGATTACCGGTGTCTCAACACAGTAATTTATTGAAATTACTCCATTAAGGTATAGTGGCACACGAGTTGCTACAGGGTGGCTGGAAAATGTAAGCAACCAGTTTGTCAAAAAACTATACAAAGATAAGGAGTAGAAAATGAACACTGGAGATACCGCGTTTATGATTGTAGCAACAGCCATGGTCATGCTGATGACCCCTGGCCTTGCACTATTTTATGGTGGCATGGTGCGTTCCAAAAATGTGCTGTCAACCCTCCTGCAAAGCTTTATATGTCTAGGGGTAGTCAGCATAATATGGGTGCTTTACGGCTATTCACTTTCATTTGGCCCTGACGTCAATGGCATTATAGGCAATCTGGACTTTGCCATGCTTAAAGGTGTTGGGGCAGCCCCACAGGAAGGCTCTACCATCCCGCACCTTGTCTTCTGCGCCTTTCAATTGATGTTTGCCATCATAACTCCTGCCCTAATCACAGGTGCCTTTGCAGAGCGCATAAAGTTCTCGGCCTTTTTGATTTTTACAGTTTTATGGAGCACTCTGGTGTACTTCCCTGTATGTCACTGGGTGTGGGGAGGAGGCTGGATAAGTCATCACGGCGGCCTTGATTTCGCCGGTGGCACAGTCATTCACATAAACTCCGGTGCAGCAGCACTGGTGGCAGCGCTGCTGGTTGGCAAAAGAAAAGGGTGGGGCAAGGAGGCAATGCACCCTCATAACCTTGGTATGACACTCCTTGGCGCAGGAATACTCTGGTTTGGCTGGTTCGGTTTTAACGCTGGTTCAGCCCTGGCAGCAGATGGTATTGCTGCAAATGCATTTCTTACAACTCAGATTGCAGCAGCCTGCGCAGCTCTTTCCTGGGTGTTTGCTGAGTGGATTATCATGAAAAATCCAACTACACTTGGTGCTGCCTCTGGTGCAGTGGCTGGCCTGGTTGCCATAACCCCGGCATGTGGTTTTGTAACCCCGGTTGCTGCCATTATCATAGGGCTGGTTGCGGGTGTACTGTGCTACGCTGCTGTACTCATGAAAAACAGGATCGGCTATGATGATGCCCTGGATGTTGTGGGAGTGCATGGCGTAGGCGGGTTCTGGGGAGCACTTGCTACAGGGCTCTTTGCCACTACAGCAGTAAACTCAGGCGGTGCAAACGGGCTGTTTTACGGAAATCCAGGCCTGCTTCTTACACAGTTCATTGATGCAGGGATCACCATCATGTATTCAATAGTTGTATCATTCATTATCCTAAAGTGTATTGATGCTGTAATAGGACTTCGCGTTGATATTGAAGATGAGGTTCAGGGGCTGGATCTCACACAGCATAGTGAGATTGGGTACACCTTGTAAACAATACCTACAAAAAATCACAAAAACTAATAGAAGCCACCATGTCAGTTTTCTGATTGACATGGTGGCTTTTTAATTATTTCTCCTATCTTTATGTTTTTTCGTCCTTTTTTGTTTCCGTTTCTTTAAGAAGTCCGTGCTTGCTCACCACTGAGTGAACGATGAAGTATGAAGCCCACTTATGCCCCTTGGCCTTAAGGCGCTTGTTTGCTTCAGAAATGGCCTGATTTGGCTTCAAGCCTGCGGAAAGGGCTATGGTATATTCCTTGATGCAAAGGGCCTGCATGCGGTCAGATTTCCGCTTGCTTTTGGCCTTGCGTTCAGGCGCACGGGCTTCCTTGAGGGCAAGGGCGTGCATCTCCCTTGTCTTCATGTGACGAAACAGAGTGGTAAGGGCCTTGAGGATATTTCCGAATGACCCCAGAATTTCCGGGGACATTGTTAGACGGATTTCAATCTGATCCGGGGTGAGAGGGGTAATATCCCTAACTTTGGGGAGGGCGTCGTCTATAGATGAAATGTCGCATAATATACACGCGAAATTAAGTTCAGCGAGACTAAGCCCGGTATTTCCCTTACCCAGATTGTCTTCCAATGTCAATGGCAAATTGTCTGACATCTGACTTTCCTATTTCGTATCTATGTTGCGGTTATAGAGAGGAAAAAGACTCTCTTTTCTTAAAATTCAGAAACTTGAGGACCAAAGAGCGGACAACCTGAGAAGGCTTCAAGCCTTCAGCTTTTGACAACTCTTCAAGAAGCTCGTAGTCCTCAACTTTCAGTCTGACTGTGAGTTTTCGGTCAAGTTTCACGTCAAGTTCTTCCATTTCAACTCCTTGTCCTGGACAGTGCCGGTGGCACTGTGGCCATGCCGGCCCCAGGGGGCCAGCGTATTTTTTGGTTCAGGTTTGAAATCAGTGCCCTTGCCGGACGCACTAAGACCTTGACAGCTCTTTTTCCCCCTGATGAACCGACAAGCGGTTTTGCGGTTACACTAAGAACAGGAGAGAATTTTTCTTTTTGCATGGCATTCCTCATCATATCAGGGGCAAAAAGAGTGCCCTTCGGCTGTCAAGGCCGTTAGTGCTGTTACCAGTCCATCTTCTTTTTTTTGCGGTTTCCTAAGAACAGGAGAGGGGGCTTCTTGCTCTATAGGACGCTTAGCGGACACGCCGGAAAGAGGAGGGCGAGCGATCCCAGAAACGGCCTTTTGAGAACCGGAAGCGCCGCCGTTCGGTTGCTCTCTCTCACCTCTGCCGGAGAGAGCAACGACGGCGGCTTTGTTGTAGGTACGAATAGGAGGTATACGGAACTCAGAACCAGAAATTCCAAGACGGTGAAAAAGATTAATCGCCCGGTAATAAGATTGTCTCCCGCAAGTTTGTTTTGCATAAACGGAACCCTTGAGAAAAATAGAAATCCAGACATCAAGAGCTTTGGACAAAGAAACTTTTGATCCTTTAAGGTCAGCATCAAGCAAAGCTGACTTGATAAATTCAAAGCGTGAAATAAATTGATCCATAGTGATGTTTTGCATAAATTAAAATCTCCTTTTCAGGTCAGAAGACAGACGGTTTTTCAAAACGGATAGTATCAATCATGAGTACGCTAGAGCGAACTTTCGCACGGTGTTACTACACCGTGCGAGGGATTTTGACCCCTGTTCTGAATCACCACTTTTTTGCTCATTTTTGCCCCCTTCTTGAGCGAATATTTTTGATTCTGTTTCCGTACTGGGGTAGGGCAATTTCCCCCTCATCCAGATACTGAATCATTTTTGGTCCCATTGTCTGGTTGAGAAGTTCAGCGGCATAATCTGACTTTTCCTTGCCAAGAATTTCAGCGCATGCCCTGACCCCCATTGACCAGGCAATGAAGAAAAAAGACACGACAAGAAGCTTGTCTGTTTCTGTCTTCAAGTAATTTGTACCTTCAATGATCCCTGTGAGGTCTTTTACGTCAAAATCAATAATCATTAGCTGTTTCTCCTATCTTTATGTTTTTTCGTCCTTTTTTGTTTCCGTTTCTTTAAGAAGTCCGTGCTTGCTCACCACTGAGTGAACGATGAAGTATGAAGCCCACTTATGCCCCTTGGCCTTAAGGCGCTTGTTTGCCTCAGAAATGGCCTGATTTGGCTTCAAGCCTGCGGAAAGGGCTTTGGTATATTCCTTGATGCAAAGGGCCTGCATGCGGTCAGATTTCCGCTTGCTTTTGGCCTTGCGTTCAGGCGCACGGGCTTCCTTGAGGGCAAGGGCGTGCATCTCCCTTGTCTTCATGTGACGAAACAGAGTTGTCAGGGCTTTCAGGATATTTCCGAATGACCCCAGAATTTCCGGGGACATTGTTAGACGGATTTCAATCTGATCCGGGGTGAGAGGGGTAATATCCCTCACTTTGGGGAGGGCGTCGTCTATGGACGAAATGTCGCATAATATACATTATGTAAAATAAATACCATTAAAGAACCAATAAAGAATCAACTGGCTGATTATATGCAAAACATCTAACTGTCTGGTTTTATAAGGAAAATATATCTAATTTGCCACAAAAGATGGAAGAAGATGGGGAAAACGGCTTATACGCTGTTATACAGTTTGGCTTTCTTTCAGTACTTTGAAAGCCGGCCTATTTTTTTGTTGATATCCGCGGCAAGGAGCGCCTGGCTTCTGATGTTCTTTATATCCTTGATCATTTCCTGATTTTCAGGAGTTTCGTCCATATTAAGAAGTAAAAGCTCCAGACGTCCCATGATGATCTGAAGCGGTTGATTCAACTGATGGGCTGTAGAGCCTATGGCATCAAGCATGCCTTTGAGTTTGTTGCTCTCCATATGGCCGTTTTTTGCCTTTACTGCACTGAAACCATAACGCAGTATTGGCCAGAGCAGTTCAGGATCCGGCATTGATGGAAGGTGGATATCACAGGAAATGTCAGGCTCATCCGCTGAGAAAACAGGCATGCTTTCATCTTGAATCCAAACTATATATGTGTTGCCTAATTTTCTGTTAAAACGTATTTTCTGCGTTAGATCCTGTTTCTCACTCAGTACAAGCAGAGGACCAAGTACCACTACAGATGCGCTTTTTTCATTATCGTTATCCTCCATAACTGATAAAACTTCGTCGGGTAAAACGCTTATTGCCCGGACCGTATCACCACCAAGACTATTGATGCTTTCGACTATGCCCTGATCAGTACCTGTAAATATAATTTCTCCTGCTGGTAAACACGTTTTCTCTTTTTGTGGCTTGAGATCAACAGCCTGGCATTTTTTATCACGTTCCAGATCTTTTTCCAGCTCTTTTGCAACCTCCTTGGCATCCTTAGAGATACTGGCATCAAGGCTGATTACTCCGATAGATAACGCCAGTTCATTGGAGAGTGTTTTGTTCATAGCAGAGCAGATCTTTCTTTTAAGCCTGAGGGCCGCGGCCTCCCCGCCGGCTTCATGGGTGTCAGGCATAATCACAGTGAACTGGTTCTTACTATAATGAAATGCGCTGTCGCTTGTTCTGAGTTGACTTACAATTTCCTGCTCCAGTCTCTCAAGGTCCTCTCCCTCAAGTTCTTCTTCTGGCTCTATTAGTAAAAGGGTAATTCTATGAGCATACCGTCTTACTCTGGCGATCTCCCTTTCGAGTTCTTCAAAAAATGTATCCCGGTCCTTTAGAGCCAAGCTGGATGCCTTATGCATGATTCGTTTTAATCTCCAGGTTAAAAGGTATGGAACTGCGTTGGTTATATTATAAATTCATGGTCTAATCATTTTTCACACAAAACCCATATCCTTATAATCGGCATGAATGTTCTGGGCATTAAGCTGTACTTGAACCCAAAGCTCACTTACCCATATAGCATCTCAGTTCTTATCAATATCTTCGATCTTGGGAATGGAAAATGATATTGTAGTCCCCTCGCCTTTCTTGCTCTTTACCCACACCTCCCCCCTGTGTGCCTCTACAATGCTCTTCACCACTGCAAGTCCGACTCCTGTCCCATCATCAGGACCTTTACTTTTTTCCATTGCCGAAGACCGGTAAAACGGATCAAAGATATATGGCAGGTCCTCCTCAGGGATACCAGGTCCTTCATCCTTTACACTGCAAAGTATGTAGCGGTTATGATCTTCCACTGTAATGTCAATAGCAGTGCCCGGGGGCGAGTATTTTATGGAGTTGTCGATCAGGTTTACCAGAACCCGCTCTATCTGCTCCTTGTCCACCATCACAATGACATTCCGTTCTGGAGTGTGAATCCTGAGTTTCATGTTCCTTGACAACACCTTTTCCTCAAACTCTTCTGCAATATCGTAGATAATCTTTTTCAGGCTGCATTTTTCCAGGGAGAGTTTTATCTCCCCTGCCTCCATGCGCAGGATATCAAGGAACGAATGGATATGATTATCAAGTTTTTTAAGCTCATTTTCAATGACAGAGAGATAGTGGCGCTGCTTTTCATTAAGCGGCCCGGCCTTTCCAAGAAGCAACCTTGAAAGGAATCCCCCGGCTATTGCAACCGGTGCCTTAAGGTCGTGGGCAAACATGGAGATAAGAATCCTGTGTTTTTGACGCATCCTCTTCTCATAGGAAATATCACGAAACATCTTTACCATGCCGCAGATATGGTTTTCCTTATCAAGAAGCGCCGAATCAAAATACAAAATGGGGATGCGTTCTCCTGACTTGGATATGAGGATAGCCTCCTTTACATCGGCATCAGGAGTGGAGGGTGTTGATGATAGATACTCCTCTACCTTTTCCACAGGCTGGGTTATCATGTCAAACAGTCCCCCACCCATCTCTCCGCAGCACTTACCCAACAGATCAGCCCTGCTGTAGCCGGTCAGCCTTTCTGCCGCAGGATTCACCTCAATTATGTGGCCTCCCTTGTCGAATATAATGATGCCAACCGGAAGGCTGTTGATAACCAGTTTATAAATTTCATTATGATCTAATGAATCAAGGATATGTTTATCCATATCTGCGGCCTCAATCACAGATTGATACACACTTACAGCATGTATGTGTGGCTAATCTGCTGAACACCTGGCTTGAGCGATAGTTGAAGGGTATGATATATGTAATTCCTTTTAATATCCTATAAAATCATTTCTTCAAACTTTTGAAACGCTCAATTCACGGAACAGTTACTTTGATATAGAGTCTTCAAAAAATTTTCTGCTATTTCATCAAATATCTTTGCAGCCTCACTCTCCCTGTCCAGAGTAATAGGTTTTCCCTTGTCACCGCCTTCACGTATTGCAGGATCAAGGGGGATCTTACCCAATAGCGGAAGCTTGAATGCCTTTGCGATTTTCTCCCCTCCCCCGCTTCCAAACACCTCCATTATTTCATCACTTCCAGGAACTTGCAGGTAAGACATATTTTCCACAATGCCGCTTACAGGAACATCGTGGGTTTTGAACAGGGCGATGGATCGCCGTACATCTTCAAGGGCAACCCGTTGAGGTGTTGTTACCACAATGACTCCAGAAATTGGTATTGTGGAGGATACAGTAAGGGGCGCATCACCGGTGCCAGGCGGAAGGTCAACAACCAGATAGTCAAGCTCTCCCCATGCCACATGGCCAAGAAACTCCTTTATGGCCTTGTTCACCAAAGGACCGCGCCAGATTACAGGAGTGCCCTCCCCTGCCAGAGTTGCCGTTGACATAAGTTTCACACCATATTTTTCAAGGGGTATAAGCATTCCACCTGAGCCCACAGGCCGTTCCTTTGTACCCATCATCAGGGGAATGTCAGGCCCGTGCATGTCGGCGTCCAGTATGCCTGTCTTGTAGCCCTTTGCAGCCAGAGTCATGGCAAGGTTGACAGAAACAGTGCTTTTACCTACCCCGCCCTTGCCGCTTGCCACAGCAACCACGTTTTTTACCTGCTTCATCCCCTCCATTTCTGAGGGTGCCCTGCCAAAAACCTTGGCCCGCTGTTCCGAGGTCATAGTGGCAATCACAACCTTTGCCTCTTCAATTCCCGGAAGGTCCAAAAGCGATGAACGCACCTCTTCCTTGATCTGATCCTTGTAAGGACAGCCTGCCATGGTAAGTGCCACGGTTACCCGAACCGCAGGACCAGCAAGTTCCACGTTCTGAATCATTCCAAGCTCAACTATTCCTTTACCCAGTTCCGGGTCCTTGATATGCTTCAGGGCATCAAGGACTTTTTCTTTTGTCAGCTCCACGTTATTGCTCCTCTCTCCTGTACACTATTTGTTCATGATCTTTAAAAGTTCCTAAGATTGAGCGATTGTCGGATTTGCTGCCATTACACAGATAGATGGTAATCATGTTTCAATATAAACCTGGTGCACCTCATTGGTCTTGTAATTATATTGTTTGTGTATAAAATTTTTTAAAACATAGAAGGTAAAAAAATCCAGTGCAACATGATGTTTATCCAGGTTATGTCAGGAATTTCTCGCACGCAAAACATTGCACTTTTGGATAAATTTTATCATATTTTTTCTCAAAATGGCAAAAAAATTATCCAGACTTGACCAGCTTATGGTGGAAAAATCACTGGTTCCATCCAGAACCCGTGCCCAGGCTCTTATAGGAGCGGGCAGGGTTACTGTTAACGGCAGGCTTGAAGATAAGGCCGGACATCGCTATCCTTTTGAGTGTAACATAGAGATTTCAGGAGATGAACATCCCTATGTGAGTCGGGGTGGCATAAAACTGGCCCACGCCCTTAAAACATTCAAGCTCAACCTTCATGGCAAGGTATGCATGGATGTCGGGGCATCCACCGGGGGGTTCACCGACTGCATGCTGCAGAATGGCGCTGCCAGGGTGTATGCAGTGGATGTTGGCTATGGACAGCTTGACTGGAAGCTGCGCAATGACCCTCGAGTGATTAATATTGAACGTACAAACATAAGGTACATGGAGAGGGATTCCATACCTGAGCCCATTGATCTCTGTAGTGTTGACACATCATTTATTTCATTAAAACTGGTTATACCGGCCATTCTCCCTTTCATGCAACCAAATGGCATAATCGTCGCCCTTATAAAACCGCAGTTTGAGGTTGGAAGGGACAAGGTAGGGAAAAAGGGGATTGTAAAGGACCCGGAACTTCACAGGGAGGTCATTGATGACCTGCAGGATTTTTTTTCAGGGCTTGGGCTTGTTTCCAGAGGGACGGTACAATCCCCTGTTAAGGGGGCAAAGGGAAACATTGAGTTTTTGACACTCCTTGAGCCAGGGGATGATGAAACGGGGCATGAATCAGCCACATTGCATTAACCTGATGGGCACAAGATTTAGTATCTATTCAGCGTGATAACATCAATTCGCCAAACAGTTACAGAAAATATAGCACTAATGAGATATGTCAAACAAACCACTTGATATTCCGGAAATAGACACCACCACAAGGGACGAGATCAAGGAACCGCCTCTTTACAAGGTCCTGCTGCACAATGACGACTATACCACCATGGATTTTGTGGTAATGGTCATTGAAACCGTATTTCACAAGAGCCCTTCAGAGGCTACGCGCATCATGCTGAATGTGCACAGGAACGGTATAGGAGTCTGCGGTGTATATCCTGCTGAGATAGCAGAAACCAAGGTCAATACTGTTCATTCACTTGCAGTTGAGGCTGGATTTCCACTTAAGGCAAGCATGGAGAAGGCATAACAGGACAGAAAATGATAAACAAAGACGTTGAATTAATGCTTGGAGCTGCTGCCCGTGAGGCACATATAAGGCAGCATGAATACCTTTCACTGGAACACCTGCTGTACGCCCTGCTCCACCACAGTGAGGGTGAGGAGATAATCAGGGCATGTGGCGGCAGTCCTTCTGACATAAAGAAAAAGCTGGAACTTTTTTTTGATACGCACCTTGAAAGGATTGATGGAAAGGCCCCTGAAAATCCCCAACCTACATCTGCGCTGCAGAGGGTCCTTCAGCGTACCATCATGCATGTTCAGTCCTCTGGAAAAGCCGAGGCTGACGTTGGAGACCTTTTAAGCTCAATAATGACGGAATCCGATTCCTACGCTGCTTTTTATCTTAAACAGGCAGGAATAACACGGCTCGACATTTTGAACTACATTGCCCACGGCATTCGCAAGGTTCCTGAAGGCGCCCTGTTTGAAGAACCTGAACATTCGTCCGGCCCTGCCTCGGAAGAATCCGGAACACCAGGCTGCCCCTGCGGCGATACCGGCAAGCAGAATGCATCTGCCCTTGAGCTTTTTACTGTCAATCTTATAAAACGGGCTGAACAGGGGGGCATTGATCCTCTGGTTGGCAGGGAAAAGGAGCTTCAGCGAACCATGCAGGTGCTTTGCAGGCGCAGGAAAAACAACCCTGTGTTTGTTGGAGAGCCTGGCGTCGGAAAGACAGCCCTTGCAGAGGGGCTGGCACTTAAAATTTTCAAAGGCGATGTCCCTGAACCTTTGCAGAAAGCAGAAATATTTGCCCTTGACCTTGGCGCCCTCCTGGCAGGAACAAAGTACCGCGGGGAGTTTGAAGCAAGGCTCAAGCAGGTGATAAATGAGCTTTCCAAAAAGGAAAGGGCAATACTGCTGATTGATGAGATACACACACTTGTCGGAGCAGGCGCCACAAGCGGCGGTTCTATGGATGCCTCAAACATACTGAAACCTGCCCTTGCCTCAGGTGATCTGCGCTGTATCGGTGCCACAACCTTTGAGGAATACAAGAATTTTTTTGAAAAGGACAAGGCATTATCCAGGCGTTTTCAGAAGATTGAGGTGGCAGAGCCCTCTGTCAGCGAGACAGTCTCCATCCTGAAGGGGCTTAAGCACTACTATCAGGAGCACCACAATGTAAAATATGCTGATACGGCACTTAAGGCCGCAGCAGAACTCTCCGGACGGTTTCTTACCGACCGTTTCCTGCCTGACAAGGCAATAGATGTAATTGACGAGGCAGCCTCCCTCTTGCGCCTTAAAGGGGACAGCGACCAAAACAAACGCCCGATGATAACTGTCCGTCATATTGAAAATGTTGTGGCAGGCATGGCAAACATCCCGGCACGAAATGTAAGCCGCTCAGATGTTGCAAGGCTTGAGCACTTTGAAGAAAACTTAAGGGCGGTGGTATTTGGTCAGGATGAAGCCGTAAGCATGCTGGCCTCTTCAATTAAATGTGCCCGTGCAGGTCTTTCCCACCCGGACAAGCCGGTTGGCTCATTCCTGTTTACCGGGCCTACAGGTGTTGGAAAGACCGAACTTGCACGCCAGGCTGCCTCCATCCTTGAGGTGCATTTCCAGCGCTTTGACATGAGTGAGTACATGGAGAAGCACTCGGTTGCACGGCTGATTGGTGCGCCTCCCGGCTATGTGGGTTTTGATCAGGGAGGTCTCCTTACCGAGGCTGTGAGAAAACATCCGTGGTCCGTGCTCCTGCTTGATGAGATAGAAAAGGCACATCCTGATGTCTTTAACATACTCCTTCAGATTATGGATCATGCCACACTTACCGATAATAGTGGCAGAAAGGCTGATTTCAGGCATGTAATACTAATTATGACTTCAAATGCAGGTGCACGGGAACTTGAGGCAAACACCATTGGTTTTACCGGCAGCAGCAGTGAAAAGGAAAGAAGGGGTAAGGAGGCGATAAACCGCACCTTCTCGCCGGAATTCCGAAACAGGCTTGACGCCATTATTCCCTTCCACAGGCTTGATCATTCTGTCATGGAAAAGATTGTCGAGAAGCTCACTTCTGAGATCCGTGCCCAGCTTGCCTCAAAGGGAATTTCCCTCAAACTCACCGATGAGGCAAGGAGCTGGCTTGCACGCAGGGGCTATGATCCTGCCTTTGGCGCCCGTCCACTTGGAAGGCTTCTTCAGGAAAAGGTCAAGGACCCCCTGTCAGATGCCATACTATTCAAGGGGCTCAAGCGGGGCGGAACTGCAATAATTACCCTGGATCAGGATGATATTGTCATTGACTGCCTTCCTCATTCCGCATGAAAAATGCAATAAACCAGGTATCTATTCAGCGTGGTAAATGGTCTTGTTTTGGAGTGCCTTTTAACAATTTCGTAGTTTTTCTTGGCGAAGCGAAGCCACAAAAATCGCCTCTCGCTGAGCGAGGGACGAGCGAGTTTCGCGATTTTGGCGTAGCAAGCCCTAGAAAAACAAGAAATTGTTCTCCGGAACGGAAAAACATGACCATTTACCAACCTTTATTAACATAAGTACGATGAACAGTTACTAAACCAGAACCCTTCAGACATCGGTTAAATATCTCAGGAGATCCGTCTCTATGCCAACTATCAAGACAGTCACAATAGTTCCCAACCTTCCGGAAAAACTTGAACCGCTCATGACCATTGCAAAGAACATGTGGTGGAGCTGGACCCCGGATGCCATATACCTTTTCCAAGATATGGACAGGGACATGTGGGAGGCAACCGGGCATAATCCCGTTGCCCTGCTTGGAAGAATCGAACAGCCACGGCTGGAAGAACTGGAACGTGACGAGATCTTTCTTGCCCGAATGGACAAGGTTTACAGGGAGCTTGAACGCTATCTCAACTCCAGTACCTGGTATCAGAAGGTAAATGTAGAGGGCAACCAGGGGTGCATAGCCTATTTTTCAGCAGAATTCGGGCTCCATGAGAGCCTGCCCCTCTATTCCGGAGGCCTTGGAATACTTGCCGGTGATCACATGAAATCTGCAAGTGACCTGGGGCTTCCCCTGGTGGGGGTCGGGCTCCTGTACAAGCATGGATATTTCAAGCAGTATCTCAACCCTGATGGCTGGCAGATGGAAACATATCCGTCAAATGACGTATACAATATGTCAATGGTCCAGCTGAAGGATGAGGACGGAATGCCAATAACTATAGAGATACCATTTTATGACCGGACCATTCAGGCAAGGGTCTGGAGTATCACTGTTGGCAGGATCAATATCTACATGCTTGATACTGACGTGCCTGTAAACTCTCCCCACGACCGCCAGATTACCTCCCATCTTTATGGCGGAAGCCTGGAGACCCGCCTGCAGCAGGAAATAGTCCTTGGAATGGGAGGTATCAGGATGCTGAGAAAACTTGGGCATCCGCCCACAGTGTGCCACATGAACGAAGGGCATTCTGCATTTATGGCAGTGGAACGGCTACTTAACCTGGTGCAGGAAGAGAACATGAACTTTGACGAGGCACTTGAGGCAGTGCGGGCAACCAGCATATTTACCACCCACACCCCGGTTCCTGCCGGCATTGACAGGTTTCCTGAAGACCTCATGCGCCGTTATTTCACTGACATTGCCGATAAACTTGGAATAGGTATCGAGCGTTTCCTTGACCTTGGGCGCATTCAGCCAGGAAACCGTGCTGAAGAATTCTGCATGGCAGTTCTTGCAATAAAAATGGCGTCCCAGACAAACGGTGTCAGCAAGCTGCATGGGGAAGTTTCACGGAAGATGTGGGCTGATATATGGCCACAGATTCCAAGGCACGAAGTCCCCATAACCCATGTAACAAACGGCATCCATACCATAGGCTGGCTGTCTGTTGAGATGACGCGGCTTTATGAGCGCTACCTGGGCTCCCGATGGCAGGATGAGCCAACCAATCATGCCATCTGGAAACGGATTGAGCACGTACCTGCATTTGAACTTTGGCGAAGTCGGGAGAGGCTTCGGGAGCGCCTTATTGCATTTGCAAGAAAACGCCTGCGCAAACAGCTTGATCTCAAAGGCGCTGCAAAATACAAACTTAAACAGGCAGAGGAGGTCTTGGACCCGGAAGCCCTGACCATAGGGTTCGCCCGCCGTTTTGCCACCTACAAACGTGCCACCCTTCTCTTTTCTGACCTGGAACGTCTCACCAGGATACTTACCAATGAAGACAGGCCGGTGCAGCTCATATTCAGTGGCAAGGCACACCCCAAGGACAAATTTGGCAAAGAACTGATTCACCGTATTGTGCAGATGGCAAATCTTCCTGAACTTCGCATGCACATAGTCTTTATTGAGAACTATGACATAGAGGTAGCCCGCTACCTGACCCAGGGCGTGGATGTCTGGCTCAACACCCCCAGGAGGCCCATGGAGGCAAGTGGCACCAGTGGCATGAAGGTTCCGGCAAATGGCGGCATTAACTGCAGCATCCTTGATGGCTGGTGGTGCGAGGCATACAACGGTGAAAACGGCTGGGCCATAGGTGCAGGCGAAGATTATGATGATCCTGATTATCAGGACGAGGTAGAGAGCAGGCTGCTGTACGAGCTCCTTGAAAACACCGTTGTTCCCCTGTTCTATGAACGCTCCAAACACGGCATTCCCCTGGGATGGGTGGAGATAATGAAAAAATCCATCCAGACCGTGTGTCCCTACTTTAATACCAACCGCATGGTGGAGGAGTATGCAACCAGATTCTATCTTCCAAACATGTCAAAATGGGGAATCCTTAGCAGAAATGACTGGGAGGAGGTAAGAAAACTCACAAGCTGGAAGAAGCATGTGCTCCAGGAGTGGCACAATGTTGATATCAAGCGGGTTGAGTTCCCTATGGAAGATTCACCAAAAGTTGGGGACAGGGCCCCAATAAAGGCATGGATCGACCTGAACGGCATGGATCCTTCCGAGGTGAGAGTTGACGCCTACATAGGGTACCTTGATGACAGCGGGGAGATTCCTGAGGGCCATCCGCTTCCGCTTCTTCCTGCAGGCAAGGAAGAAGACGGGCTCTATCTGTTTCAGGGTACCCTGCTCTGCCTTTCAAGCGGTATGATAGGTTTTACCGTCAGGTGCTACCCCTACAGAAAAGAACTTGGGCACAAATTTGAGCTTGGGCTGCTAACCTGGTGGGAATAGCAGCCTCTGCTCACATAGCACTGCATCTGCTGGGTAGAAGGGGGCTATATGTTCAGTAAAAGAACACCTTCGCCCCCTTACGCCTCGCATCTGCAACACCCTTTGAGCAGATACGTTGCGTGGCGTCTTTAGCAATTCATCTAAAAAACAATTTTCCAGATTTTGAAACGCTCAATCAGGGTCAGCCAGCCTGAAGACGTAATATTTATCTGCCCCCAAGGTTGCTGCAGCCCACTGCTGAAGCACCCACTCCATGCCCTGATTCATGGAGCCAAATCCTGACTTTTCCCTGGGCATATCCTCTGACAGTTTGACATCCTTTGCCATTACAGCCTTAATGTCTTTTTCAGTCCTGATGACCTCTCCGGCCTTGACCGGCTTGGCACCCTGCTGGCTTGCAATAACAATGTAATGCTTGCCATTTCCTGCCAGCTTGTAGCCAATGGTTACAGGGGCAGAGCCGCCTGACCTTTTAAGCTTACTGTCAGCAATATCCATGCGAACTGAAACCACATCAAGGAAATGCTGTTTGACTGCCGGCTCAATCTTCTCCCCAGCTTTGTTGATCAGCTCATTTGCCCTCTGGTACCACTGCATGGCAGTCTGAGGGTCAGGCCCGGTGCCTTTTCCGTAAAGATACAGGTCTCCAATCCTGAGGCATAGGACATAGTCCGGAGACACAGCAACTGCCTTTTCGTATAATTTCAGGGCCGCACCAAACTCACCCTTCTTTTCATAAAGGGTGGCCAGTTTAAGCAGGAAATCACTGTTTCTGGACTTTGATGCGGTTTGAAGAAGTTTGGCAGCTACGTCAGCAGCCTTGAATTCAGATACCCTGTCATTTGCTGCAAAGGGAGATGAACTGTACAGGACAGCATATTTTGCAGCAGTGTCCGGATCCAGGGTTTCCATGGCGTCATCCAGTTCAGCCGCCCTGTCCAGATACTTTCTTGCCTCAGCCCCATCAGGTTTGACAACTTCAGAGAGGCATTTGAATGCCTCTGGTTCCACAGCCTCAACACCCTGGGGCATCCCCCCAGCATAAAGCTCGGCAAGGAAAAGAGCGGCAGGTGCATCCCCCTCCTCTGCTGCCTTTTTGATATTTTCAATGGCCTGCTGTTTTACAGCCTCATCTTCACTGCAGGCAGCCTTTATTCCCTGGGTGTAAAGCGCTGCACCGCCATGCCTGACAGCCTTGAGCACAAGGGCTATGCCTGCCATGGCTGCAAGGCATACCAGAAATATTATAAAAGCCTTTTTGCTGTTTTCCATTTTATGACCTCTCCTGTGCTGCCTGCTTGTAGTATCCTATTTTTTCATGTTGAGATCATGCGGGTTACCATGACATTTACTGCAGTCGCCAAACTTCTTGATCATCTTTTCTGCATGCGGTGTTGAGTGACATGATTGACATGTGGGAATGTATCCGTGTTTGTCAGCATGACAAAATACGCACTGAAGCTTACCGTGGGCAGCAGACGTAGATGCCATGCGCTTCACCGGATCTTCATGACACCCGGCACACAGGCTGTTTGGCACATCGGTTCCGTAGGCAATCTCCTTGGGCATGTGGGGATTGTGGCACTTCATGCACTCAGGATTATTTTTGAACGGAGTATGGGGCTTTTCATGGCATTCAGTACACTTTGGTTTGTATCCATGTCTGTCATGGTGACAGGTATCACATGCAACATTGGTATGCCCGCTTGGATGATCCTTGATCTGCTTTGCCTGTTTGGCATGGCACTTGATGCAGTACGGCTCAACGGCTTTCATCTCAATGCTTGCAAGCGGTGCATGGGCATTTGCATGGCACATGAGGCACTGGGTCATCTCCTTTTCCTTGCCATGCGGCAGGTTATGGCAATTCTTGCAATGAGGCACACGCTGATCCCAGGTAAGCCCCCGTCTGAAATTGTGAAAGGTCTTATGGCAGAAGGTGCACTTCTTCTTATGGGCTCCCATGCCCTTTTTGATAGACATGTAAACAGAGTAGTGGCACCGGGCACACTCCACAGAGGTAAGGGGCTTGATGTCCTGGCTGTAGATGTCCGCCCCTGCATCAGCAGGTTTCTCCCTGGCACTTTCTTCAGCCTGCACCCCCTGTATTATGAGAAACATTAAAGAGATAAGGCAGCAGCTTATAAAAAGGCTTAACTGGGTTATCCGTGTCTGATTCTTCATGTTTACCTTCTCTCCTTCCTGCCCTTGGAACCGTCAACTCCATGCTTGTTATGAATTTGATTCACAGTTTGTACCCCTATTGCCCTGCCATAAACCTTATCCATTGCTTACCTCTGGAGCGCATGGGGCGTGTTATGGCATGTATGGCAATCATTAAATTGCGTGTGGAAGCCTGTGGCATGAGGCATACCGTGACAATCTTCGCATGTAAGAATTGATTTGTGCCTCCGTCTGTGGCAGTAGGCACAGTTTAATTCATGATGTCTGGTCCTGTTTTCTGCAAGCTGCTTCACCTCAGTGCTGTGACACGCCCCGCAAAGTTTTGGTTCAACCTTGTTGCCATACTCCAGGAGGGTTGGTGCATGGGGAATATGGCACTTGAGGCAGTCAGCGTACTTCATGTCCGGGCTGTGTGGCTTGTGGCATTGAGTGCATTCCTTGAACTGTCCATGAACAGGATGGCATGCATTACAGTCAAGCTGGGCATGTTTGCTGGGTTTGCGTTTCATGTCCGCAAGCGGGCCCTCATGACAGGTTGCACACACAGGTTTAACGTCTTTCAATTTTGAAAGTTCAAAATCCATGGGCGCATGGGGATCGTGACACCTGGTGCAGTCTGGCACACCAAAGTGTTTACTTTCCTGCCGATCATGACATTTCTGGCAGGCAGGGATAACCCCTTCCTCATGTGGCGGGTGTTTTTCATGGCACTCAACACACTGGAGATTTTCCAAATGGCGGCCACCTTTCTGCTTGAACCTGCCGACTATATCGTCGTGACATGCGGAACACCTCTGGGCAGTGGCCTTGTCTGTCCATACATATACAGCGGGTTTGTGAGGGCTGTGACAGGCAAGACAGTCGGAAATCTTCAGGAAGTCAGCATGCTTCTCGTGACAGTCTGTACATTTGTGGTACCTGCCCTCCTTGAGGCCGTGACCTGTATGGCAGTTGTTGCAATCCTGTCTGGAGTGAGCGCTGGGGAAATCTTTCATGTCAATACCGGGCTGTGAATGGCATGTGATACAGCCCGGTTTGACATCTTTAAGCTTGGTGAAATCGGTTATTACAGGTGCGTGAGGATTGTGACATCTGGTGCAGTCAGTCAGGGTAAAGTGTTTTTTCTCTGCAGGATCGTGACACATACTGCACTTGGGTATTATTGCCTCCCCCTCTGGAGGATGTCCCTGGTGACAGTCAAGACAGCCTATAACATCCCTGTGGGCAGAGGCCTGTGCCTGCAGAACACTTACGATATCGTCATGACATTTTATACAGTCATCATCAGACAGGACTGTGCTCCAGGCAGGAGCGCCTGTAAAGAGGATACAGACAACTGCCAGTCCGGAGCAAAGCCAGCTATATCTGAGTAGAGATTTCATCCTCGCCACCTGTTTCCTTTCTGAGGGCCTGCCATTCAGGCAGGCCCTGCAGGATTATTTTGCAAGGTTGTGCGGATCCCGGTGACATACAAGACACTGCGGGAACTTGTTGTGGATGTAGGTGTCATGCGGCAGATCATGGCACTCTTCGCACTGCATGATGTTCTTGTGGTGTTCCGGGTGACACTCGTAACATGCAAGGTCAGAGTGGGCCGTCTTGTGCTCCTTGAGGAGTCCGAATTCCTGATCATGACATGCTGCACACATGTTGGGAGCAACATTGTCTCCGTATGCGACATCTGTAGGGCTGTGAGGCCTGTGACACAGGAAGCAGTCCTTTGCCTTCATCTCGTCTGAGTGTCCCTCATGGCAGTCAACACAGGTGTTGTACTGACCTTCACCCAGGCCGTGTTCATAGTGGCAGTTGTTACAGTCCTGCTCGGAGTGTGCGCTTGGATGGAGCTTCATCTCTGCATCCTGCTCGGCGTGACACGCTATACAGGCTGGTTTTGCAGCAGGCTCTGCCTTTGTGAAGTCAATTTTAAGCGGATGGTGGGGATAGTGGCAGGAAACGCAGCCCTGAACCTTGAAGTGATCATTGTCTTCAGGGTCGTGACACATTGAGCATTCAGGGATACAGTTTTTGCCTGTGGGCGGGTGCTCAAGGTGACATTCAGTACAGCCTACATCCTTGTGGGATGCCCCGTTGTCATCAACATCCTTTACCTCTGACTTATGACACTTTACACAGTCTGCATCATTAAGTGCGGCGGACGTTGTAGCCGCCTCTTCCTCGCCTATGGCAGACATGGTTGCAAATGCCAGGAAACTGCAGATGGCAAGCAGGATTAAAGAAAATCTTTTCATTTTTCCCTCCTCAAACATGATACCCTGAACCAGCAGGGCCTAAGTGAACAGAAGCACGCCTTGATTCCTCTCCGGCGGAAACAGTCAAGACAACAAGAACTGTCTTGTACAGGTTAATCTGATGCCTGACACTACAAAATACAAAATTCAGCTCTTCTGTCAATCATGGCGCTGAATTTCCATTCAGTTTTTAAGTCCCCGATTGCGAACTTGCCTGTTTTATTGCACATCCGCCTAAAAGGATTGGCACCTTCATTGAGTAACAGTCCTGGCAATGGCCATTACATCAACTTTTGATGCCCCTGCCCTCTTTAACACAGCGGCTGCGCTCCCGGCAGTGAAACCTGTGGTGATGATGTCATCAAAAAGCAGTATGGCATTTCCTTTGACAGCATCTGCCCTGCCTGCCCGGAGAGTGAATGCCCCCTGGACGTTTTTCTTTCTGCTCTCTGAAGAAAGCTCCATCTGGGGTCTGGTGGCTTTCACCCTTGCAAGCAGGTCTGTTTTTACCAGATCAGGGGGAAAGATCCGCCTGCCCAGCACTACTGCCTGGTTATAACCTCGCTCCCTAAGCCTTGAAATATGAAGGGGAATGGGAACTACTGAGGAATATGCGGTAAAATCACTGTCTTGCAAAAGGTCCCACGCCATTTGGGACATAACCCTCAGTGCATTGCTGTCTGCGTTAAACTTTATCCTGTGTATCAGCTTGCGGATTGTGCCTTCATACAGAAATAGCGCCCTTGCACTTTCAAAAACCGGTCTTCTCTTTATGCAGGAGCCGCAGACATGGTCATTTCCCGCACGGGAAGTAAATGGAATGCCGCAAACCGGACAGATAGGAGAAGATATGACGGTAATATCAGAGGAACATTCAGCGCAGAGGTGACGTGCAGAATTCCGGGATGTTATGGGTTTACTGCACGCGGCACATGCAGGAGGGTAGAGGAGATTTAAAAGGTATTCAAGAGGATTTAATGTCACATGGATTTGGCGATTGGTATCATTAAAGAAAGTAAAGGCGGCAGCAGGAATATCGGTTCCCTGCTGCCATCAAACAAATTAAAGTTACATATTATTTATCATCTCTGTTGCAAACTCAGAGCACTTTACCTTGGTTGCGCCTTCAATCTGCCTTGCAAGGTCATAGGTCACAACCTTCTTGGCAATTGCCCCTTCAATGGCCTTGTAAACCAGCTCTTTTGCCTCTTTCCAGCCAAGATATTCAAGCATCATGGCACCGGACAGGATAAGAGAGCCTGGATTTACCTTGTCAAGGCCTGTGTACTTTGGTGCAGTGCCGTGGGTTGCCTCAAAGAGCGCCACACCGTCACCGATATTTGCACCTGGTGCCATTCCAAGGCCTCCTACCTGGGCTGCCAGGGCGTCTGACATGTAGTCGCCGTTCAGGTTGGGCATTGCAAGCACACTGTACTCCCTCGGCCTGAGGAGTATCTGCTGGAACATGGCATCTGCTATCCTGTCCTTTATTACAATCTTTCCCTCAGGCACCTTGCCGTCAAACTTGTCCCAGAGTTCCGCCTCGCTGATGGTCTCATTGGGAAATTCCTTTTCAGCGAGCTCATAGCCCCAGTTCCTGAATGCACCTTCAGTAAATTTCATGATATTGCCCTTGTGGACAAGTGTTACTGAATCACGGTTATTGTCTATGGCATGCATAATCGCCTTACGGACAAGCCTGAATGTCCCTGTGCGGCTGATGGGTTTTATGCCTATGCCGGAATCTTCCCTGATATCTGCTCCCATCTCATCTTTCAGAAAATTGATTACCTTTGCTGCCTCAGGGCTTCCCTCAGGCCATTCAATACCGGCATAAACGTCTTCGGTGTTTTCACGGAAGATCACCATGTCCACATACTCAGGATGTTTTACCGGGCTTGGGACACCCTGGAAGTATCTCACAGGACGCACGCATGCGTAAAGATCAAGTTCCTGGCGCAAGGTAACATTAAGGCTTCTGATTCCTTCACCTACAGGTGTGGTAAGAGGCCCCTTTATGGCAACCACGTATTCTGTGATAGCATCCAGGGTTGCCTGAGGAAGCCATTCGCCTGTCTGCTCAAGGGCCTTCTCCCCTGCAAGAATCTCTTTCCACTCTATCTTTTTTGCCCCGCCGTAGGCCTTTTCAACTGCCGCATCAAGCACGCGCCTTGTTGCGTTCCAGATATCCGGGCCGATTCCGTCTCCCTCAATGAAGGGGATTACAGGACAGTCGGGTACATTTATTCCGCCTTTATCATTGATGGTAATTTTTTCTGGTGTAAGTGACATCATTCCTCCTGAAGTAATAAACTGCCGGGCATGAATTTTGTGAAGCCCGTTATAAACCGTAGGTATTAATTTTCTGGTAACTGTTCAGCGTATTGATGGTAATTGAGGTTAGTGAATGGCCTTGTTTTTCCGTTCCGGTGAACAATTTCTTGTTTTTCTAAGGCTTGCTCCGCCAAAATCGCGAAACTCGCTCATACCTCGCTCAGACAGACGCAATTTTTATGGCTGCGCTTCGCCAAGAAAAACTACGAAATTCTTCATAGTCACTCCAAAACAAGACCATTCCCTACGCTGAATAGATACATTTTCTGCTTCCAAATAGCAAACAGTCATAATAAACTGAAGTATTAAATTGGTCACCAAATTTTGCTATGCTTTGTACATTTTTTTAAATCAGGAGTATTCAAATGGCAGAAATACTAATAATCAACGGTTCCCCCAGAAAGAATGGCAATACAGATATCCTGACAGATGAGCTGCTTAAATCGGCTACGGAGCATGGTGCCGCTGCAGAAAAGATACGGCTTGTAAAAACAAAGGTTAAGCCATGTCTTGAATGCGGTGGATGCGATGAGACCGGCAAATGCATCATAAAAGATGATGGAAACGAGCTCTTTGACAAGATAGCAGAGGCTGACTACCTGGTAGTTGGCTCTCCCATATTCTTTTACAACATTACGTCCATTACCCAGGCAATGGTGGAGCGTTCTCAGGCCTGCTGGGTAAGAAAGTATTTGCTCAAGAAGGGACCCTGGGGTGGCAAGCGGAGAAAGGGTATCTTTATATCTGTTGGCGCCACAAAGGGAAAACTGCTTTTTGACGGAGTTATTCGTGTTATGAAGTATTTCTTTGACGCAGTGGATGCGGATTATGCAGGCTCCCTGCTTTACAGGAATACCGAGGCAAAGGGTGCCATAGCCCGTAATGAAAAGGCAATGGAAGATGTGAGAGAGCTTGGGAGGCTGCTTGCCCAGAAGTCTGATCTTGCAGGGTTTGATGCCCTTGAGCTCTAAACTTATGTGGCTGTCCCCCCAGATGAAAGTTAGCTCAAAGTCGGAAGCTGCAACCAAACTTGACATCTTTTCCTTTGAGCCTTGAGCTTTCAGCTTTGAGCTATTTTCACGCTAAACTTACTTGACACCACTATGCTTTTTTATTTTTTTCTCCTGCCATGAATAATAATGTAAAACATTTTATTGCATCATCAGCCCTGGATACTGTCTCTGCCCTTCAGGCAAGCATAGATGCCTGTGGAGGCAGTATTGAAAAATTGGCAGAAGAGGTGGCAGGTGCCGTAAAAAGGGGCGGAAAGGTGCTTCTCTTTGGTAATGGAGGCAGTGCGGCAGATGCTCAGCACATTGCAGCGGAGTTTGTTAACCGCTTCCGGATTAACAGGCCTGCAATGGCTGCCATTGCGCTCACAACTGATTCATCAGTCCTGACCTCCATTTCAAATGACTTTGATTATAAAAATTGCTTTTCCAGACAGGTGGAGGCACTTGCAGTTAAAGGGGATGTTGTAATTGGAATCAGCACAAGTGGAAATTCACCAAATGTGCTGGACGCCCTTGAAACTGCAAAGGAAAAGGGGGCATTAACAGCAGGTTTTACAGGAAAGCGTCCAGGACCAATGGCCCCCCTGTGTGATATCCTGGTTACGGTTCCAAGCACTGATACACCACGAATACAGGAGGTTCATATCTTCCTTGCCCACTGTCTCTGCGACCTTGTTGAAAAGGCGCTGTTTGAAACCGACTCATGAGTTACCCGGAGCCCATAGATCTCTCAGGTCTTTCCACTTACTCCCTATTTGAAAGACCCAGCAAGGTATCAGTATCAGATTTCGCAAAGCCTGTATCCGCCGGCATGAGTATGCGGGATTTTTTGAAAGCACTGCCCGCCCAGCTTGCCGCATCAGATATAATCGCCCTGGCAGAAGCTGTAGCAGAAGCTGCGAAGAACAGGCGCAGGGTTATGATCACAATGGGAGCCCATGTTATCAAGGTGGGGCTAAATCCCATTCTGATAGACCTGATGAAACGTGGCATAATCTCTTCGCTGTCAGTAAACGGTGCATGCATTATTCATGATACAGAGACCGCAATGGCAGGAAAGACATCTGAAGATGTTGGAGCGGTCCTTGGGGATGGGAGTTTTGGTGCAGCCAAGGAGACAGGCAAGTTTCTTAACAGGGCAATCAGGGAGGCACAGGAGACAAACCAGGGCCTTGGAAAAACAGTTGGAAAAAGGCTTCTTGAAAACGAATTTCCCTATAACTCCTTAAGTCTTCTTGCCCAGGCAGCACGTTTTGATGTGCCTGTTACTGTTCATGTTGCAGTGGGAACTGACATCATTCACATACACCCGTCTGTAAGCGGTGCAGCAACAGGTGAGGCAAGTCATACTGATTTTCGTATCTTTGCATCACTTGTAAAGGAGCTGCAGGATGGAGTGCTTCTTAACATCGGCTCTGCAGTGATAATGCCCGAGGTTTTTTTAAAAGCCCTTACACTTGTCAGAAACCTCGGTTATGAGGTTAGCAGGTTTACAACTGCAAATTTTGACTTTATCCGCCAGTACCGTCCCCTTACAAACGTGGTCAACAGGCCCACATCAGGCGGCGGCCGAGGATACAATATTACAGGACATCATGAGCTCATGATACCGCTCCTTGCCGCTGCAGTCCTTGAAGCCCTTGAAGAATAGGGGTAATATCTTTCGCTGTCTGTTTTTCGGACTAACCGGAACTCTATACAACCTAAATTGAGCGTTTCAAAATGCGGAAAATCATTTTTCTCATGAAATTAAAAGGCGTTATATTGATTACAGCTTTCCAATTTTGAAACCCTTCGGGATTGCCGGATTCACTGCATCTCCTTTGTCAGAGGAATTTCCATATAGCCGACTATTATGGAAATTCCTCTTTCGCAGATCTGCAGCAAATCCGACCATCGCTCAATCCAGGTACAAAAAAATTATAGGAGCAAAAAAATGCCTATTTATGAATATGTGTGTGAAAAGTGCGGAGAAGACTTTGAGCAGCTTGTTTTAGGTTCAGGAACTGTTGTCCAGTGCCCCAAGTGCGGTTCAATGAACACCAAAAAACAGATGTCTGCATGTGCCTTCAAGTCAGGCAGCAGCTTTACAGGAACCGGCAGCAAGGCATCCAGCTCATGTTCCGGATGCACAAGCACAAACTGCAGCTCCTGTGGAGGATAATCATAAATATATGCCTGAAAAATTTGTATTAGCCACAAGAAAGAGCCTTCTGGCCCTTACCCAGTCAAAATGGGTAAAGTCAGAGATTGAAAAGAGATGGCCCGGTGTTGAGATTGAACTCCTCAAAGTTGTAACCCGTGGAGACAAGATACTTGACGTACCGCTGGCAAAGGTTGGGGGCAAGGGCCTTTTTGTCAAGGAGATTGAGGACGCCCTGCTTGAAAAGCGGGCAGACCTTGCGGTTCACAGCCTGAAGGATTGCCCGACTGAGCTTCCTGACGGGCTTGAAGTTTCAGTCTTTCCCCAGAGGGAAGATCCCCGTGATGCCTTTATATCAAGAGATGGCAAGGGGCTTTCAAGCCTCCCCAAGGGTGCCAGGGTCGGGACAAGCAGCCTGAGGCGCATGTCACAGCTTAAAAAACTGAGGCCCGATCTTGTTATAGAATCCCTGCGCGGGAACCTTGATACAAGGCTCAGGAAACTTGATGAGGGGCAGTACGACGCAATTATCCTGGCTGCAGCAGGGCTTAACAGGCTGGGCTTAAGTGACAGGGTAACCGAATACCTTGACCCTGATATTATGCTTCCTGCCATTGGCCAGGGTTCCCTAGGGATTGAGTTCAGAAGCAATGATTCACGGATGCGTGAAATTCTTGCATCCATTCACCATGAGGAGACTGCCACCTGTGTCAGGGCTGAGAGGGCATTTCTTCTGAGGCTTGAAGGTGGCTGCCAGGTGCCAATTGGTGCCCATGCTGTGCTTTCCGGAGACTCAATTGAGATGCACGGTCTTGTTGCAGATGAGGATGGAAATCAGGTTATTAAAAGGAGCCGTACCGGTTCGGCATCCTCTCCAGAGGCACTTGGAACTGAACTTGCCGACGAGATCCTTGAGGCAGGCGGCAGGGAAATACTTGAAAAGGTTTACAGCGAAAACGCGGGTTGATTGTGACAGAAAACAGGACAGGAAAAGTATATCTTGTAGGTGCAGGGCCTGGGGATCCAGGCCTTTTGACTCTGAGGGGCAGGCGTCTCATTGAACAGGCTGATGTCATAATCTATGACAGGCTTGCAAGCCCCAGGCTTCTCTCCTTTGCCTCCCCTGATGTGGAATTGATCTATGTGGGTAAACGGGTTGGAAGGCATGTTGCCAACCAGGATGAGATTAACGATTATATAGTAAAAAAGGCCAGGGAAGGAAATACCGTGGTGCGGCTCAAGGGCGGGGATCCGTTTATCTTTGGCCGTGGCGGGGAAGAGGCCCAGATAATGGCGAGAGAAGGCATAGATTTTGAAATCGTGCCTGGTGTAACATCTGCCATTGCCGTTCCGGCCTACGCAGGGGTTCCGCTCACACACAGGGAGCATACTGCCTCGGTTGCCTTTATCACTGGCCACAGGCGTTTTGACACAAAAGAGGCACCGGTACAGTGGGAAGGTCTTGCAAAGGGAGTTGGAACTCTGGTTTTCTTGATGGGCATGACAAACCTTCCCCATATCTGCTCAAAGCTCATAGAACACGGCAGGGATCCTGACACACCTGTTGCAGTTATCAGGTGGGGAACCACACCTTTTCACAAGTCAATTACCGGGAAACTTTCCAATATTGCAGATATAGTAAAGGAAAAGGGATTCAAGCCTCCGGCAATCATAGTCATAGGCACGGTAGTGGCTCTAAGGGATCAGTTGAACTGGTTTGAAAGGCTTCCGCTTCTTGGAAGGCGGATCCTTGTAACCCGCACCCGTTCCCAGGCAAGTGAGCTTGTCCGCCTTCTTGAAAGGCGTGGTGCAGGATGTGTTGAGTGCCCTGCCATTGAGGTAAGGCCCCCGGAGGACAGAAGCGCTCTTGATAAGGCAATCAACAACCTGTCAGAATATGACTGGCTGGTATTCAGCAGCCCAAATGCTGTTAAATATTTTCTTGAGCGTGTATTTGAACTTGGAAATGATATCCGGGTGCTTGGCACTGCCTCCATTGCCTGTGTTGGGGCAAGCACTGCTGAGTGTGTCAGGGAGTATCACCTGAATGTTGACCTGATTCCTCCAAACTTCCGCGCCGAGGGCCTTGTGGAAGAGTTCAGCAAGCTTGACATGAAGGGAAAGAACGTCCTTATCCCCAGGGCAAGGAAGGCAAGGGAGGTGTTGCCACAGGGCCTTGAGGAGATGGGGGCAAACGTAACCGTTGTCACTGCCTATGAGACCGTCACCCCGGAGCTCAGGCAGGATGTGGTGGAGATACTTCAGGATGAGGATGTTGATGTGCTTACCTTCACCAGTTCATCAACTGTTAAGAATTTTTTCAGCATGGTTCCAGAAAAGCTTCGGGACAGGATTCTTTCCAAGGCAAAAATAGCCTGTATCGGGCCTGTAACAGCAAAAACAGCCATAAAACATGGGCTTTCCATTGACATCCAGCCTGAAAAATCTACAATTAAGGATATGGTTGATGCCATTGAGGCATACTTTAAGGATGAGCAGAAGAAATGATGGTTTAAAAATTTAACCCCCCCAGTTTTTTTGGAGCTTGTTAATGTCGATTTACTGCCCCGCCTCCCCTCCTGAATTTACCGCTGTTCTCTCAAGGATCAGACAGAAGAAGGAAGATTACGACAGATATGACTTCAACAAGATTCAGGGCAGGACATTACGAGCCTTTTTTGACCTTGCCCAGGAGCTTGAAACTCTTGAAAACTTCTACAGGGTGTGTGTCTTTGTTCCAAAGGAGTTCATGGGGTTTGACTCCTGTCTGTATATAATTGATGAAGACACCCAGGAACTTGCGGTGGCCTGTGATTCCCTGAACGGCCTTTCCGTATGCGGCATGGGCCCGCCTGAGGGCATTAAACTTTCTGAAGAGCCTTACAACAATGGAGATTCCCGGGTCTATCCCATCCGTGGAAACAGAAGCCTGTTCCACCGTCATGCACTTGGCAAAATCGAAGAGGTAATAGGGGTCTTTGAGGTCTTTCCAAGGTCACATTTTGAAGATAATGACGATCTCTTTTTTGAAAAGTATGCAAACCGCATAGGCTACAACCTTCACTACAAGCTCATCTATCTCCAGAATGTTGAACACATCAAGTTTATAAACAACCTCGCTGCTGATATTGAGCACAATGTCATTGTGCCCAACATGAAGTACAAGGTCTTTCTTAATGGCATCAAGAAAAAACTGGCAAAACTTGACGAGCTTGTAAGAAATTTTGAACCATATTTGAAAAAATGCCTGAAACAAGGTTGCAACGGCTCAAAGGAAATTTCAAGACTGCACAAGGACGTCAAGACATTTATCCATGACCTTGAGAGGATTTACGCTGATCTTGAGAAACACTTTGAGAACACAAGCCTGTTTCTTGAAAGCCTCATGCGCAGGGAACACTTTGAAAAGGGCGAGCTAGTTATCAGAAAGCGCATGTGCCGTTTCGTCAAGGAGATTATCCAGCCCCAGCTTGAGCGTTACCGCGAGAGATTCAGGCGGGCTGGCATTGGAATTGACAACCGCCTTGGTGGCGTACGGGATGAAAACATTCCACTTGCCGTTGATGTTGGGCTGATCTCACAGGTCTATGCCAATCTCTTTTCAAATGCGGAAAAATACTGCACTGAAGTGGAGGACGAAAACGGTCACAAAGTAAAATTTGTTGCCTTTGGCGAAGAGATACTGCCTGGATACTTCCCGGATGGATCAGACGGCATAAAATTCAATGTCTTTTCCACAGGCCAGCACATACCTCCTGAAGAGGCACGCCTGCTATTTGAAGAGGGTTTCAGGGCAAGTGGTTCCGAGTCAAGGCAGGGCACAGGCCACGGGCTGCACTTTGTAAAAAAGGTTATTGAGGTGCATGGCGGTGTTGTTGGCTATGAGCCGGTGAACATGGGAAACAACTTTTACTTTATTCTTCCCCTTCAGAAGGAAATTGAGGTGCATGGCTCCCAGCAAGCATGCCCTCAATAGTCTCCTTCATCTCCTGAAATCCCGTTCCTTTTGTGGCTGAAATTTTAAGACATGGTGCCTCACCATGAAGTTTTGGATTGTGGCCTGGCGCAATGTCACACTTGTTAAACAGCACCAGTCTTGGCACTCCGGTAAGCCCCATCTCCTCGAGAATATCCTCAACTGCCGCTATCTCCTCACGCCTGTAAGGGCTTGAGGCATCAACAACATGCAGGAACAGTGATGCATCTTCAAGCTCTTCAAGTGTGCTCTTGAAGGCGGTCTTTATATCCTTTGGCATGTTACGGATAAATCCCACTGTGTCGGCAAAAAGTGCCTGGGTTCCTGCCGGAAGGCGTATCTTTCTGGTTGTCGGATCCAGGGTTGCAAAGAGCCTGTTTTCTGCAAGCACATCACTTCCTGTAAGCCTGTTCAGCAGGGTTGATTTGCCTGCATTGGTATATCCAATTATGGAGATCACAGGAAGCCCTGCCCTGCCCCGTTTCTTTCTCCGTTCCCGTCGTCCCTTCTTAAGGCCCTTAAGCTCCCTTTCAAGAGCGCCGATTCGCTGTTTAACCCTTCTCCTGTCAATCTCAAGCTTGGTTTCTCCTGGTCCCCTTCCTCCAATACCGCCCATAAGCCTTGACATGGCAGTTCCTCTTCCTACAAGCCGGGGCAGGAGATATCTTAGCTGCGCAAGCTCAACCTGAAGCCGCCCTCCCCTGCTGTGGGCACGGCGTGCAAATATGTCAAGGATCAGCTGGGTACGGTCTATTACCTTAAGGTCCACCATGCGGGCAATATTATTTACCTGCACCGGGGAAAGCTCCTGATCAAAAATTATCATGGTGGCACCCAGATACAGGCCCTGCATGAGAATGTCCCTGAGCTTGCCCTTTCCCATAAGGTGTCCAGGGTTATAGCGGCCTGTTCTCTGTCTGATTACCTCCACAACCTCAATATCAGCAGATCGCGCAAGCTCCGACAGCTCGGCAAGGGACCTTTCTGCCTCATCTGCAGAAACAGGAGAAGCGTGCACAAGGATTGCACGTTCCTCAGCCTTTATGGTCTTTTTTGTACCGCTCTTCTGTTCAATCTCCTGTTCAAGATCAAGGATGAATGTCTCAAAGGGAATATCCACCTGGCTTGCATGCCTGAAGGATTCGATTCTCCACTTTTCATTGGTTGGTGACGGCGGCAGAAGGTGCGCAATATGGACTGTGCCGGAAAGTCCGTCTTCTGTAACCTCCAGTGCAGCCATGGCATCAAGGCGCAGCAGTGCCATGTCTGTAAGGTCTTCAAGGGATAGTTCCCTGTCCTTTCCAAGGTGGGTGTGGATACAGCGAAGCCCCTTTAATCTCCCGCTTCCCCTTCGGAACCTGCTGATGTCCGGTATGGTTATGGAATGAAAGTCTCCTGCAATGACATGGGTTACAGCTCCCTTCCTGTCTATGAGTACCGCTATCTGCCTGTTAAGTGCAAAAGACCTTGCTGCAAGTTCCCTGGCAAGCTCGCCTGTTATTAGGCTCTGCCGGTTCAACCTGCGCCTGTACAGCCTTTCAAGCTCCTTCTTCTGGCCTGGAGAAAGTCCTTTGATGTTTCCGTATATTTTTGCTATTTTTCAAAACCTCTCTTGTAATGGAATGAAATATTCTTTACCCTGAATCCTGACATGATGACAGACCAAGGCAAGATACCCAAAATAATTTGCATAGCCAATCAGAAGGGCGGAGTGGGCAAAACCACCACAGCGGTTAACCTGGCCGCAGCCCTTTCCACATTTGGAAAGCGAGTTCTGCTTGTTGACTGTGATGCTCAGGGCAATGCCTCAAGTGGTACGGGGATTGATACAAAAGAACTTTCTGTCCACCTGTATCACGCCCTTATCGGAGAGGCAGAGCCTCAGGAAGTTATTCATACCACCAAATTTAACGGCCTTGATGTTATTCCCTCTAACCGCCATCTTGTTGGTATTGAAATGGAGATAGCAGGTATTGAGGGAAGGGAGAGGGTGCTTTCAAACATGCTCAGGAAGATACGCGGCCATGATTTCTGCATTCTTGATTGCCCGCCCTCCCTTGGCCTCATGACCATAAACGCCCTTACTGCAGCAAATTCTGTAATAATTCCTCTGCAGTGTGAATACTATGCACTTGAGGGCCTGAGTCAGCTTGTACAGACAATAAGGGCAGTAAAGCATAACTTCAACCCCCAGCTCCATATTGAGGGACTGCTGCTAACTATGTACGATGGCAGGATGCGGCTTACCTTTCATGTGGCAAGGGAGGTGAGGACCCACTTTCGTGACACTGTGTATCGTACTACAATACCCAGAAATGTACGGCTCAGTGAAAGTCCCAGTCATGGCAAACCCATTTTTGCCTATGATCCGCGTTCAAAGGGGGCTGAGGCGTATCTGGCTCTTGCCCGGGAGTTTTTGGGAAGGCAGAGAACCAAAAAATAATGTGGTAATCGTATCCATTTATAACCGACAACAGCTCAATTCTGGTCATATTAAGGGGAGAGTTACTGAACAATGAAGGGAGGTCTGGGAAAGGGGCTTGGCGCCCTGCTTTCGTCAGAGGAAATTTATGAGGCTGGAAGCCCGGGTTTTTTTCTTTGTCCCATTGAAAAGATAAGGGCAAACCCAGAGCAGCCCCGCAAGAAGATAGACCATGAAGCCCTGGCAGCCCTGGCAGATTCCATCAGGGAAAAGGGTGTGCTGCAGCCCCTTGTGGTGCGTCCTGCTGGTGACGGCTATGAACTTGTTGCAGGAGAGCGCAGGTGGCGTGCATCCCAGAAGGCAGGCCTGAAGACTGTTCCGGTTGTAATCAAGGACGTAAGCCCTGATGAACTCCTTGAGATTGCGCTGATCGAAAATATTCAGCGCCAGGACCTGAACCCTCTTGAAGAGGCAATGGCATACCAGCGCTTGATTGAAGACTTTGGGCTTACCCAGGCAGAGGCAGCCAAAAGGGTTGGACGTGACAGGGCAACAGTTGCAAATTTCCTGCGTCTGCTTCAGCTTCCTGATTATGCCCGTGAAGACCTGTTGGAGGAACGGTTTACCATGGGGCATGCCAAGGCAATCCTTATGGTAACAGACCCAAAGCTCCAGAAGCAATTACGCGACACCATAATCACCAAAAAACTCTCTGTTAGAAAGGCAGAGGCACTTGCAAGAAAGCTCGAAAAATCAGGAGATGAGTCTGAAAAAAACAAAAGAAGCATTGACCCGAACATAGTGGCCCTGTGCGAAGAGCTTACCTATGCCATTGGCTCCCCGGTAAAGATCAATCAGGGGAAACGGGGTGGCAAACTTGAAATAAGATATGACACAAGGGAGGAACTCGAGAGGATTATTTCAATTCTGAAACAGGAGTGATATTGCCAGCCGGCCCTATTCGCTCCAGCGCACAGGAAAAAACATGATGGCCTCAGTACCCTGACCGGGTTTCCTGCCGCTCTTTATCTCTATCTTGCCCTTGTGTTCATCCATTATCTGCTTGACTGTCATCAGTCCCATGCCTGTTCCGGTTGCCTTTGTGGTAACAGTCTTCTTAAACAGTTTTTCCTGGATGTCCTGCGAAATTCCCGGTCCATAATCTCTCACAGATATGAACGGCTTGCCATCACGCCTCCAGACCGTAACGTCTATGATGCCTCCATTTGGTGATGCCTCAATGGCATTTCTGAGTATGTGAAGCAATGCCACCTTGATGGTCTGGCGGTTTACAAGGGCAATTACCGGCTCATCTATAAATTTTTCATTTACCTTTATATCCCTTTGCTGAAAATTGGTGGAGAGGGTCTCAAGGACCGTCTTTACAACATCCCTCAGGTCCACCTTTTCAAAACTCTTTGACTTGGCAGCAGCAAGGGAATCAAAGTCCTTTACAATTTTTTCAAGGCGTTTTGCCTCATGAAAAATTGCCTCAAGTTTTTCCTGTAACCACTTGTCTTTCGGTGCTTTTTTAAGAAGGACAAGGGTCAGGCCACCAATTGCTGTAGCAGGATTTCTGATGCGGTCTGCCACCTTCAGGGCAATCTCTGACATTGTCCGTTCATGGGTGAGGATTTCCAGATCATTGCTGAGCTGCATGAGCTCCTTATTGGCACGGTCAAGCTCCCTGTTTTTTTGTGAAAGCTCATCAAGAAGCTTCAGCACCTCATCATGTTTTGCCCTGAGATTTGCGATAAATGATTCTTCAGCATTACGAAAGAGTTTTTTCCTTAGGAATTCGTTTGATGCAACAAGCTCTTCCCATGTTTTTTTCACCCCCCACTTGATTATATCAAGCTCCAGGGGTTCCCTTATACCGTTTTTGATGATTTTCAGGCTATCCATTGCCTTGCCAATGCCATCAAATGGCCTTCTTGTCTCCATTGGGGGAAAGGCATAGAGATTTGGAGCCATTGTACCCTGATTTTTCATATCATCTTTTTTGAAAACGTGGTTACCCTTGAATTTCAGCAGGATCCCTGCACAGGAATCATCCTTGTCTGTGGCGCATGCCGGTTTGCAGCAGACCAGAAGAAACGATACAGAGCCTCCGGACGTGTGTTCCAGCAGGTATCGCGCCATCTCAGATGCAGACACTGCCACCCGTGCCCGGTCCACCCTGCTCATGTTGCAAAGCCTTACAAGATGCTTGGCCTTGCCGCGCACCAGGGGAATATCCCTTCGGTTTTTAATAACCAGGGTAAGGATGTGTACTCTTTTTGTTATGATTTCTGCCATTTCCACGCTATTATCGAAGCATCATCCCATGGGGACAGGGCCGTCTTAAATGCAAGATATGTCTGGAACAGGGGATGCATATTGTTTCTTATCCTTGCAGCAAAGGTTGAAGAATCAATGCCGTCAGAAAAGATCAGGCATGTTGTCCCGCTTGCAAGCAAAACATCCTGCACCATAACCTTTCGACAGTTTATTTTCTGGCCAATGACCCCGGGAAGCGATGCAATTGAAAACTGCCTGGTTCCGTCATGAAGGCATGCACGGATATTTCCCACGCTGCATGCCTGGAGCATGCCGCTGGCAAGATCAATCCGCATAAACAGACATGCCATGCCTCGTTTTCCGGCAAGACCCCTGTCAAGGGTACACACGGTGTTTGAAAGTTCAGCAGACGGATCAAGGACGTCAAGGATGTTCCAGAGCGTTTCAACAGATTCTGCTGCCTCCTTTCCATGCCCCAGAACATCGGCAAGCACAATCAGCAAGGTATCCCCGCTCTGTTCCATGTAAATTCCATCCCCGCAAAAGAGCTCTCCTCTCTTGGGGCAGGCAAGGGCAGAGATGGTGATTTGCGGAGAGAGACATAAATTAGAGCTATGGCTTGAAAATGAGGCGGCAACAATGGTTCCGGTGCCTTCAGGTGAGAGCAGTTCAGGCAAACAGGCCATGGAGCCAGCAGAGCCTGAACATATTGAAAAATTATCTGCCAGGCGGCGGACCGTGCCAAGCCCGTTCCCATAGCTGTTTCCTGTGGTAATGCCATCTTCAAGTGCCTGGGGAAGATTATTAATACCAGGGCCATGATCTGTGGAAAATATGGTAATGAAGGAGGTTTTTCCTGAAAACAGGCCAGAGATCAGGATTCGTCCATTTACAGTGTTGAAATTTACGTGATTCTGGGCAAGTTCACTTGCCGCAAGCACCACTTCTGCCTGTCTCTTTTCTGAAAAGCCCAAATTAAGCGCTATATTACCAACAGCGCGCCTTATGATGGGGACATCAGCAGAGGAGGCCACTGGAAGCTCCTTCCACACTGGCTGCCTGCTCAGCTCAGCCATTTCCAGACCTCCACCTGTGTTCCCCCCTCAATCATGCTGGATATCCTCACATCGTCCGCAATGCGCTTTATGGCCGACAGCCCCAGACCAAGGCCATTGTCCTGTGAAATGCCTGGTTTAAGCGCAGTTTCAAGATCCTTGATGCCAGGTCCACGGTCAGTTGCCCTTATGAGAAAACCTGTATAGCCCTCTGCTGTTACCGGGAAGATACAGAGTTCACCCTCCAGTCCATGCCTTATGATGTTTGTAGCAAGTTCGTTAACCAGCAGCAGCACCTCTGCCCTTTCTGGCTCCTTGATGTTAAGGCGTTTCAGAAGGGAGCGAGCCATGATCCTGGCAGGCACTATACCTGTGCCTGGGCTTACCGGGGCACAGTACCGGCTTCTGTCAGTAAACACCAGGGACTACCCTTCACCCTGTGTATCGTCTGTACTGCTGGCCAACTCATCAGGACATGGCATGTCTGTTCCGGCGTCCGAAGTGATTCTCTCAAGTGCCTGGGCAACATCCAGGGCAAACTCCACCCCCCTTAAACGAATGCCAAAATCAAGCAGGGTGAGGACTGCAGGAACAGAAAGGCCCACCACGATGGTTGATGCCCTGAGAAGATTCAGCATTGAGGCCAGTTTTTCTATCTCTCCGGCAAGAAATGTATCCACGGCCTCAACATCGTGAAGATCAATGATTACAAAGCGTACATGGGTCTCCCTTACCCGCCTGCTCAGTGCCTTTACCAGGGATGCAATATGGGTGTCATCAATCTCTTCCTGGATTGAGACCATAATTACATCCTGCATGGGGAATATGGAAAAAGGCGTCATCTGTACGTTTCAGGCTTTAGGGGTATAATTTGCGCAAGTAAATTGATGACACAGTTAAAGATGTTCTTACCTAGATTGAGCGTTTCAAAATCTGGAAAATTGTTTTTTCGCCGAAATTAAAAGGAGTTATGTCGATCATAGCTTTCCAGTTTTGAAACCCTTCGGGATTGCCGTATTTACTGCATCTCCTTTGTCAGAGGAATTTCCATATAGCTGACTATTATGAAAATTCCTCTTTCGCGGATCTGCAGCAAATCCGACTATCGCTCAATCTGGGTCTTATTTTTTCATGCCGTCCTGAAGTATAAGCTCAGTAAGCGGGGAATCCTGACGGCGTTTATGCATCTTTCTGATAACAAAATGAAGGGCATCAGCCATGCGGCTTCTCACCTTTATTGTGCCAAGTTCTACACCAAGATGGGCCATGGTAAGTGCGATATGGGTCGAAACACCTGTAAGGATAGCCTCGCTGCCCATGAGACGAACGGCATCAACCGTCTGAAGCAGATGGTTTGCAACCTCGGTATCAACCGTGGGCACGCCTGTAATATCAATAATTACATACGGAGAGCGGGTCTTCTCGATTTCATTCAGAAGGAGCTCCATTGCACTCCTTGCCCGGTGACTGTCAAGCGTGCCGATCAGAGGAAGCGCTAGCACACCTTCCCACACCTCTACAACCGGGGTAGAGAGCTCAAGTATCTCTTCCTGGAGATGCCGTATGTCCTCCTCTCTTTTCTTGAGCAGGTCACGCTGTTGCTGGAGTATGGCCTCTTCCTGGGCTACCCGTGCAGAGACATCAATAAAATGTTCAACGCAACCTATTATTTCACCGGCATGGTTCCTTAACGGACGGCTTGCATACTCTATAATAACCTCGCCATTTTCCGAATGAAGCGTGGTCTGTCCCTGGTTGACCCGGTTGTTGTCAATAGCAACCCTGCATGTGCACTGGTCAGTGCCGCACATGCTGGTATTGAATATTTCATAACACTTGCGGTCAAAACACTGACCCGGCGTAAGGCCCACCATATCTGCGGCAGCCTTGTTGATTATGAGGATATTGTGCTCAAGGTCTGTAACAAATATCCCTGAAGGAACCGCATTTACGATTTCAAACAGGAAGCCCTCATCACTCTGGTAGTCCTTCAGTTCGTTCATGTTACAGCCCTCCTTTGTCTGTTTTAGAGTTAAAATAGCTCACGGCTGAAAGCTCAAAGTAAAAGAAGGCATGGTTGTTTGCCTTTATATTTCAGCTTCCGACTCTGAGCTTTGAACTAGCCCTGGATGTATGTGATATAACAAGGGGAAAATTAAATAAGCTCATAAAGCTTATTTACAGCCTCCTCAAGCTTTTCCGGACGGCTTCCACCGGCCTGTGCCATGTCAGGGCGGCCTCCCCCGCCTCCGCCTACAACTGAGGCGACTTCCTTGATTATCTTTCCGGCGTGGCAGGTTTTTCCAGCAAGATCCTTGGTAACAACACACAAGAGCAGGGCCTTGCCGTTATTTTCAGCACCAAGCACCACCACACCTGACTTGAGCCTGTCCCTTATCCTGTCACCAGCTTCCCGAAGTGCCTTTGCATCAGGTACATCAACCACTTGAGCAATTGCAGTAATACCATTAACCTGTCTTGCGTTTTCAAGTATATCATCAATCCCTGCGGCCGCTTTTGACGCCAGGGCCTTTTGCAAATCCTTTTCCAACTGCTTTACCCGTGAAGACAGGGATTCCACCTTCTCTTTTACTGCAGTAACGGGACATTTCAGCGTTGATGCCATGTCTGAAATAGTGTTTTCCATCTGATGCACAAGATTTACTGCAGTGCTACCGGTACATGCCTCAATCCTTCTAAGCCCTGCTGACACACTTGACTCTGATGTTATCTTGAAAAAGCCTGCCTGCCCTGTCCTTTCAAGGTGAGTGCCGCCGCAAAGCTCCATGCTGAACTCCGGTATGTTCACAACCCGCACGGTATCACCATATTTTTCGCCAAACAGCGCCATGGCACCGCGGCTTATTGCCTCTTCCTGAGACATAATCTCAGTATTCACAGGAAGATCTGCCCTGATTTTTTCATTTACCATGTCTTCAACCTTTTGAAGTTCCTCAGTGGAAACCCGTGAAAAGTGGGTAAAATCAAAGCGTAGGTGATCAGGCGCAACAAGAGAGCCGGACTGTTTGACGTGATCACCAAGGACCTGGCGAAGGGCTGCATGAAGCAGGTGGGTGGCTGTATGGTTTCGGGCAATGTCCATTCTCCTGCCCTCGATTACTGCAAGATGGACAGTATCGCCTGCCCGAAGCGTTCCGCTGGTCACCCTGATCTTGTGTACAATAAGGTCACCGCGTTTGACAGTGTCCAGCACCTCTGCGCTGCCTGTATCGGATTTTATTACTCCCGTATCCCCCTGCTGTCCGCCTGATTCTGCATAAAAAGGCGTGTTTTCCACAACAAGCTCCCCTTCCCAGCCGCTTTCCGCGGCATCAAGGGCCTTCTGTCCGGATACCAGGGCAAGTATTATGGAGTCACAGGCAAGGGTTTCGTATCCTGAAAAATCTACTCCTTTACCCTGTGCCAGAAGCTCCCGGTAAATATCAGGAATTTTTTCAGTAACTGCATCACGGTGCGCACTCTTGGAACGCCTTCTCTGCTCCTCCCTTGCCTTTCTGTAACCTTCACGGTCAAAATCTGCCCCCTGCTCCTTTACAACATCCTGCACAATATCTACGGGCAGGCCGTAGGTATCGTAGAGCTTGAAAACAAAATCTCCAGGCAGTTTTTTTTCATTCTTCTCCTTGAGCTCCCGGATTCGTTCATCAAGTATCCTGAGCCCAGTCTCAAGTGTTTCGGCAAACCGGGTTTCTTCATTTTCAAGAACCCTGGCCATGAATTCCCTGGATTTTTCAAGTTCAGGATAGATGTCACCCATGTCATCACAGACAACACCGGCAACTGATGCCATAAAGACATCTGTAAGCCCCAGGACCCGTCCATAGCGTACTGCCCGTCTGATAATTCGTCTGAGGACATAGCCCCGTCCCTCATTTGAAGGGATCACGCCGTCTGCTATCAGAAATGCAGATGCCCTTGCATGGTCTGCAATTACCCGCATGGCAATGTCTGTTCCTGCTCCCTTGCCATATTCCAGGCCTGAAAGCTTCTGGAGGTGATTCATTATTGCTGCAAATATATCGGTATCAAAGTTGTTAAACTTTCCCTGACACACTGCTGCAATACGCTCAAGCCCCATGCCGGTATCAATGCAGGGGTCGGGGAGATTTGACATGCGGCCACTCTCATCCCTGAAAAACTGCATGAATACCAGGTTCCAGATTTCAAGGTACCTGTCACAGTCGCACCCCACCCGGCACTCTGGTCTTCCGCAGCCGACATCCTCTCCCTGGTCAATGAGGATCTCGGAGCAGGGCCCGCACGGCCCGGTATCACCCATTGCCCAGAAATTATCCTCCTCACCCAGGCGAACCACACGGTCAGGAGAAATACCTGTAATCTCAGGCCACATGGCTGCAGCCTCGTCATCATCCTCAAATACCGTTGCCCAGAGCCTATCCTTAGGAAGCTCAAGTACCTCTGTCAAAAATTCCCAGGCAAATGCAATTGCCTCCCTCTTGAAATAGTCACCAAAGGAGAAGTTACCAAGCATCTCGAAAAATGTGTGATGCCTGGCTGTGTATCCAACATTTTCAAGATCATTGTGCTTACCCCCTGCCCTTACACACTTCTGGCTTGTGGCAGCACGTTTGTAGGGCCTTGTCTCTTCCCCAAGAAACACCTTCTTGAACTGCACCATTCCGGCATTGGTAAACAGGAGGGATGGATCATCAGCCGGGACAAGAGAGGAGCTTGAAACTACCTGGTGCCCCTTGCTTTCAAAGTAATCAAGAAACAGCTTTCGTATCTCAGAACCTTTTAAGTTTTTCATATAATCTGTTGTTTAAATGTATGTTTTTCCGCTATTAAGTTTTAACCTTTACCAGACAGGAAAGCCAACCTCTCTTTTGTGCCAAAGACACCTTATCAGGAGTCGGCAGCCTCTTCAGTTTCTGTCTCTGGCGTTGTCTTTTCAAGGGGAGACAGGCCATAGGCCTCACGAACCCTGTTTTCTATCTCATCTGTAATCTCAGGATTTTCCTTCATGAAATTCCTGACATTCTCCCTGCCCTGCCCCATGCGCTCGCCGTTATATGAGTACCATGCCCCGCTCTTTTCAATTATGTCAACGGCAACGCCCAGGTCCAGCAGTGAGCTTTCCCTGGAGATCCCCTCTCCGTAGTAGATATCAAACTCAGCCTGTTTGAAGGGAGGTGCAATCTTGTTCTTTACAACCTTTACTTTTGTCCGGTTGCCTATCACGTCTGCTCCTTCCTTCAGGGCTGCAGTCCGCCTGATATCAAGGCGCATTGTGGAATAGAATTTAAGGGCGTTACCGCCGGTGGTTGTCTCTGGGTTTCCAAACATCACGCCTATTTTCATGCGAATCTGGTTGATGAAAATAAGCACAGTATTGGTCTTGTTGAGATTGGCAGTAAGTTTCCTGAGTGCCTGTGACATGAGACGTGCCTGAAGGCCCACATGGGTATCCCCCATTTCTCCCTCAATCTCTGCCTTTGGCACAAGGGCAGCAACAGAGTCAATCACTATGATATCCAGTGCACCGCTTCTTACCAGAGAATCTGCTATCTCAAGGGCCTGCTCACCGTAATCGGGCTGTGATATGAGGAGGTCTTCGGTATTTACACCCAGTTTTGAGGCATAGACAGGATCCATTGCGTGTTCTGCATCAATAAAGGCAGCAATGCCACCCGCCTTCTGAGCCTCAGCAATAATGTGAAGTGCAAGGGTTGTCTTTCCTGAAGATTCCGGACCGAATATTTCAACTATCCTTCCCCTTGGTACCCCGCCTACTCCTGTTGCTATATCAACGGCAATGGAGCCGGTTGGAATAACTGATACATCCTCAACACTTGCCTTGTCACCGAGGCGCATCACGGCGCCCTTCCCAAACTGCTTCTGTATCTGACTCAGTGCAGCGTCAACTGCCCTGGTTTTATCTTTTATGGTTAAATCGGACATGGTTTCCTCCATTGATGTTATATGCCCAAATTATAACCTGAATTGAGCGTTTCAAAAGTTTGAAATAATGATTTCATACGATATTCAAGGCAGTTACATCTATAATATTCCTTAAATTTTGAAACCCTTCGGGATTGCCGTATTTACTGCATCTCCTTTGTCAGAGGAATTCCCATATAGCCGACTATTATGGGAATTCCTCTTTCGCGGATCTGCAGCAAATCCGACAATCGCTCAATCCAGGTATAACTGTTCTTCCCGCCACAAGATTGCAAAGCTGGAAAGACATTTTTATGCAATGATATGCTCACAGGGTGCTGCAAATACAATGCTACTGGGGATGCAGGAGTTACAGCCCATGAAAAAGCAGCAGATGCGGCACTATTTGAGCATATAATAAAATTCTACACCTAAACTACATTATAGTCGAGCAGGTAAACAGAAGGTATTTTTTTATTGATTGTAAAAAGACAAACTGATATAATCCGGAAATTCTAAAAAAGAAAGGGGGGATTCCCTTGGCGATTGTAGTCGAAGTCCAGGATAACCTGGAAAAGGCTCTCCGTGTGCTCAAGAAAAAGATGCAGCTCGACGGAATTCAAAGAGAGCTCAAAAATCGCCGTTTTTACGAAAAACCAAGTGTAAAGCGGCGCCGCAAGATGCAGGAAGCCGAAAGAAGACGCCGCAAGGCCCGCCGCAGGCGCAGAAGATAGGGCGTCAGTCAACTATTTAACTTTACAGGGAATGGTGCCGTGTAAGCGGATCATTCCCTTTTTTTGCTGGTTTTTTTTAAGGCCACAAGCATCCGGTCCATCCCGGCCAGGTCCTTTTCTATTTTGAAGGAATCATAACGCCCGGTCTTCCTTGCCATTTCCATCACATCTTCCCCCTGCAAGTAACCTATTTCACATAAAAACCTTCCTTCATGACATAAGACATCTGGAACAGTAACCAAAAGCTCCTTTATGGCGTCAAGTCCGCTACTGCCTGCAAACAGTGCCTGCCGGGGCTCGTATCTTATGACATCAGGCGCCAGTAGTTCTGCCTCCTGTGTTCCAATATATGGAGGGTTTGATACCACCATGTCAAAGATGGGTGATTTTTCAATTCCTTCCAGCCAGTCGCTGTTCACAAAAAATATCCTGGATGATTTTGCACGTATTTCATCCACATATTTATTGAAATTTTGCCTGGCTGTACAGAGGGCATCAAATGAAACGTCAGTTGCAACAATCAGTGAACCTGGGATTTCAAGTGCAAGTGTAATTGCAATAATGCCGCTACCTGTCCCGGCATCAAGTATAAACGGATTGTTTTTATCTGGGCACAGTGAAATTGCCCTTTCAACCAGCAGTTCAGTCTCAGGGCGGGGAATGAGGGTTGAGCTTGTTACCAGAAACTCCCTTGACCAGAACTCTTTAACGCCAACCAGATATGCCAGCGGCTCACCTTCAAGGCGTCTTGCCGCAAGTGTTTCCAGCTGGTTGTACAGGTCTGGTTTTATGGGGTTGCTGCCGCGGGTCTTGAGCTGCCACCTTTCAATATCAAGAAGGTAAGAGAGCAGTATTTCAGCCTCAAGGAGAGGATTTTCGATTTGGGATTCGGGCCTTTCAGAAGCCGCATCAGAGGAAAGGTGCTTGGCGATTGTTCTAAGTGCCTGATCAACTGTCATTCATTAATGGCACAATGCCTGACACTGCGTTTTACCGGTGTTGTAAAAGCTTAAAAGAAGGCATCTATTCAGTGTGGTAAATGGCCTTGTTTTAGAGTGACTTTGAAGAATTTCGTAGTTTTTCTTGGCGAAGCGCAGCCAAAAAATCGCGTCTGTCTGAGCGAGGGACGAGCGAGTTTCGCGATTTTGGCGAAGCAAGCCTTAGAAAAACAAAAAATTGTTCACCGGAACGGAAAAACAAGACCATTTACCAACCTTCATTAACAAAATTATGCTGAACAGTTACAAAGAAGAAAAGAAACAGGATAAGGGCAGGGTTCAGCTTGCAGATTCACTTCCGGCTGCAAGTGCCTGGGCCTGAAAGTACGTGCCCAGTGCCTCAATAAGCTCATCAAGATCTCCCTGCATAACAGCCTCAAGCTTGTAAAGGGTGAGCCCTATCCGGTGGTCGGTAACCCTGCCCTGGGGAAAGTTGTAGGTCCTTATCCGTTCGCTTCTGTCACCAGAGCCCACCATCTGTTTGCGCTCAGCACTTAACTGTTCATGCTGTTTGCGTTTTTCAAGGTCAAGGAGCCTTGCAGCAAGTACCTTCATTGCCTTTGCACGATTCTTGTGTTGAGACCTTTCATCCTGGCACTGCACCACAAGACCTGAGGGTATGTGGGTTATGCGAACTGCTGATTCTGTCTTGTTTACATGCTGACCACCGGCGCCTGATGCACGGTAAACATCAATCCTGAGGTCAGAGGGATCAATCTCCACATCAACATCATCAGCCTCCGGGAGTACTGCCACAGTCACTGCCGATGTGTGGATGCGCCCCTGTGTCTCTGTATCTGGCACGCGCTGCACCCTGTGGGTACCACTTTCATACTTCAGGTGACTGTACACCCTGTTTCCGGAGATCATTGCTATGACCTCCTTGTAGCCGCCTATGCCAGTGGAGTGTTCACTGAGAATTTCAACCTTCCAGTGTTTTTCTTCAGCATAACGGCAGTACATACGAAACAGATCTGCTGCAAAAAGTGCTGCCTCATCTCCACCGGTCCCTGCCCTTATTTCGAGAATGACATTCTTTTCATCCAGAGGGTCCTTGGGCAACAGCAGTTGTTTAAGTTTTGCCTCAAGTTCCTCAGAGCGGGCCTCAAGTTCTTCCAGTTCTGCCCTGGCAAGCTCCTGCATTTCAGGATCCGGATCATTAAGAAGCTCCCTGTTCTCGGCACACTGCTGCTGAACTTCACAAAACTCGCGGTTTACCTTGACCACGGCTCCAAGATCAGAATGCTCCTTGGCAATTGCCTGATATTTTTTCTGGTCTTTGAAGACATCCGGGTCACTCAGCTCCTTTTCAAGCTGGGAGTACCGTTCTTCAAGTTCCTGTAACTTGGCAGTAAGATCCATTATGCACTGGCGGAGTTTAAAATCTCTGACACGACGGTTGCACTGAAAATGTTAAAACAGGGCTTTGCAAGAAAGATCCTGATTAATCCCCTAGGGACATGCAAACAATTCTATTTTGCAGCAGCCTTGTCACCGTATTTCTTACGGAATTTTTCAATACGCCCGGCAGTGTCAACCAGCTTCTGCTTTCCGGTAAAAAACGGATGACACTTGGCGCATATTTCAACCTTTATCTCCTCAATGGTTGAGCCAACTTCAAATTCGTTTCCACAGGCACAGCGGGCTGTAGCCTTGTAATATTTGGGATGTATTCCTTCTTTCATTGTTATTCTCCTGAAACTGATTTAATTGCCTTTTTCAGGCAGGCAATAAAAAAACACCTGCAGGGCTTTAAGTCAACACTAAACGTATCTGTTTCAGCGTACGGACAAACAAGACCATTTACCACGCTGAATACATACACTCCAGTTACCATTAAACAAACTGTTAGCCCTTGTTCATGGAATTCAGAAACTCTTCATTGCTCTCTGTACTTGCCATCTTGTCCATGAGAAACTCCATGCTGTCCACAGGATTAAGTGGTGAGAGGAGTTTTCTAAGTATCCACACTCTGTTGAGCACATCAGGCGGAAGCAGCAGGTCTTCCTTCCTTGTGCCTGAACGGTTGATATCAATGGATGGGAAGATGCGTTTTTCCGTAAGCTTGCGGTCAAGCACGATTTCCATATTGCCGGTTCCCTTGAATTCCTCAAAGATAACTTCATCCATCCGGCTTCCGGTATCAATCAGGGCAGTGGCAATGATTGTAAGGCTTCCGCCCTCCTCAATATTCCTGGCTGCACCAAAAAACCTCTTTGGACGCTGGAGCGCATTTGAGTCAACACCACCTGAAAGTATCTTGCCGCTGGGCGGGACCACTGTGTTATAGGCTCGTGCAAGCCTGGTAATACTGTCCAGCAGGATTACCACGTCTTTTTTGTGCTCAACAAGCCTCTTGGCTTTTTCAACCACCATCTCGGACACCTGGACATGCCGTTGGGCAGGTTCATCAAAGGTGGAGCTTATAACTTCTGCATTTACAGAGCGCTGCATATCTGTGACTTCCTCTGGCCTTTCATCAATAAGCAGCACAATCATTATCACCTCAGGATGATTGGCCGAGATGCTGTTGGCAATACTCTTCAGAAGCATTGTCTTGCCTGTACGGGGCGGGGCAACAATGAGACCGCGCTGTCCCTTGCCGATGGGAGTTATGAGGTCCATGATTCTGGCGCCAAGATTGTCAGGAGTGGTTTCAAGGCGCAGGTGTTCCTGAGGATAGAGAGGGGTCAGATTGTCAAAAAGTATTTTATCAAAGGCGCTTTCCGGCGGGTCAAAATTCAGAGATTCAACCTTCAGCAGTGCAAAGTAGCGCTCGCCCTCTTTTGGCGGGCGTATCTGGCCTGAAACCGTATCACCGGTATTTAGGTTAAAGCGCCTTATCTGGGATGGAGAGACATAAATATCGTCCGGCCCTGGCAGATAGTTGTAATCAGGGCTGCGGAGAAATCCGAATCCATCCTGCAGGATTTCAAGCACACCCTGGGCATATACAATGCCGCTTCTGGACATCTGGGTCTTGAGAATGGAAAATATCAGTTCCTGTTTTCTCTTGCCCCTGGCCGACTCTATTCCAAGCTCTGATGCAAGCTGGTAAAGTTCTGTAACCGGCTGTTTTTTAAGATCATTAAGATTCATGATCTTCACGGGATTGCCATTTATTGCCGAGGGTTCCCCACCCTGATCCCTGTTGTTGTTTTTGGGTTTTCTCGCCATCTGGCACCTCAATTCCTCTATAGATTGTGGCCTGTGATGTCTGCGGTTCTTAACCGGCTCCGGGTGCCACGCCCGGAAGAGTTTATGCCTGAATTTTTCTAAATATCTGGTTGTTTACTTAACGTATTTAAACAAATCACATACGCCAAACATGCACCCTGGATAATTAAATGACTGCCGCCCTCTCCCCTTGGATTGCAGGCATGTAAGGCTATTTAATATGAATTAGGCACAAAATCAGCACGATGATTAAATTAACGGTGACAGCATAAGCATGACGGAAACGTCCTGAAAAACAGTATATTCAGGAAGTCACCATTAGGATTACCTGCGGCAGAAAGCGAATCTTCTGCCCCGACTGATTCTTTAATTTAATTCGTAAAACGGAGTATAAAACTTCAGATAAATTGTGTCCTCGTGCGGATTATGATCTGGTATTTTGACTTGCAGAAACTGGAAATTGGTCAGAACCTGACCGTTTCTGAATAGGCATCCACAAGATGTAGCCTCAGGATGTTGTCATATAGCCTTTAATATGCCTGGTTGTCAATACTATTTTTAACAGAATGATAAAATTTAATGGTTGCAGGTAAAGCCAGATTTCTCAGCACGTCCTCCAACCGGATGCCGAGAGCAGTCTGACTATCCTGCAGAGCGTCTGGTTGACCGGTGTAGAGATGTTATACTTGCTTCCGGCATCACACACAAAACCGTTGATATAATCTATTTCTGTCCTTGCCCTTCTCATCCTGTCCTGAAGCATTGAGGAGAAATTTTCTGCGGTACTGCGGATAATTTCCTGCACCTGCCAGACTATTTCCTCACTGTCACAGGGTAACTCCCCCAGGCTTTGCTCCATTACGGCAACTGCCTCCATAACCGCACTTTGCTGCAGTTTGGTGGCATCCGGAAA
>WGBG01000159.1 GCA_015494395.1 Deltaproteobacteria bacterium
CCTGCAACCAGGTCGGAGCGTCCTACTTCAACCATATGCCCCTTTTTCAACAGGCCCATGGCACTGAACATCTCACCCATCTTCCTTGCAACTGTGGTCTTGCCGGTTCCAGGATTGCCGGTAAAAACGTAATGCCCAGGCGCAAGGGATGTATCCGGGTTCCGCAGCCTCTCAATATCCAGACGGTTTATTATGTCTCTTATCAGCTTTTTGACACTTCCTAAACCAATCAGTCCATCCAGTGAGTCAAGAACTCTGTCAAGGTCATCCACTCTTTCGCCAATGCGCTTTCGTTCACTGACAGGTATATCTTCGGGCAACAATGTAAACAGTTCCTGGCTGCCAGGCTCTGGACGCGATTTCATGGCACGCAGCCTGCTGGCCTGCCGGGTCATCATGGCGTCCAGCAACTTGCGGGCCTCCCTTCCATTCCCAAAGGTTTCATCCGCGCTACTGGCAAGACGATTGAACAGTTTTTCAAGTTCCTCTTCCACTCCACAGCCAAGAATCAGGTTTTCCCTTCCGGCCATCAACCTGAATATTTCAAGCAGTTCAGACCCTGAATAGTTTGGGAAGGGGATCTCTGCACTGAACCTTGATGGCAACCCCGGATTCTGGGATATGAACTGCCTCATGGGACCGGGATAACCGGCAACAATGATACAGAGTCTTTCTCGGTGATTTTCCATGAATGCAACCAGGGTTTCAAGCGCCTCTTTGCCGAAACTGTCCCTCTCACTCTCAATCAACTGGTAGGCCTCGTCAATAAAAAGCACACCATCAAGGCTGCGTTCAAGCACCTCCCGTGTCTTAAGAGCTGTCTGACCCTGGTAGCCTGCAACCAAGTCGGAGCGTCCTACTTCAACCATATGCCCCTTTTTCAACAGGCCCATGGCACTGAACATCTCACCCATCTTCCTTGCAACTGTGGTCTTGCCGGTTCCAGGATTGCCGGTAAAAACGTAATGCCCAGGCGCAAGGGATGCATCCGGGTTCCGCAGCCTCTCAATATCCAGGTGGTTTATTATGTCTCTTATCAGCTTTTTGACACTTCCCAAACCAATCAGTCCATCCAGTGAGTCAAGAACGCTGTCAAGATCATCCACTCTTTCACCAATGCGGTTTCGCTCACTGGGTGGTATATCTTCGGGCAACAATGTGATCAGTTCTTCGTCCGTGCATCCATCAAGCCCAGAGGTCGATGCAACCCTGGTGGCCCGTTTTTGGCGCATTTGTTCCAGAAGATTTTCAACCTCACGGGCATTACCAAAATGCCTGTCCTTATCTATATCCCAGATATCGAACAGCCTGCCAAGCTCTTCTTCCAAACCCGGACCAATTATCTCGTGCTTCCGTCTCACAATTTTTCTAAAAATTTCAAGTAGTTGTTCAGACGTATAGTCCTCAAAGTGAATGGTGTTGGGAAAACGCGACCTGAGCCCCGGGTCCATGTCAAGAAATCTCTCCATCTCGTCAGTGTAACCGGCCACTATAACGCACAACCTCTCCCTGTTATTGAGCATGAAGGGCACCAGGACCCGAACTGCCTCAAGACCAGGCCCATTTCCCCTGTTATCCGCAAGCTGATGGGCTTCATCAATAAAAAGCACGCCATTGACAGCCTTGTTCAGAATTTTCTCGGTTTTCTTTTTTGTACCGCCAACACTCTGTTCAATAAGCTCGGATGCACTTATTTCATGTATTTCACTACGGCCAACCAGCCCGAGCGTGTACAAAATCCCGGCAAGTATCCTGGCCACCGTGGTCTTGCCGGTTCCGGGATTACCGGTAAAGACGTAATGCCCCGGCGCCAGCGGCTTCCCTGAATTCAATCCCCTCTGCTCCTGTTCTTTACGGAGCATTATGTTGTTGGCAAGGTTTTTTATCTTCTCTCTCACTGCATCAAGCCCGACCAGGTGGTCCAGTTGGGCAAGCGCCTCATCAACCGTGGCTGGCGCCCTTTTCTTCAAATACTTCCTTTCCTTTTCCGGCACATCTTCCAGTGTCAGGGACATGCGGCTCTCCCGGTCCAGGTCAAGCCCGGTGATGTGTTCAGCCCTGAGATCATTCATCTCCTCAATGAGTTTTATTATATCCCCAGCGTTTCCAAACCTTTCCGGGTCTCTTGCACTGTACAGGTTGTCAAAAAAAACCGGCAGCACCTGCTGGAGTGAACTGTCGATTTTTAGTCCTCTTTCCCTTACCTTCTGTTCAAATATTTTCTGGAGCACCGGCGGCTCAAAATCGGGTATATGTATCTTATTACCAAACCTTCGCTGCAGGCCTGGGTTGGTATCAAGAAATTCCTCGATTTTCCCGGGATACCCGGCAATTACAACCGCGAATTCCCCCACGTGGTTGGACATCGCCTCCATTATCGTCTCAATAGCCTCCTTGCCAAAGTCATTCTCTCCCCCTTCGGAAAGCCTGTAGGCCTCGTCCACAAAAAGCACCCCGCCCATTGCGTCCCGTATCCGTTCATGGGTCCTCAACGCGGTCTGCCCCACATAACCTGCCACCAGATCCTCCCTGGAGGCCTTGACCAGGTGACCGGATTCAAGAAGACCGGCATCTCTGAATATTTCTCCTACCAGGTTTGCAACAGTTGTTTTCCCTGTTCCCGGATTTCCGGTTAAAATAATGTTAAGATTTCGGTCGGATTTCTTTAGCGTCCCTTGGCACATGCGTACCGGAAGCTCTCCTGCCATTACCATGCCGGGTCCGTGCTGTCCGGATTCCATCTTTTCCTGTTCCTGCTGTAACCGGACCAGCCTTTCCATGTGCCGGACCACGCTTTCTAGGCCATGCATGAACTTGAGGCGTTCCATTGCCGATCGCGATTCCTTCCCGCTATAAAGGGTCTCAAGGGAGTCTTTGTCAAAGACACAATCGCTGAGTTTCGCACTCAAAAACTTGAGACTTTGCCTGCCTGACACTATATGCCTGGTCAAGAAGGATATTGTCTGATCAAGCATGTTCCAGTCCACGCGCCTGTTTTCCTGACCGGCGGTGTTGCGCAGCCTGAAATAGTGCGCCAGCGCATATACTTCGTCATGCCTGGGAGAGCCTATATATATCATCTGGGACGTGGGCTGATTTTTTTCATCAAACATACAGTTTGCCAGGACAGTCCATTCCGGGTATCGGACTTGCAATTCGCGGGTTTTTTCGACGTCGAGACTGGGTATTATGAAAATGCAGATATTTCGATTGGAGGATAAAAGATTTTTCCAGTCCTTGAGGTTCGCGGCCATCTCCCGTCTGGCCTCATGCTGGGTATGGTTCACGAAATCAAGAAGGTTGGTAAATATTACCACAGACCTGATGGATTCATCCTTCATGCAGTGATCCAGAAGACCCACTGCATCCATGTCCGTCATGCGTCCCAGGCAGAGACTTTCATCTTGGGCTGAATTCGCCTGCCCTGAGCTCTCTGCGCCTTGCTCCTGCCTCTCCTGCCGTCCGCCATTAGCGGATAGCATCATTCTCATCCCCAGGGGACCGGCGCATATGCGGGACTGGCAGCTCCAGCCGCCCTGTGCAGGCACGCTGTTACGCTCTTTGTCCCGCGTACCATTGCGCCCATGCCTGGTCAGATTAAATGAGTCGTGGTCATAGAAGAACAGCTTCTGCCTTCCGTTAAAGAAGACGATTCTCTCAAAACCAAGCCTGCGGAAGTGGAGATGCAGGACCTCTTCCAAGTTCAGGATACCGCAGGGATACAGGCAGAACTCATCATCCGTCTTTCCATGAACAAAGAAAAAACGATCCGTATAATTACTAAACGGGGTGTCTTGCGCTTCAGCGAGCATCACGATACAGCCTCCGTACCTTTTCAAAGTCCAGCATCTCTTCGTTTACGTTTCGGCCATTTTCAGTCCCTGGAGCACAGGTTGGAGCAGAACACTCCAGGCCGTCCTGCTCCAGTGCGCCCATTATTGCACGAAGCCTCTCCTGGCGGAATGCCTCGTCATTGGTGGAACGGTCAAAGAAATTGATGGATAGCCGGTTTCCAATGGTTTTTTCACCCAGGGTCTCAGGCATTATAACCGTGACTATCTCATCCCCCTGGAGATTTCTCAACTTAACGTGCAGCGAACGCCTGAAATCCTCACCCTCGTAGGCAGAGTCAGTCACTTGCCAGTTGGCATCTATCAGGGACATTTCTATTGCCTGAGCAATATTATTCCGCACCTGGGAGGCAATAAGTGATTCCCTGGCCTGTTCTACCAGTTTCATGCTCCTCTTGCACCAGTCCGCAGATTTTTCAATGGATTGATCCAGCTCTTCCAGGGAAAGGGCTTCTGGGGTTTCCAAGCGCCTTATCTCCTGTTCGATCTCCTTCTTCATTGCGCTCAAGGCCCCTTCAGTCCAGTAATCCACCTCAACCGCCAGTTCCTCACTCCCGGCCTCGGTGTCAAATGCCAGCCTTGCAGCAGTCTGGGCGTTACACTCTGCAAGGGCCTCGGCGGCAGAACGTCTTGCCGCCTGAAGATGGGCCTCCCATTCCATTTCAAGCCTCTCAAGCTCAAGCCTCAATTCAGAGCCTCTGAGATAGGACTGCTGGGCAGATGCAATTGCTGCCTGGTAATTTCCGGATTCAATATTCCCTTTGCACAGGGACAGCTCTGCCTTCAGTTTTTCCAGAGCGCCGGGGCGAAATTTTTCATGCCTGTATTCCGAGCCAATTATGTCAAGCAGGCCTGAAACATCGGAAAGCCACTGCTCCGCCTGCTGCCTCTGACTCATCTCCTTCTGCTCAATCTCGCGCTGTATGCTTGAAATCCGTTGGTCCAGGGCCTTACGCTGCTCCTCAAGCGCAGAAGAAAACCTCTGTTCCTGTTCCCGAATAAGGGTTCTGTATTCCTTTTGCTGACGCGCCATCTCCTTCCCAAGTTCCTGCATGCCCCGGGTAAACTCGTTTGCCTGCTGTTGCAACCGGGAATTTACATTGTGTTCAATGCGCCGCATGCCATCGCTCAGCCCTGTAAGCCGCTGCTCTATGTTATCATGACGCCTTTCGACCGTGGCAATCTGTTGCTGGACCGCCTGCCGAAGCTGTTCGGACATATTAGACATCTGGCGCTTGACATTTGTATCAATATTGTCAACGCGCCTGCATGAATTTCGAATCCTGTCAAGTTCGGACTGCCTTATCTTTACATAACTGTCCTTTACACCACTCATATCATCACCTCGAAAAAGTATTTTATACTATGAAAAGCCCTGCCCCAAGGCCTGCCCAGTACAACACAAGCAGCCCGAAAATCACCCTGCCCGGCCAGGACCGGGTAGAAGGAAATTTGGGGAATGAATCCTCGAGTTTGTCAAAAATGGCCTCCCATTTAAGACGGAGTACTCCAGCCACAATACCCGCTACGACAACTGTCGTATTGACTTTAACTGTCTCAGGCACTACTATTAGATCTGTCAATATATAATCTGCAGCAAAGCCTGTAGCACTTATTACCAAACCACCCACTACTAATCTAGTAAAATAAGGGAAACCAAATAAAACCACATTAGCTGGCGAGTCTATATCCTCATCATCCAGGCACGAAGGAAACATCATGACAAACAAAAGGCAGCCAGGGCCTAAAAATAAAGCTGGATAATCCAAGCAGATAACGCAGATAACAATGAGGAAGAGGAAAAAGGCAGAACCCAAAAAGGGGATCGATAAGCATAAAAAAAAGAAGAACAAAGAAACTCCTCTGGGGTCAACCTCATCTATCCATGAAAATTTCTCGACACCCCAAAAGCAAAAGGACAATGAGAGAAAGTACGCGGGTACCAGAATTTGCCAGTGGTGGAGGATCCATAGCACAGGAGACGTATTAGCTTGCACATAAGGGAATATATATAACACAACTTTGTCATTTATAGTTGATGTCAGTAATGGCAACCTTAAATAAATCCAGATAGATATCAGGGCAATTGGGACATGGAGCAAGGCCATTGCCATGTAGAAACGCGTCTGCCGCAAGGCACGTCTATCTGCTTCTGAAGTAAGCGCTGCCCGGTAGGTTTCCAGCCGGGCTGGCTGTAGCAGTATCCATACAAGGAGCCGGAACCAGTCAAGGGGATTCCATGGAGAGAGACGCACAGCGTCTGAAAGGCGGTAGACATTCCGTGCTGCATCATCAAGCTGTCTCTGGAGGGTGTTTTGACTGTTTTTCAAGGCATCTTTGGCCCTTTTCTGCTCCTTTCTGAGCTTTACTTCATAATCATCGACCAGCACCTGTAATTTATCCCTGGCGGCCCTGAGGTTTCGTGCATCCCTTTCGGCCTCTTCCGCAATTTCACGTTTATTGCTGAGCGCCTTTTCCCATTCCTTAAGAGTATTTTCCAGGCTTTGCACCTTCTGCGTGGCCTGCCGGGAATTTTCACGTTCCTGCTCAAGTTCCTTCTCGAGCCTTGCAGCATCCTTTTTAAGCCTTTTCGCCTCCTTTCTTTCCTGAAGCGAGGCACTTGCCTCCTGTATGGCCCCCGCCCCCTGCCGAGCATTTTCCCGCTCCTGCTCAAGCTCCTTCTCAAGCCTTGCAGCATCCTTTTTAAGCCTTCTCACTTTCTCCCTTGCCTGCAACAGTTCCTTCCAGTTCTGTCTTGCAAGGCCAAGCTTGCGGTCATAGAGTTCCCGCTCCCTGGAAGAAAGCTCGGTCACATATCGGTCAAACTCCCAGCCGCAGCATTCACACAGCCGCTGGTCATCTTCTTGAATTTTATTGCCGCAGACTGGACATTTCATATCTAACCTAATGAAGCAAAAATGAATTCAGATTCATAAATTTAATGCGAAACAGGTATCACCTCAACAAACCGGTATTTTCCAAATGCGCGGAACCATTAACCAGTTGCCTGTTATTCCATTTTTCAAGCACGCTCCGGCCCGGTATGCCAACAAGCATCAGTCCATCCTCCAGCACGTGCATCTCAACCGCCCGGCCCCTGCTGCCAAAAAAGTCCCGGGCTATCCCCATGTACCTGCCGGTCAGGATATGAACCTCTTGGTTCGACGATCCTCTCAGGCTGAGGCCATCATCAAGTTCCCGCATGTATGGACCGTCAATCAACAAATCTATCCTTTCAAGGAGACGGTTGATATTCCGGTCTTTTGAAACAGATTCCTGGTGAAGTTCCTGCAGAACAAATCCTGTATAAACAATAACCCCCAGGTCCCTTTGTCCTCGAATTGCGTCTATCAGCGCAACCAGGGCCGAGGCTTGGAGAAACGGCTCCCCTCCGCTGATTGTAATCCCCTCTATATCAGGCACGGACACTATCTCCCTGGCAAGCATCATAACATCTACCCTGTAGCCCCTGTCAAAATCACGGGCATCGGGAGTCATGCAACTAGGACAGGCCCTGTGGCATCCCTGTGTCCATATTGCAAACCGTTGGAACGGCCCCAGCGTTCGGGTGGTTGGGACATGGGCATAGAGTAACAGGGTAAGGCCATTATCAATCATCTTATCCTTTTGCGTCATTGGTTGAATCCGGAATGCATTTATTAATTTTATACTCCCTGCCATTAAAAACTTTTTCACGCATAAACGCATATTTTTCAGGACTTGCCTTTCTTAATGTTTCAGGATCGCGGCAATAGGCCCGGTAGCTTTCGGCAAAATCCTCTGCTGGACTGGTACGCGCATAATCACTCACACATTCACTTTCTGGTCTTTTGCCACTTATTTTTTCCCATTCCTTTAATTCGTTCTGCCCGAGAAATTCTCTTTGCGTCTGGTGCCCAACCTCATGGGCAATAGTATCCTTCATTGTCTCCGCATCAACATTTCCATCTCTGGCCTGGCGGTTTATCACAATCTCTTTGTTATAAAAACCTATATCTTTTACAGGTTCTTTCTTTTCCCAGTGTCCAAGTTCGGTCATTGACTTTTCAGTTATATGCCTGTCATTATACCGAACACTTTCCATGGTAATATTATTAACATGCTGCTCTGGAAAATGATTTTCCAGATATTGCTTCACTTCACGATTGCTCATTACCCCGGATTTCTCAAATCCTTCAACCGGTGGCACGGCAAACACGCGCCTGTTTTCAGTCTTCTCCCTGAAACGCGATTCGATTTTCCGGTTTACTGGTATTTCACGCAACCTGGCTGTTTTTTCAGGCCTGGCTTCAAACTCCCTGATGCGGGTTTGGGATTGTCGCGCATCATGATTTTCATTACGCATCTCCTTGCTTTTTTTCATAACATCCCCATTTTCTGCACGATGTTATATCAGACTGCCTGCCATTTTTGCAAACTCATTCACAATACGCCTCTGGAATGGCAGGGAAAACTTGAGTTCATTCAATTTATGAACAAGGTAACAGAGTATTATCCCTCCGAGAGAATGGGAAAGGGCTGGTGGCACAAAGTCACGCACATGCTCTCCAAGCATACTGGCCAGTTCAAGACAAAATCTCGTGCCATATTCAGAGGTGTCCAGAACATCTATCAACCTGTTGTGCAGCAAGGGATTTCTTGCCAGCACACTGCCTTCATAACAGATAGATGAATCGCAGAGGCAGTAGTCCTTGCACAAGGCATAAGGGGCATCACACCTGTGCGACTGGCAAAAAAGGGCTATTTCTGCAACAAATCCATCACCTTTGATGGCAGCCTGAGCCCTTTCCGCCAGGTTCTGTGCCTCATCAAAGTTCCAGCCGTTATAACCGCCCTTGAACCTGATATAATCCTGGACAAGGTGGGAAACGAGACAATAATAAAGTCTGTCCTGCAAATGGAGCAGTGACGCAAGGTGTGCCCTGGCCCCTGACATGCCTGGGTCAAACATGAACGGCAGAAAGAACTTTACTGCCATATCCTCCCAATCCTCTGCAGATACCAACTCCTCAACCTGCTGTTTTATCATTTCACAGTCATCACCCTGATAATCACAGGAAAAACACGCTGCAAATTTTGCAAGCAGTCCCTTGTTGTGACTGTAAAATCTTGCAGCCATGTTAGCGGCAATATCGCTGTTTGAAATTGCAACTGTCTCTGCCCTGGCTGCCGCGAGTCCTGCCCGTATGCGCACCGGTCTGTCCAGACCTTCCCGGAAAAAAACTGCCTCACCTGTTTCAAGACCGAGGATCCCTCTCTGCTGATTCTGATCAAGATTCATGGTATCGCCCATGAGTTCACGATCTTCCCTGGCCACCAACCGGTGCATGATTTTCATGTTGGAGTTTTTTATAACATCAGGGGCCAACTTGGCCGGTATCTGCTCGGAAACAACCACTCCTTCGCCATATGCCCGTATTTCAGCAAGGAGGTTACAGAATGTCTCCACCCCCATGCCCTTTACATTGGTCTGTTCTTCTGAACTCTTCTCTGTTGGTACATTCTTCAAAAGGCGGTGGGCTTCCTCTATGACAGTGAGATGTCTCAGGCCATTTCCCTGGCCAACGCCACTGTGCTGTTCAGACTCGTAATGTTCATATATTGACATCAGAATCAAGCCCATCATGAACGCCTTTTCCTCATCATTTCCCAGATACTTGAGTTCCATGATAACCGGCCTTTCCATAATCTGTTCAAACGGTATGGATGCCGAGGTGTCAAGCATCATGCCCTTTGCGCCAAGACAGAGGTTCCTGATCCTTGTCTGAAGAGCAGCCTTGATGTCCATTATTGTCCTGTCCTGGTAACCAAGGCCGGTAACAACTTCATCAATCTTGTAATAGAGGTCAGAAAGGGTAGGAAAGGAAAGTGGCCCGCTGCCGCGATAATTTGTTGAGGTGACAAGATTCCATCCCTTGTCCTGGTATATTTTGTACAGGCATTCTTCAAGTACATACGGCATGGGGGCGTACATGACAAAACTTGCATGGAAAACGGCTTTCAGGAAATCTATGTGGGTCTGAAGGGAGATGCCGCGAGGAAAAACAAAGGGATTCAGCCGGAATGGAGCCGATGCCATTGGACGCTCTTCCCCCAGTGTAAACACAAGCAGTTGTTTCATCTCCTCCATGAGGCAGCGGTATTCTGACTTTGCCGGTTCTATGACAAGAAATGGCACATTGAAGGAGTTATATGCCTGCCCCAGTATGTTAAATACAGTATTGGTCTTGCCACTGCCTGTGACACCTGCAACCAGTGTGTGCCGGGTAAGGTCATCAACAGGGATTGAACAGGCCTGGCCGGAAGGACTGCTGCCGATAATTTCCCCCAAATCAAGCGACCTGTCGGTTGCCGGTGCAAAATCCACATCAAAATCAATCTGCTCTTTCAGACGAAATCCCGGATATTCCCTGCGTGGCAGTGCTGTAAAACAGTGAAGTTCACTGGAATTGTAACCATTGATAAAGGGTGAAACAGCGCTCTCCCTCAAACAGACATGGGACCGGAGGGGTTCAGGCCGTGACCTGTCACTGGACAGGACTGAAACCAGCAGGGCCGCTCCCTTGCGTGCCGTCTCTTCGCTGTCAGAAAAAATATATATGCCTGTCTGCCAATATCCCTGCTGTTTGCCAAGCATTAGCCGCTTGATTGATTTTTCCAGCATATCCGCATAATAGGATGCCATGCGGTTGGCCTTCTGGATATCGCGTAACAGAAAAGCCTCCTTTATGTCCTTTATTTCCCTTGCGCATGTCTCAAGCCAGGCGGCAACCTGCAGGCGCTGCACAGGGAATGCCTGTACGAGGTAAACCCAGTTTTCGTTCAGAAGGCCGGATATCAGGTTATCTATTCCTGGAACTTCACTGTCCTGTGCCCGGTTAATACGGTTTTTCATGACAGGGTCAGTCGGGATGCCCGTAACTGTTGCACACCACTGGAATGACTCAAATTCCGGCATTTGTCCGGCCTGAATAACAGGAGAGTACAGTGAAGGGCCGGGGCTGCTCTCAAGCAATCCTTCAAGAACCGGCGCGCCCTGTCTGCTTGAGCCTGACCAGACATCAACGCGCCTGTTATGACACCTGATAATATGAATAAGGGGCAGAAGCTGATTATGCATTGCGGCAAGCAGATCAGGCATGATAAAAGCGGGATGAAATCTGGAATTTCTGGTGTCATACCTTACAGGTGCGCCCTGTATATGAAAAAATATAAAATTTTCCATAAGGGCATCCAATCGTCCTGGATATCCCGGTGGATCATGCTCAAGCCATGCCTTTTCAAGCAGCGCCATTTTCTCAACAATCTCGGCCCTGGGAGAAAGATCAGGGAAAATATTATGCTCAATACTGCGCGCCATCTATTATCTCGCCATATCCAGACTTAATAACCCGCCAATATTTTCAAGGTTCAGAAATACCAGCACACACGATATTAACCACAGCCCGGCTATTACAAAAAACGCAACACGCCATGGATTACGGTAGGCTGATGTAATTCTGGCCCCGGTGGTAAGATCAAGGCCGTTTTGCACCATAAACGACCCCTGGTGCCATTGCCCTGAAAGCTCTATATTCTGCCCCACAAAAATATTACCCCTCTCAAGCGGCCCAAACATCATGAAGCTGTGTTCCCGGCTGTCCCTGTCTTCTACCATGCCCCTGAACACAGGAATCCTGTCGTCACTCCTGAATCGTCGCAGCACTATTACTTCCATGATTTCAGTAATGGCAAGAGTCCATGTAAGAGGATTAAAAAACTGGGAAAGTGTCCGGAATCCAATGACCGCAAAGGAAAAACTTATTATGGTTGCGCCTGCAAACAGTAGTATGAATGGTATTCCTATCAGTATCCAGACAAGCACCCATGTCAAGGTACGGTATATATTGAATGGAGGCCTTTCATCACGCTGTTCCACATGACTTACCCGTCCTCTGAGTACTGTGCTGTCTGCACTGGTATCTGTCCCGGGCCTGGCACCGGGATTCTCAACCTCTTGAGACCCATGAACTGCGCCCGAAGGCTCAGAATTGGTGTGCTGGGTGGATTGATCCGGGAAATTGGGGGGAGGATTTGCAGGATCAGACACTGAACTGTCTGGCCGTGCAGGGGGAATGGCAGAATCGTCTGCATCATGAATTGTGCCCGGACGATGCGCGTTGCACATTATGCAGCGCATGGCATCATCACTGTTCATACTATAATGGCATATATTGCATGTCCAGGCCATTCAGTTACCATCTTCTCCTTGGAAATATAAAATTGATCGCAAGCCTCAAAAATAACAAGACGGCAAAAAAGGCCAAAATATACACCCACAATGGATAATTAAAATGCCCCGCAAATAGTTCACCGCACTCTTTCTTGACAAGACACAATGCAGCAGGACCAAAGATGGCAATAAGAACTACCGCACCAATAAGACCCTGGACCCGTCTCAGCGGTATTATTCGCAACATTGTCAGTATGGCAATGACGAGGAGTAAGAGTAGCAAAATCGGTCCTAGTTGCATGAAATATTGTTCAGGGTTCTAAAACGTTAAGTTATTTTATGATGTAATATAAAGTGAACTCTTTTTCCGACATGACGGAAACATCTTCTCCATCCTTTCCCATATTATAAAACTTGGTAAAATAGACTTGGTCTTGGTGAGATGCTCCGTGTCCTCCATGAACCGTACGTCCACTTTTAGATACAATCCAGAATTCCGGGGATGAAATGAAAAACATTTTATCATCATCGTATGCATGACCAATTTTTTGCGGCTTGGAATTTACCTTGACTGCCTGCCATGAATCTACATACGAACCATCTATTCTGTAACGTTTCAGACTTATCAATGAAGAATAAATATAGGCGCTTTCGTCCTTGTAACGTATTTCAGACCACTTATCATTATACCGAGATATTATCTGCACGGTATCTCCCTTGGTTAGCTGCCCCACTACCATTGCCTTTGTGGAAGGTCCTGAACGCAGATTGGCCTTACCTACAATGACTTCGGCCAGGGAAACAGTGGGATTTTCATGTGGAGTGCTGAAGGACTGATGTGATACAGAAGCAGAGTCAATTACTTTTTTATCATCATTATGTTGAGCATCAGAGGAAAAAGTTGCAGATTCATTTTGAGCCAAGCTCAATTCATGATTCAGGTAATTTGAACTAAAAAAGATAAGAGGCAGTATTACAGCGATCAGTATAGCTGTTTTTTGATATAACGCAGAATGGTTGATCGAAGATGCATAAAATGGCTCAAAGGTAGTTATGAAGAATAATACACATAACATGATAATATAAGCAAATAAATCAAGTGTACCTTCAGCCGATGGATCACTAGAGAATAAAAGAAAAAATTTCAGCAGGAAATAGCATACAAAACATAATCCTGCAATTTGATTTTGCAGCTCCTCATTTTCTTTATGATACTTAAAACTACCTTTGTTTCTTAAGAAACCATCTATATCCTCATGGATAGGTATGCAGATAGATAGACCGAATCCCAAAGCGGCTAAACCCAATATCGCCCACAAATCATTATAGAATTTAAGTGCTATAGGAAATCCAAGCATAATAATATTCAAGACCAAAATTGATGCTGGATTACTAACTAAAATTATATTATAGGATATTAATAACGCTAATGCCAAGAATGACGGAATAGCAAATACAGCATACAAATAATAAAATGACCACGTAAACATAACCTCTTCAGCATTCTGTGCATAATCGGCAAGGCCATCTTTTATGAGATAGTCATAGTAGGTTTCTCCAAACGGCGTATTGAATGCAAAAAGAGATGCCCAAATTATTACAAACAGCACAAAAGGACTAATTAAGAAAAACTCTTTTTTACTCACAAGGGATCGAACAGCTTTCATATTATCTTCAAACTGTTTACGAAGCTGTTCCCTGTTTTCGGGTGAAAGACTGTCAACGTCTATGCCATTTGATTCCTGAACATGCTGAAGAAAATCACTAAAAACAGATTTTATGGATTGAAGAAAGCATCTTGTTTTCGTAAAGGTATTAGTGGTACTCGCTCCGGTTGTAAGTTGCTTGGATATTTTTTTCTGTTTGAAGAAATGACTTAATGATTTTTTATATTTGTATTTAATTTCATACAGTTCATCATCAACAAGGGAGATGTTTATCAGTTCAACTTCAGGATTAATTTCGGATTCAAATATACCAAATAAAAATTCCTTGTACTCTAAAGAAGTTAGATGAGAAAGATTATGTCTCCTGCAAAAAACATTTTTTTCTAAACGCAGGTATTCATTATCAAACAAACCCTCATTCGCCGCAAAAAACAGACCTATTTTCTCAATGGTATCATACCTTTTCCCTTCCAGGTCCCGGAATGCCCTGTGCTCATTGAAGGCATAAAACAGTTCTATCAGGTTCTCATGGGTCAAATCAGGGTAGAATGTGCAGATATAATCATTAAAATCTGTCTTTGGCTTACAGGAGAGAGCAGAGGATATCCTGTCAAGCAGGGCGTTTATCAGGACTTTGTCCTGAGCTGAAGCATTGGCCTCTATCTGACGCAGACAAAATTCAAGCTGAAACAGGTAGAACTTCAGGGTGTCAAGCGGAGTTATTTTCCATATTTCATCAAGATGCTTGACAAATTCTGCTGTCATACCAGCAAGATCCGGGGCATTCCAGAAATCATACTGCTTCATTTCTATTAATACCGGCCGGTCAGCATCAAAATAGCGGAGTACCGCCTGGGTAAGATATTCAACTCCATCCTGCTGATAGGTCCTTACCATGTTGTCAAAGACTTTCTGACTCCTGATGTCTTGTATCTCCGCCACCCAGCGCAGGAAAAGGCTGTAGCCGGTCTGATCCTCTACAAGATTTTCATGCCAGTCAGGAGTTGATTCGATATAGGCAACAAGATCGTCCACTGTTTTGATTACAGTGCTGCCTATCTTGATGAGGGCAGTCTCGGCGCCTCCACTGTAATGCACCTCAACGGCATCACCATTGAGCCAGGCCTCTACCTGCTCTTTTCCCCAGCGGGCATTGATATCATAAAGTGTAAGGCCTGCTATAATATCATTAAGTCTTCCAAAGGCAGGATTAAAATCTATTATGGGCTTTCTGGAAAACTGTCTTTCAATTATCTTTCTGAGATGTTCGCGGGTAACGGCGTGAGGATAAACAAGGTGTAAAAGTACCATGCCAAAAGAATAAAAATCATTTTTTTCAGAGATGATTCCCCTGGCCTGTTCCGGTGCGAGGTAAAAATTTGTTCCCTTGGTAGTGGACGTGTAGGACAGCTCTTTACGGGATGCCTCTTCAAAGGTTTTGGCCGAGCCGTAATCCCCTATTACCAGGTCGGTCTGTTCCTGGTCGAGGTAAAAGATGTTCTCAGGCTTTATGTCACAGTGGTAAATTTTATGTTTATGAAGTGTATGTATGCCTTTGAAAATCTCTGGAATCACATTGGATTCCAGGAAATCAGGGGTGTACTTTTCCTTAAGGTCATTAATTGAAAGCAGGTCCCTGCCAGCAGCATAATCGCAGAGCTCATAACAGAATTTTCCTTGGTACTTGTCTGGCCCGGTGCCAAAATCATGAAGGCGCAGGATATCAGGGTCTATGATGGACTTGATGCGTTTCAGGGCTTCGGGGTTAGGTTCGTCCCTGTGATCTGTAAACGGATAGTAAAGCTTGAATGCGTAGTCTTTTTCTGCTTCATCCTGAACGAGGTATATAACAGCTTCACCGGTTGTATTCTCCCCGGAAACTATCTCTGTTATCCTGTAATTACCGGAACGGAGCTCAACACTGTCTCCCACTCCAAGGCCGTGCGTAACAGTCCTGTCTGTTTGAGCGGCGCCCTCTGCGTCGTAAACCTCGGTGGTGTCTGACCTGGAACCAGGGCCATAAGCCTGTGTACGTTCAGGGCCGCTGTCATCACCATAAGTTGTAGTCTTTTGTGACGATTCATCTTCTGAATACGTCTCTGTCCTGGAAAGGCCCGGTTCTCC
>WGBG01000160.1 GCA_015494395.1 Deltaproteobacteria bacterium
CACCTGTAATACGGTCGTCCTCAATGAATGGAGGCTTACGGTGTACGCCAAGGATAGCGATGTCTGAACAGTGAACAGCACCACACATGTTGAGGCAGCATGCCAGAGCGATGCGGACCTGTGCAGGAAGTTTGTGGCTTCCGAAGTAGTCAAATACCTCGTCCATAACTGCCTTCACAACACCTGATGCGTCAGTAGCAGGTGTGTGGCAGTGTACCCAACCCTGGGTGTGAACGATGTTTGTAACGCCAGCGCCGGTTCCGCCTACAGGGAACTTGTAAGAACCACCGGGGAACTTGCGTCCCATGAGGTCGTCCTTGAGAGCGCGCATCTTATCTTCGCTGTCAACTGTGAACTCGATGTTGTTACGGGTTGTCCACCGAACTGAACCTTCAGAGTACTTGTCAGCGATTTCACAGATCTCGCGGATAGTGTCAGTAGTGATGAGACGGGGAGATGCACAGCGAACTGCATAGCATACGTCGCCTGTTTCGCTCTCGTACTTGATAACGCCAGGCTCAACGATCTCATGGCTCTTCCATTTGCCGTAGTTGTTCTTGATTACCGGCGGGAAGAACTGCTCATAGTGTGGGGGGCCGATATCAGTGATCCTGTTAGCCATTGGCTTTGAAGGATCGTACAGTTTTTCGGCAAGGTCTTTGTCGTAAGGCTTGGCGACAGTGTCTTTAATATTGCAACCTGGGTTGTCTACCCATTTTTCTGCGAACATATCTTTAATTACCTCCTGTTAGGTTCAGATTAAGCAGCGTGCCTTGCGCGGAATTCCTTGATGTCGCGATCCCAACCACCCTCAACTTCATCTGCACTCCAGAATACGTAGGGGTTGGACCTGGGCTCTTTAACATGCTGCGGGATAGGCTTAACGCCAGCACGACGGAAGAGCTCCTGCAGTGACTGACGCTGTATGAGCTCACCGAAACGCTCACGGTTCTTGCCTTCTTCCATCCACCAATCCCAGATGTTCTCAACGAATTCCTTGAACTCGTCAAGGTCGTCTTCCATCTTGATGAACGGAATTACCAGGGTTGACATCTGAGCGCCGTCCAGGATCGGAGCCTTGGCACCGGTGAGGATTGTTGCGCCTGTGTCTGTGCCTGGGCGAAGGGCTGCGGGCATTACATTGATGCAGTGCATGCAGCGTGTACATTCGCGGTTGTCGATCTTTAGCTCATCACCTTCCATCCACATACAGCCTGTGGGGCAAAGATCAATAACCTCTTTCTGAATGTCGAATGCACCCCAGTCCCTGTCGCTGTGTGCGCCGCCATTGGGTGCGATCTCACCACCGATGTAGGCCTTTACTGCCTCCTGGTCGATGCGGATGTCGTCTCTCCATGTACCGATGATGGAGCAGCATGAACGTGCAATAGCTGCAACGCAGTCATTGGGGCATCCGGATACCTTGAACTTGAACTTGTAGGGGAATGCCGGCCTGTGAAGCTCATCCTGGTAGGTCTGGGTCAGGTTGTAGCAGATCTCCTGAGTGTCAAGGCATGACCACTCGCAGCGGGCCTTACCGATGCAGCAGGAAGGGGTACGAAGGTTTGAGCCTGAACCACCGAGGTCAACATCCATCTGATGGGTGAGGTCGTAGAATACAGGCTCAAGCTGATCTGTTGAGGTTCCAAGGAGAACCATGTCACCTGTGGAGCCGTGGAGGTTGGTCATTCCGCTGCCGCGGTAGTCCCACATCTCGCAGATCTTGCGGAGGTAATCTGTGGTGTAAAACTTACTAGCTGGCTGGTTAACACGAATTGTGTGGAAATGAGCAATGCTGGGGAACTGATCCGGTACGTCAGAGTAACGGCCGATAACGCCGCCGCCGTATCCGAAAACACCAACGATTCCACCGTGCTTCCAGTGTGTTTCCTTGTGCTTGAATGAGAGTTCAAGCTGACCCAGAAGGTCCAGACATGCCTGCTTGCCGTTCAAGCCTTTCTGCTCGATATCATCGACAAAGCTTGGGAATGGACCTGATTTTAGGTCATCTAACATCGGAGTGTCATGCTTTTTGACATCTGCCATTTAATTCTCCCTCCTTGATGGTGTATTTTTTGCTGGTTATAGTGTAAAACGTCCGGGACGGCGGAAGCCGATACACAGCCCGGGGCTAAAATGAATAACTATTCGGTGAAAAATGACGCACCTTTTCATAGGTAAAACCGTTTATAATATCCAACGCCTTTGCTTGTCAACCCTAAAAAACATGAGAACTGTCTAAAAATGAATGGATGCTCATTTTTTTTTATATTTCTTGAAATTCGGGTGTTGCGCAATACGCAACCCTGTCCATAAAACTGCTCAAATCCTGAATGGAGATTCAATTTGTCTGTTCTTTCATGTGATCTGCACACCCACTCAAACTGTTCCGACGGTTCTGACCCCCCCGGTATTCTTGTTAAAAAGGCTGCTGATGCAGGGTTGCATGCCATTGCACTCACAGATCACGATACTGTAAGCGGGTTGGCCGAGGCAGGAGCTGAGGCCCGGGTATTGGGTATGGAGTGTGTACCCGGCATAGAGTTTGGCGTCCGAGCCTCCAAGGGCAACATGCACATCCTCGGGTACTTTGTTGATCCTTCAGATGGACTGTTCAGCGCAACCCTGAAAAGGGTGCAGGCTGCACGTGCTGAGCGTACGCCCAGACTCATAAAAAGGCTTTCTGATCTTGGTATTTCCATCACTGCTGATGAGCTTGAGTCTATTACAACTGGCGGCCAGGTGGGGCGTCCACATTTTGCAAGGCTTCTTGTGGAAAAGGGGTATGTAAAGGATTTCGGGCAGGCATTCTCAAAGTATCTTGCCCGGGGAGCAAAGGCGTATGTGCCAAAGTCCATACTTTCACCTGATGAGGCAATCCAGGCCATCCATTCAGCCTGCGGCCTTGCTGTACTTGCCCATCCCTTTTCCCTTCAGTGTACAAGCCGCAGGGAACTTGAGGCTGTGGTTCAGGGACTGTGCCAACAGGGGCTTGACGGCATGGAGTGCTGGTACAGTGAACATTCTCCTTCCTTCACAAGACAGTGCCTTGATATAACCGGGAAGTTTAATATTGTTGCAACAGGGGGCAGTGATTATCACGGTGCTGCAAAACCTTATATAAAACTTGGGAGGGGGAAGGGAAATCTGATCGTGCCCTACGAATGTGTTGAAGCGTTGAGGGCAAGGCATAAGGAGAAGTATGGTGCGTAGTATGAAGATGTTGAATTTATGAAGAGCTTCAAACATATATTAGTGCTGATTTTAACGGTTTTTTTTGCTGCATCCGGCGTAGCTGATGCGGCAGATGGAGGACCTGATTATGGAGGAGCAATAGTTGTCGGCTCAATCGGTGATGCTTCAAACCTTATCCCAATGCTCTCCTCTGATGCCACATCTCACAATATAGCAGGTCTTATCTATGCCGGGCTTGTAAAGTATGACAAAAATCTTGAGCTTGTGGGTGATCTGGCCGAGTCGTGGGATATTGAGCAGGATGGCAGGCTTATAACCTTTCATCTGAGACATGGAGTCAAATGGGAGGATGGCCATGAATTTACGTCTGCTGATGTACTTTTTGGTTTTAATACCATAACATCCCCTGATACACCCACTGCATACGCTGGAGATTTCCTTGAGGTGGAAAAGGCAGAGGCGCCGGATCCGTACACATTCAGGGTGCTGTACAAAGAGCCTTTTGCGCCGGCCCTGAGTTCATGGGGTGATATAGTAGTGCTCCCGCGCCATCTCCTTGAGGGAGTAAAGATAACAGAAAGCTCCCTGGCCAGAAAACCCGTTGGGCTGGGCCCCTTCAGGCTCCGGGAGTGGAAGACCCAGGAGAAGATTGTACTGGAGGAAAGCCCCACCTATTTTGCCGGAAGGCCCTATCTTGACCGGTACATAATGCGTATCATTCCAGATCCTGCAACAATGTTTCTTGAGCTTAAGGCTGGCGGGCTGGACTGGATGGGGCTTTCTCCAATGCAGTATCAGCGACAGACAGAAACCCCGTTTTTCAAAAAGAATTTTTCAAGGTACAAGTATCTTTCGTTTTCATACACCTACCTTGGTTATAATCTCAGGCATCCATTTTTCAAGGACAGGCGTGTCCGGCAGGCAATATCCTATGCAGTTGACAAGGAGGAGATCATCCGGGGTGTGCTGCTTGGCTACGGGGTTGTTGCCACAGGCCCGTACAAGCCTGATGCCTGGTATTATAATCCGGATGTGCGCCGTTATCCTTACGATCCTGAGCGTGCCCGCAGTATGCTTGCCCAGGCAGGATGGAAGGACAGTGATGGTGACGGCTGGCTTGACCGGGATGGGCAGGTTTTTGAGTTCACTGTGCTTACCAACCAGGGAAACAGCCTCAGGGACCGCACTGCACAGATAATACAGTACAGGCTTAAACAGATAGGAATCAACATGCACATCAGGGCACTTGAGTGGACTGCCTTTATAAACGATTTTATCGACAAACGGCGTTTTGAGGCGGTAATCCTTGGCTGGACCCTGGGGCAGGACCCTGATTTATACGATATATGGCATTCTTCTAAAACAGCTCCCAAGCAGCTTAACTTTGTCGGCTATAAAAATCCTGAGCTTGACAGGTTGCTGGTAGCCGGCAGACGCACCTTTGATCGCAGGGAGAGAAAGCGCATTTATGCAAAGGTGCAGGAGATACTTGCCGAGGATCAGCCGTACACCTTTCTTTACGTGCCAATGTCCCTTCCGGTTATTCATAAACGCTTCCGCGGCATAAAGCCTGCCCCTGCGGGTATTTCATATAATCTTGAGCGTTGGTGGGTACCAAGGAACGAACAGAAGTATATTATGCCCTGAGATGGGAGAATAATATCTCTTAATGATATGAATCTATTCATCTATTTTATAAGGCGTCTGTGGGGGCTTGTGCCCACCTTTATCGGTATCACACTGATTTCTTTTTTTGTGATGCACCTGGCCCCCGGCGAGCCCATGAGCATACAGGCGGATTTCAATCCCAAGATGACACCTGAGATGCGCCAGAGGCTAAGGGCGCAGTATGGTCTGGATAAACCCCTGTATGTCCAGTACCTGAAATGGCTCAAGGGTCTCGCTGTGCTTGACCTTGGAAAATCCTTTGCCCCGGACAGGAGGCCGGTCTGGGACAAGATCAGAGAGCGTCTCCCAATTACCCTGCTTATAAATGTACTGTCACTGGTGCTGGTTATTGTAGTGGCCGTGCCACTGGGCGTAAAGGCAGCGGTGCGCCATAACTCCCTCTTTGATCAGATAACCACGGTGCTGGTCTTTGTTGCTTACGCTGCACCTGCATTCTGGGTGGCTCTGCTCCTGATGCTCTACTTTGGAGTGGACCTGGGATGGCTGCCAATTTCGGGGATTCACAGTCTCATGGGATATGACCAGATGCCCTGGTGGCAGAAGGCGCTGGATTGGGCCAAGCATCTGATACTTCCTGTATTTGTCTCAGCCATAGGTGGGCTTGCGGGGCTTTCAAGATATACCCGTTCATCAATGCTCGAGGTCATGAGGCAGGACTACATTACCACCGCCAGGGCCAAGGGCGTTCCTGAACACGAAGTTGTTTATCGTCATGCGCTTCGCAATGCACTTTTACCCCTTATTACCATACTTGGCCTCTCCCTTCCCGGCATGATAGGAGGCAGTGTTATCTTTGAGTCCATATTTGCAATTCCAGGGGTGGGCCAGCTTATGTGGACCAGTGTTATGGCAAGGGATTACCCTGTTCTCATGGGAAATCTGGTGATAGTTGCCGTACTCACCCTGGTTGGGAATCTGCTTGCAGATATCGGATATGCCCTTGCTGACCCGCGCATAAGGACCGGAGTGCAGAGTGATGAGTAGGCAGGTACGACATAGTCTTTTAAGGGTATTCCTGGCAAATCCCCTTGCCATTTCGGGCATTACCCTGGTGGGAACCCTCTGTATCATAGCCGTGCTTGCGCCCTGGATCTCACCCTATGATCCCCAGGCCATAGATACCTGGCATATCCTTGAGCCACCGTCTGCACAGCACTGGCTGGGTACCGACACCCTGGGAAGAGACTGCCTCTCAAGGCTCATTTATGGTTCCCGCATTTCGCTCCTTGTGGGCTTTGTGGCTGTTGGTATTGCCACATTTATCGGCGCATTTCTCGGAGGAATTGCAGGTTATTATGGTGGTAAGGTTGACTGGGTCATAATGCGCCTGGTGGATATAATGCTCTGTTTCCCCACGATATTTTTGATAATGGCGGTTATTGCGTTTCTTGAGCCATCCATCTGGAATATCATGGCGGTTATAGGCCTGACAGGATGGATGGGAGTGGCAAGGCTTGTCAGGGCGGAATTTTTGAGCCTCAGAAAGCGGGATTTTGTTCTGGCTGCAAGGATTTCAGGTGCCTCAGACCTCCGAATCGCCTTCTCCCACATACTGCCCAATGCCATTGCACCTGTGCTGGTCTCTGCAACCCTTGGGGTGGGCGGTGCGATCCTTACGGAAAGCGCTCTGAGTTTTCTTGGAATTGGCGTGCAACCCCCTACGCCAAGCTGGGGGAATATGCTTACTGCAGGCAAGGATAACCTTGAGATTGCATGGTGGCTTTCCGTCTATCCGGGCCTTGCAATCTTGGTAACAGTGCTTGGGTACAACCTGCTTGGCGAGGGGCTGCGGGATGCCCTTGATCCCCGGAGCCGGGAGAGAGGGTAGGGAGGGTGGTGCGCAGTGCGCACCCTGCAAGAAGAATGTTTTTTCTGGTTTAAGGTTCTTTGCGCTGAATTGAATGGATACGTGAGAGATGTTTTTTGTCGTAGGAGTATATCACGTCAATTTTTTCCTGGTCCATTAAAGCCGAAATATATCCGTCAATAAAATCTATGTTATGGGTGACATAATAATCAATTGCTTTGTCCACAAGCGATCCGTTTATGACTTTTAAACCTGGAGTAGCCAAAATGGCGTGGATCATAGGTTCAATAGTAGTGTTTTTTAGGCCATAAAAGGATTCCAGTACCCAGACAATTTCAGCTATTACAAGCTCTGTAGTGATGAGGACTATTTCGCCTTTTTCTGCCCTGTCCAGCAGCAGTTCTACTCGATCAGCCTTGGCTGGATCGTCGTTTGTCAGATAGCGAATGGAGATGTTGGTGTCAATAAAGACCTTTTTCATTCCATTTCGTCCACAACCCTTTGCCCAACTGCCTTTTTGGCTGTAAGCCGTTCTGATTCAGGATTGCCGTTTCCCGGAACAGAACCCCGTAAATCCCGAAGAGTTTTTATGGGCTGAAGGATGATTTGTTTGCCGTCGGATTTGAAATCGACCTTGTCATGTGGATTCAAATTGAATTTATCCCTCAGAGACTTGGGTATGGTAACTTGACCCTTGGTAGTTATTGTTGAAAGCATATTTTACTCCTAATACGAAGAAATATTTTAATTTTAAGGCAAATTTTTTTGAAATCAAGTAGTAGGGTACGGACAGCGCTCCTTTTTGAGTGAAATGAATGGTGCGCGATGCGCACCCTACATGATTGTGTGTGGCGATATTAATGCTGCGGGACGTTCTTTTTTTTATGAATGATATGGAGCCTGAATTTTTTGCCATTGGCATGTAGTCCTGTAGGGTGCGCACTGCGCATCTTTTTGAGCTATCAGCGGTGCTTTTCCCCAGTGTTCAGCGCGTCCCCAGGCATTAAAGATGTAACTTACGGCCCCCCGGCCTCCCACCAGTCAACCTTGAGAATATTTTCCCTTGGAACAATGCGCTTTATCCTAACCTGTATCTCCATGTCCATGGCCCATTCAATCTGTGGACGCAGCGGTATCTCCACAGGAGTAAGGGTGTCACATAGCACCACAAGAAGCCGGTTGCCACGGCCCTTGTCAAGAATCCAGGCGTTTAGGGGTTCATCTTTTCTGGATTCAAGGTATTTAAGGGTCCAGTAACGGGTACGATTCTGGCGCACTGCCGCTGCTGCGGCAAGTCCCGCTCCAAGCCTTGCAGCCAACTGTTCCAGTTCTTCCTCGCTGTGGGTTGGCTTTCCTGTCTGGAGAAAAGAGGTGAGTTGCTGTTGCATAAGGAGGTCAAGGCCACGCCTCAGTGGAGATGTTACTGTGGTGTAGCAGTCAACTCCAAGCCCTGAGTGTTTTTCAGGTTCTGTCCCAAGGTGTCCACGGCTGATCAGCCGCCTCTGCCTGAAATTGGCAAGCAGGTCCTCCTCTTCCCCAAAGATGATCTGCTGTCTTGGTGGCGGCTGACTCCTGTATAGACCGGGAATGTTGTTATCTCTGAGAAATCTGGCTGCCACCACGTTCGCAAGTATCATGCACTCGGAAATCAGGAACCTGGCTGGCCCAAGCCTGCATAGATTTACACTGACTTCGCCATCAGTAACATTTATGATAAGCTCCGGTATGGGTAGAGGCAGTGCCCCGTTTTCGATCCTGCGCTGTTGCATCTTTTTGCACAGTTCATGGAGATGGGACAGTGTGCCCCCTGACAGTATCTCCTCCTCGGCCTCCCTGTAACTCATGCGTCGTGCTACGTTAATGAGGCTTCGTGAGATTCGGCTGTTTAGAATCTGCCCTTCATTATCAATGGTTATGAAAAAGGAAAGTCCGCGCCTGTCTTCACCCTGGACAAGGCTCCACCTGTTATGGGACAGGATGTCCGGAAGCATTGGAATCTGCTGTTCGGGCAGGTAGATAGATGTAGCCCGGTTAATTGCCTCGTTAAAAAGGGGTGTGCCTGTTTTTATCTCATCGCTTATGTCTGTGATGTGTATGCCAATTTCCCAGCCCTCGCCCTTTTTGCAGAAGCTTAAGGCATCGTCCAGGTCCTTGCTTTCTGCTCCGTCAATGGTGACAAGGTGAAGTCCGCGGAGGTCCTCTCTGTTTTCCTTCATTGCATCAGGGAGAGACATTGCAAGCTGTTCTGCCTGTTTTTTTACTTCAGTGGGAAAGTCAGCCTCTATACCCTGTCTTAAAAGCTCAATATTTTCATCCTTGTCCCATATCCCAGCCCTTACCAGTGTTTCAAAGGCACTGCTGCTGTCAGAAAGCCCGGCATATTTCAGCAGCCCTTTTACAGAGGGTGCGTAGTCAGAGTCATCCCCCTGAATGCAGTAGTCCTTCAGTGCCGGTATCCAGAATTCCTGTATGGCGTCTTCAAATTCCTCTCCAAGAGTTCCGGTATCCTCATCTTTCCACACAGCATCAAGCCACCTGGCTCCCTTTGAAATACGCTCCAGCCGTTTTGCCTCTCTGGCACGCTGTTCAAGCAGTCGTTCCACCACCACCGGAGGCATTACATTGATCATGCCGTCGCGGTATTTGAAATAGGTATGGTCATCTATTACAGCACGCTGGAATGCAGCAATGTGATCGTCTGTTATCTCTCCGTCAAAGGCAAGTTCAGCCAGGTCCTGGGGAGGCCATGTTTCAGCATCTTCATTGACTGCCTCCCAGACTTCCTTGATGTTTATCTGTTCCCTTAACTTATCCCTCCTGGTGTTTGTTGACTGAAGGGCAAGAATGGTACTATTCCTGTCGGAAACAGGAATTTTTTTTCTTGATGCAGCAATTATCCTGCCCGGCGCAAGGTTGAGTTCACGTCCTGTATGTGTAAGAATACGAACACGAGACCCCTTTCTGCCGATAACTGTGGCTGTGATAAACCGCTGGCTCTCAAGAAACTCTATAACAGTACCTTCAGGTATGATGTCCATTTTATTCAGCAGGAGCAAGTCTCTTGTCCAGTTCTTCAAGGGCCTTTTCAAGCCCATAACTAAGCAGTTCATCTGCGGTAAGCCAGCGCATACCTTCGCTTCTGTAGAAGCTGAAATCAAAAAGGTTTGCAGTTAGCGCCTGCTGTGTCTTGTCAAAGTTATAACGCCAAAGCAGGGCACCATCCCTGGTGCGTATCAGGTTCAGGTCAAATCCTACGGAGGCCGGACGTTCCACAGAATACCTGCTGCCTATACGTTCCCTGTACTTGTAGAGTTTTCCATAGAGCACAGCATCGACATTTAACTGCCTTCCAAATGCTCTTATAAGATTAAGTTGTGACTGGCTAATGTTAGAGGCAAGAAAGTTGTTCAAGAAACCCATGCACTTGCCTTCAGGTACCTCCACAAATCGGGGGTCATTCTTGTATCTTTCAAAGATTATCCCTGTCATAAATTCCGCAGGCTCGGGTGGAACAATATTGGTGTCAACAACCGAGTCGCTGATGTTGCACGTTGGTCGGTCACTGACCTTTGCTGATGCCCTGTCCATCGGAAGTATGGCAATACGCTTCAGTTCGGGAAGCGGCTGCACTGTCTTGTCACGGCTTCCAAATAAACCGCAGCCTGAAATCAGCACAAGGCAGAACAGAACGGTTATGGCACAGCCTGAAGTTTTTAAGAGCTGGTTTATGTTAAAGCCTTCCCTGTTCATGATTTTACCCCTCCATCCCTCATCAGGGCTATATTGTGCCCTTGCTTGATAGTGTGCCGCTGATTCTTGGATCCATGCCTACGGCCTGATCAAGAGCCCTTCCTAGCGCCTTGAATACTGCCTCTGCCATGTGATGGTTATTTTTCCCGTATGGTACCTGAACATGGAGCGTCATTCCAGCATTTATGGCCAGTGCCCGCAGGAATTCTTCAATCATTTCTGTTTCAAATCTGCCAATGAATGGTGAATTGAAGGGTACATTAAATACGAGATATGGCCGTCTGCACAGGTCCAGGTCAACCTGTGCCACTGTCTCTTCCATGGGGACCCGGGCGCTTCCATACCTTTTTATTCCACTGTAGTCATCCAGAGACTGTGCTATGGTCTGTCCCAGGCAGATTCCTACATCCTCTACCGTATGGTGTGAGTCAACATCAAGGTCACCCCTTGCCACAAGATCAAGATCAAAAAAGCCATGAACAGTGAACAGTGTGAGCATGTGGTCCATAAAGCCCACGCCGGTTGCTATTGAGGCACGACCGGTTCCGTCAAGGTTAAGGCTGAGTTCAATGGAGGTTTCTTTGGTTTTGCGCGATATTTCGCCTTTTCGCATCTGTTTACCCTTAGAATATGTTAAGCACCAGAATCATGAGACTAAATTTTCATTACTAAACTTTCATGACATGGGCTTGTCACCACTGATATGAAAGTCGGCTTTGAGCTGTCTCCGGATAAAAGTTTTAAGAACTTTCAAAGCACAGCCGATGAGAATTTTGAATGTGACCTCAATGGCTGAGTACGCAAATTTTCAAGGAGTCCTGTATATTTTGGCACGCCGCAAGAAAAAAACGCTTCCCGATATAAGTGGCATACTCTCATCCCTTTCAGAGGACTGTCATGTCCGGTTTTTCAAACTGACCGACATCCCGGAAGCCGTAACATGGGCTGAACGGGGATTTATAGCCATACATGAGAATTATCACTCACTCAGGCGCCAGTCATATCATGTTATCTGCGGTAACCGGGATAACCTTGTAAATTTTTGCAAGATAATGGGGATTCCTGAAGATTATATATGTGCCTCGGAATTTTATCGTTTCTGGCACCTGACATGGTTCCCCAACCTTGATTCCAGGGAGGCTGCCTGAGATGGCAGTCAAAGTTCTGATAACCTGTGTCCTGTAATCTATGCCCTGATATAAAGCCATCCCTCTGCCTGCCAGTCTGCGATGGCCCGCACTGCAGCAGGCACTGTCCTGAACACCTCGGGAAGCCTTTCCTTTGGAATTTCAAAATCACGAAGCGAGTTGGAGCAGAGATAAATCTCACCTCCATCAAGAACAAGCTGTTTCAGATTATCAAACAGTGGCCGGTCACACTTGGTGCACTGGGTAACGCTGTCGGCATTTGCTACAATTCTTACCCTTAGTGTATCCCAATCTTCCGCGCTTCTGAGAAAGTTAAGGGCATTTTTTACCCCTACCATCCATCTTTCTTTCTGGGCAACGTGAACAATGAGTTTGAGTTCTGCCATTAAATGGTTCCTCCTGTGTTGATTATCTGGCCTGTCCAGTGCCTACGGCTGTTTAAGTACAGCGCCCTGGGCGCCACTGGTCACCTGGGCTGCATACCTGGCAAGATATCCTTTCTTGATTCTGGGTGCCGGTGGCTTCCACTGTGATCTTCTCTCTGCAAGTTCCTGTTCCGGCACATTAAGAGTAAGTTTGCGGGCCGGGATGTCTATCTCAATAATATCTCCCTCTTTGACCAATCCAATCAGCCCACCTTCAGCCGCTTCTGGTGATATGTGGCCAATGGCAGCCCCCTGGGTGCCTCCGCTGAAACGGCCATCTGTAAGCAGGGCCACCTGTTTATCCAGTCCCATTCCAACAATTGCAGCGGTTGGAGAGAGCATTTCCGGCATGCCAGGCCCGCCCTTTGGCCCTTCATACCGAATTACAACAATATCACCAGGCTTTATCTTGCCGCCGAGTATGGCATCGTATGCGTCAGCTTCGCCCTCAAATACACGGGCTGGCCCCTTATGTTTAAGCATTTCAGGAGCAACTGCTGACTGCTTCACCACTGAACCGTCAGCGGCAAGGTTGCCGTAAAGAATGGCGATTCCGCCTTCCTTGTGATACGGGTCTGATACCGGCCTTATGACTTCTCTGTTCCTTACCACGGCATTTTTGATGTTTTCCCCAACTGTTTTGCCTGTTACGGTAAGTGCATCCTTGTCAATCACTCCCAATTCATCAAGTTCATGCATTATTGCCTGTATGCCACCTGCCAGGTTAAGGTCATAAAGGCTGTGGGGACCTGCCGGGATCAGGCTGCAGAGGTGGGCAGTTCTGGTGCTCATTTCATTAAATGCCTCAAGCGGAAGGTCCACTTCTGCCTCATGGGCAACAGCTGGAACGTGGAGCACAGTGTTTGTTGAGCATCCCAGGGCCATATCAACCGCTATGGCGTTTTTGAATGCCTGGGCCGTTGCTATATCTCTGGGTTTTATGTCCTTTTCAACAAGATGCATTACCTGCATGCCGGTCTGTTTGGCAAGTCTTATGCGTGCGGCATCCACAGCCGGTATTGTGCCATTACCAGGCAATGCAAGCCCCAGTGCCTCTGAGAGGCAGTTCATGGAATTGGCAGTGAACATGCCGGCACATGAGCCGCATGTGGGGCAAGCGCAGGATTCTAGCTCGTTCAGCTCATCTTCTGTCATGTCTCCACGCTTTACCTTTCCAATTCCTTCAAATACAGAGATGAGATTTACCTTTTTACCATTCCAGTTTCCTGTAAGCATGGGCCCGCCAGTAACCACTATTGAGGGAATGTTCAGGCGGAGGATTGCCATTAGCATGCCAGGGGTAATCTTGTCGCAGCTTGGAATCACCACTAGTCCGTCAAAGGGGTGTCCCTGGGCCATAACTTCAACGGAGTCAGCGATAAGTTCACGGCTTGCCAGGGAGTAACGCATGCCAAGATGATTCATGGCAATTCCGTCGCAGATGCCTATGCCGCCAAACTCAACCGGCGTGCCGCCTGCCATACGAATCCCGGCCTTCACCGCTTCGGTTATCTGGCGAAGATGGATGTGTCCGGGAATAATTTCGTTAAAGGAGTTGGCTACTCCTATAAGCGGGCGCTGTATCTCCTCATCAGTATATCCCATTGCCTTGAAGAGTGAGCGGTGGGGCGCCCTCTCCATGCCCTTTTTCATCTGGTCGCTTCTCATCTTGTGAATCCTTATACTCTAATGTTTGTTGTACCTGAATTGAGCGTTTCAAAAGTTTGAAGAAATGATTTTATACGATATTAAAAGGAGTTACATGTATCGTACTCTTCAACTTTTGAAACCCTTCGGGATTGCCGGATTCACTGCATCTCCTTTGCAGAGGAATTTCCATATAGCTGACTATTATGGAAATTCCTCTTTCGCGGATCTGCAGCAAAGCCGACAATCGTTCAATCCAGGTTGTAATATTGTGACTGTTCAGCTTGCTGAACCGACATTTACATGTGCTGAATTAAGTTGATGTCTTACAGTCGGGTTGTCAGGCAGATAATTTTTCCCATATAGGCAGATCAATGTGAAGCTTGCGAAACCGGTTATCCTGTTTGATAGCATCGCTTCGTTTGTAGTTTGCAATTAGGATGGTACCTGCCCGCATTGTGTCTTCAACCTTATGTTCAAACTCCCGCTGCAAGTTGCCATCTGTAAGGGGGCAGAAGTAATATATCACGTCAAAATCAGCATAATTTTTATATTCCAGTATGTCATCCCGGGTTATCCGGCTGCTTCCGAGCATGCGCGAGGCAACGTAAAAGGGATATTCATCCTTTTCAATTCCGTAAACATCAAAGCCGGCCTGCTCTGCAAAGAGCAGTACATTCCCTATGCCACACCCTACGTCAAGGAATGTGGGCGGGGTTGAGGCCGGGGAACCGTTCCCTTCTGAAAAATAGTCCCATGCCAGCATGACTTCCTGAAAGAGCTGACGTGTGTCCATTGCCACAAAGGGGTACTGGGAATCTGTATCAATGGTGCTGCGATTCTGTATTTCCCTTGTGAAAAATGCAATAAATCTGTTTATAATATTGAAAAAAGGCTGCTGATCTTCATTTATCTCAACAGCCTTTCTGTAATTTTTTCTGTTGTTCATTGATACTTCCTCATAAACACAAAATTGTAAAAATACCCTATGATTCGGCATTATTCAATGCCGGTATCAACAAGCAGTGATGACAGGAACCTGCCCTGAAGGGCGTCCGGTTCCTTTACTGGCAAAATTTCCTCCATGACCGGGGAGACGGCTTTTTCCAGTATGCTTTTGGCCATCTCTGGGTTGATGTTTGATAACTGGCTGAATTCCTGTGCTATTTGGGCGCTTGTTGTGCCCCACTTGCCTGTTTCAAAGGTGTTTTTTAGCTCAAAGAGCCTGGATTCGGCAACAGGCACAACTACGGCACTTCCATCCAGTATGAAATTGGCAACGGCAGTGGCAAGTCCGTGCTGCCAGGTAAACTCGTTCCAGGTAAGGAAGTTGGTATTCTCCCAGGCTATAACATCCCTCCACCTGTGCCAGTGAGGTGTTATCTTTTCCATTATCCGGTGCCACGCCTCCAGTTCATCCACGGTTTTTTCTGCATCCTCCACCTGTTCAAGAGAGTAGAACGGCACGGCTTCCTGCAGGTTTTCATCCCACCGCATGGGCACCGGCCTGGCAAGGGCTTCAAAAATTTCACTGTATTCAGGTGGCAGAAGCCTTGTTTCTGTATCCCTTGCTATATTCCGCACCCGTTGCCTTATGCCTGAAAGCCGCCAGATTGCTGCACGAACAAGGTCTTCCAGGACATATTGCGAAAGTATTTTTACCGGGCCAGTTACAGGATATTCATCTGCCGTGGTTTCAATGCCAAGGTTTATGAGAGAGGCTGCTTTGGAAAGAGCCTTTTTCATGGTGTCCGGATCGTCAAGATCAATCCGGTCTGTCATAAGTATCTTGTTTGCAACACCGGTCCACTCCCTGATGATGCGGGCTATGTCCGGGGTATCTGAAAGTTCAGCAAGGGCAGTGGCAAGGCCTGGAAAGTCTGTTATGTACAGTGTGGGCACAAAGGCCGGCATGTCCGAGCCTTCTGTTCCATCAAGCATTGCAGCCGGGGCTGCACGCCTCAAATCATGCGGTTTTACCGGGGCGTAGATATCAAGCGCGCTGAAGTAGTCTGGAATTCCAAAGTCTGCAAGCCTGCCGCAGCGAAGCCTCCATGCCTTTTCAATGCACTCTGTACGGGTTTCTGTTAGGATGGTTTCCATGCAGTCCCTGTAAAAACCGTCCGAGATCTCCAGAATTTTCATTGTCATGCGTTCCCACATGGGTACAAACTTTTCATTTTTGAAGGCAATATAGTAAACATTGTCAATGGTGAAGGGGTTAAGTACGTCCTTTGCCTCCTCTATCTCCATGTCATCAGGTCGTTTCTGGACATCCACGAAGTGGCGCATGATGGCAGGTATAAGATAAGGGTCCTTTGAACGGAGAGTGCTGAGCCAGGAGTTTACGGTATCTTCTCCTGCCTCAAACAGCATGATTAGCCATGCCGATACCCTGTCCAGCCTCAAATTGTCCTTGTCCCACCAGTCAAGGTCAAGGATGAACTGTAGCTGTTCAAATGAAGCAGCTGATATCAGTGGCAGGCTGTCTTCCGGCCCTGTGCTCTTGATGGTCCAGAACAGCTCTTCCACTGGCATGGAACGCACAAGTGCCGGGAATTTTTTTGAGAGCAGCATTATCTCCTGGCGTTTTTCCCAGGGAGTCAGCAGGGTTAGCATTGCCTGAGAGGAGGTGGAGAGTGCATTGAACTCTCTTTCTGCCTCCTGCTTTGGCAGGGTAAGTAGTTTGTTTGGAGATAAATCAGTCAAGTTTAAGATCCTTTATTCCGATAAAATATAATGAGTGCAGGTTCTGGCCCGCGATGATTTTAACGTAGCGTTCCTCTGTTAAAACAGGTAATTTTGCACTTGGAGGAAAACAATACCCTAAGTTGAGCGATTGTCAGATTTGCTCCATATCCGCGAAAGAGGGCTTTCCACTCTAGTAACCTATGTGGGAAGCCCGATGACAAAGAAGATGCAGTGAAGCTGGCAATCTCGAAGGGTTTCAAAATTGGAAAGTTATAATCAATTTAACTCCTTTTAATTTCATGGGGAAAATAATTTTCCATATTTTGAAATGCTCAATTTATGAATACCATTTTTATGCGATAAAGATAAGCTTGAAAGTTGCGCAGTCAATCAAGGCTCTTTGTAAGACTTGGAAAATTCTGGCCTGGTAGGGGTTTGATCCAGGTATTGTTATGTTACTGTAGCAAGTCTCGCATGACGGATTAACTGTTGCTGGGTTGAGCGGTTGTAGGATTTGCTGCTGCATATTCGCGAAAATGGAGGAAAAAAGGGGATGGGATATGATATCCCGCAGGATTTAAGGAACTTTAGCATGGTACCAAATGAACGGCTGAATCACATGGAGATACTTATCGCTGAAGATGAGAAGAATATCGGCGATCTTCTTGTGGAGTTGCTGTCTGACAAAAACAGGGAAATTACAGTAGTGCATAATGGCCTTGAGGCAATTCAGCTGCTTGATCAGCGGCCTTTTGATCTTCTAATTACAGACCTGATGATGCCCGAGGTTGACGGTATGGAGGTGCTTCATCATGCCAAATCTCTGTATCCGGACATTCAGGCAATTATTATCACCGGGTATGCCTCTCTGGAAACAGCAATTCAGGCGGTGAAGGAGGGGGCATATGACTACCTCAGGAAACCGTTCAGGCTGGAGGAGCTTAAAATCAGTGTTGACAATGCATGTGAACGTATAGCCCTGATTCGTGAAAATAACCGGCTTATTGAGAACATAAAGCGCATGCAGGGCGAATTCCCCCAAGGGGAAACAGATTCCCAGGGAGAGAGCGAAGATGCTGTATCTTCACTGATGGGCGGAGCTGATATTTTTCAGCCACTTATGCTTGAAACTGGTGTTGCTGCGGGCACCAGGACTCTGGACGAGCTGGAGCGTCTGGGTAAACTTCGGCAGCAGGGCGTAATTACAGAGGAAGAGTTTGTGCGCCTTAAGGAAAAACTTTTGAATAGGCTTTAGGTGCCTAATATCATGTCTTCTCCTTCAGTAGATCAGGGAATATCTTCTGTTAAGTCAGAGTCACTGTACGGACACAGGTGGAAAGTTCTCATTGTTGATGACGAGGATGTGGTGCGTCAGACTTTGGGTGCGTACCTTAATGGGCTTGATCATTTTGAGATTTTTCAGGCATCCAATGCCCTTGAGGGCCTATCCATTGTAAAAAAACAGGGTGGAATGGATGGCGTGTTTGTGGATATTAACATGCCTGGAATGGATGGGATAGAGTTCCTGGGCCGTCTTAAGGCCATTGACCGCACCATTGTAGCAACCATTATTACCGGTCAACCTTCCATGAATGTTATTGTCAGCGCCATGAGGGCTGGAGCCTCAGATTTTCTTACAAAACCATTCAAGTTTGACCAGTTTCAGGTGGCTGTTGAGCGCATGATCAGAGAGAGGAGTATCCTTAAGGAGAATGAGATCCTGACTGAAGAGGTAAAATTAAAGAAGGCACTTGAGCAGATTAATAAAAAACTGGAAAGTAAGGTCAGGGAGCAGGCAGTACTCTTTGCCATAAGTGATACGCTCAGTCACATCAAGAATACCAACGAGCTCTACAACAGCATTGTAAAACTTGCATGTGCTCTTACCGGTGCGTCCCAGAGTTATTTCTGGGTTGTGAACAGGGAGGAGGGGCAACTTATTCTCATGGGGGCTTCCGGTCCTTATGATTCTGCCATGGAAACCGTCAGCATGGACAGGCTTGACGTGCCCTGTGTACGGGTAGCTGTTGAGGAGCTGCCCATTTACGTAACCAAGAGTGCTGATAATGACGGTGGTGGGTCAAGTTCCAATACTCCGGGCTTAAAGAATCAGGTTCTGGTGCCATTTAATATTCGAAACGAGATCTTTGGAGTTCTGGCTGTATGCGGTGATAATCACGGAAGTTATCTTGGTGAGGAGGCGATTTTCCTTATGCACCTCCTGGCAGAGCGAGCCAGCCTCACCATGGAAAATCTGTTGTTATACGACAGCCTTTCCATGAACCTGTATGCAACCCTTCGTGCACTTGTCCGTTCTCTTGAGGCAAAGGACCCTTATACCAAGCTTCATTCCCAGCGGGTTACTCACATTGCCTTGCGGCTTGGGGAGTTCATGGGGGTTAATGATGAAGACCTTGAGGTGCTGGAGTTTGCAGGCAATCTTCACGATATAGGCAAGATAGGAATTCGGGATCAGGTCCTGATGAAACCTGGCCGCCTTACCAGGGATGAGTACGAGATTATTAAGGCCCATCCGGTTATAGGTGAGGAGATTGTAAGTCATCTGGGGTTAATGACTGAGGCAAAGGGAATTATTCGGCATCACCATGAGAGATGGGATGGCAAGGGGTATCCTGATGGGCTTGCCGGAGATTCCATCCCTGCCTTGGCAAGGATACTTGCAGTGGCTGATACCTATGATGCCATGACCACCGACCGACCCTACCGCAAAGGGCATTCGCCAGCAGAGGCACATGAGGAAATAGTAGCCAACTCGGCTACACAGTTTGATCCAGACGCGGTTGCCGCCTTTAGTGACCTCTTCAAAAGCAAGCCAGCCCAGTTTGTTCCGGTAGATCTGGAAAACGATTAGGCTGTTTTTTGCATTTTCTATCCCGGCGTTAAAATTTTTTAATACTTATTGTGTCCAGTCCTTTACAATTCAAAAAAGAGCTGCCATAACATATTTACAATCCATGCAAAAAGGTCTGATTTGGTTTTTTGCGCATGGGCTGAACGCTGTTTATGACCGGAAGAGGATGAATATTAAAGGCGATTATGAATAGTTCAAATTCGCAACTGAATAATTTTTTGCTTAAATGTTTCCAGTACAGCCTTACTGGACGAATGGGGCATGGACTTGTGCATAACCTCAATGGCCCTCTGCAGATCCTTTCCATGCAGATAGAGATGCTCAAAATGGGTTTTAGCCAGGAGGAGATGAGGGCACAGGGTGGCGGTGAAAAACAAGCTGGTAGTGATTTTATTGGCTCTGCAAGGGAGAGGGTTGAAGAAATTTCCAGGGTCATCTCCCGCCTGGAATCAATGATACATATCATAGGATACCGCGGGGAAAATCAGCAGGAAGAAATGCAGAAAAGGCCAGTGGAGATAGGGTCTTTTATAAGGGATTTTATCGAATTCTGGCAGGCTGATCTCTATTTCAAACACCGGGTTGAGAAGGAGATAAATATTCCCGAAACTGCCATATTTGCCGTTATGGAAGAGTCCGTTGTGCTTGGTATGCTTGACGGTTTGATGGCTGCATTCCTGTACTGCATAAAGAAACGTGAAGGTGCATCGTTTTTTCTTGATGTCAATCACATTGATTCCGGTGGCTGCAGGATTGAAATGGGACAATCCGGAGAGCCTGTACAGGATGAAATATGTAGTATCGTAACTACTCTCAGAAAAGAATATGTGAAAGACAGGGAATCTGTGCTGATAGATTGCAGTACCATCCCAAAATACCCGCCTGATCTGATGGTAGGACTTATTCTTGGGGCTGTTCGTTCTGTTGATGCAGGGTGGAGTTTTGATCTTTCTCCAAAGAAGGTGGTGGTTAGTACAGGAGAGTAGTTCTTAATGCATTAAGAATCTGTGCCAAAATAACTTGGTGATCTTGCATCTTAAGTAACTGTTCAGCGTATTGATGGTAATTGAGGTTAGTGAATGGTCTTGTTTTTCCGTTCCGGTGAACAATTTCTTGTTTTTCCAAGGCTTGCTCCGCCAAAATCGCGAAACTCGCTCGTCCCTCGCTCAGACAGACGCGATTTTTATGGCTGCGCTTCGCCAGGAAAAACTACGAAATTCTTCATAGTCACTCCAAAACAAGATCATTCACTAAGCTGAATAGATACCATCTTAATTCTTAACGGCATTCTAAGCCGAACTTTTATCACTCAATCATCAACGTCACCAGGCTGCGCCTGAGTCCAGAAGCAGTGTACTTACTGCAACTGCCTTTTCAGTTTCAATAGACATACAAATTTCCCTTGGCAATGACGTCCTGCAGTGATGACCGTTAAAAGATTGCAATTTGACGATTTTGTCGTCATATTGCATTGCTATTTAATGATTAAAACGTTAAAATGAGGTATATCTTATTGCGGAGGCACCATGAAGCTTGTAAAACGCAGGCTCACACCACTTGTTGAGCATTCACTTGAAACAGACCGGGTAACAGCCTTGATGGGGCCAAGGCAGTCCGGCAAGACAACACTTGTTCGCCATCTGCTTAAAACTGACAGAGAACTAAAATACTATAACCTAAAAGATCCTGAAATCAGGCAAATACTGAAAAAAAATGCCAGAAAGGAATTTGCTCTCTTCAGAAACGCAACCATCATACTTGACGAGGTACAGACAGTTCCCCAGCTTCTTGAGTATGTACAGCTCCAGGTTGATGATGCTCCGGAGAAAAGGGGGCAGTTTTTGTTGCTTGGTTCAAACCATCTGTTGCTGAACAGGCATATAAAGGAGTCTCTGGCAGGGAGGGTAGCGCTTTTTACGCTGTTGCCGTTTGCCGTAACAGAAATCCTTGAATCAGAGAACCTTACGCTGTTTGAGAAACTGCTTGCCGCAGATGACCAGGCCTGTATTTCCTTGCTTGATAATGAATATGTTCCTCTGGCACAACACAGGCGGAATAGTCAGGCGCTGGATGAAATGAACCTGTACGGAGGATACCCGGAATTTTTATTCAGAAAAGCCCCTGATGACAGGAAGGCATGGCTCAACAACTACCACCAGACCTATCTTGAGACTGATTTGAGACAGCTTGTTGATCTTAGAAATATAGAGTCTTTTGAAGTTTTTGAAAAGCTCTTTGCCATGCGTACAGGAAATCTCCTGAATATAAGCGAACTTGCCAGGGACTGCGGTCTGAGCGCAGACACCATAAGACGGTTCATCAGTTACTACAAACAGCTTTTTGTCTGTTGGCAGTTACGCCCGTACTTTGCAAACCTGGGGAAGCGGATGATGAAGATGTCAAAATATTACTTTTTTGACTCAGGGCTGTTGAGAGCAGTGCTTGGAGATTTTTCAGGCGAATCAGGAAATATGTTTGAAAATACCGTGATGGCAGAGATGAAAAAACTCCTCTGCGCCAGGGGGGCTAGCCAGGAACTGAACTTTTGCCGCACATCCACAGGGGTTGAGGCGGATGCGTTTGTAAAATCGGATAGCGGAAAATTTGCCATTTTTTTTGAAATAAAACAGACAGCCCATGCTGACAAAAAGTCTATCCGTCACCTGAAAAAGTACGTGGCAGCCAATGACAACAGCATTGGAATACTCATCAACAACGGTTCGGACATTATAAAAATGGAATACAGGATATGGGTAGTGCCTGCGGCATGGATGTTTGGGTAACTTGTTTTGGGGCAACCTTTTAATGCCGGTAAGGCCGGGACCATGCCCGGCCCATGAGCTGAAAATTGCGGTTTGATCCGCTGTCTTTTTATCCGTTCTTTCTCTCAAACTCCTTCATGAAATCCACAAGATCCACAACACCCTGCTTTGGAAATGCATTGTAAATTGATGCCCTGCATCCCCCGATGGAGCGGTGCCCCTTAAGCCCGTCAAGTCCATTTTCAGATGCCTCTTTGATAAATTTGGCCTCGAGTTCAGGTGTAGGTAGGTTGAATGTCACATTCATCAAGGAGCGTGAATCCTTCCTTGCATGGCCTTTGTAGAACTCCGTGGAGTCTATCATATCATAGAGAAGTGCTGCCTTTTCCCTGTTTATCTTCTCGATGGCCTGGACACCACCCTGTTTTTTGAGCCATTTTGCCACGAGACCAACCACGTAAATGGCAAAACATGGCGGGGTATTGAACATTGATCCCTTGTCTGCGTGGGTCTTGTAGCGGAACATGGTGGGAAGATTCTCTGGTGCCCGGTCAAGGAGGTCATCCCTGATGATTACAACCGTTACTCCGGCAGGCCCCATGTTTTTCTGAGCACCGGCAAAGACCAGTCCAAAGGGTGATATGTCAAAGGGGCGCGACAGTATGTCTGAAGACATGTCGCTGACCAGCATCTTGTCGGATTTTGGAAACTGGGCAAACTGCGTTCCGTATATGGTGTTGTTTGACACAAAGTAGAGGTATTCCGAGTCATCATCCACTGTATAGTCACCATCTGAGGGTACATGATCAAAGGAAGAGTCCTCGCTGGAGTATGCAACCTGGGCCTTTGCTACTATGCTGGCCTCCTTTATGGCCTTCTTTGCCCAGGTTCCGGTGTTCAGGTATGTGCCCTTTTTGTCAGGGGCAAGCAGGTTCAGAGGGACCATGGCAAACTGGGTTGATGCCCCGCCCTGGAGGAACAGGATCTTGTAGTTCTCGGGTATGGACATGAGTTCCCTGATAAGGCTCTCTGCCTCCTGGGCTACTTCCATAAAGGCCTTTGAACGATGGGACAGTTCAATCAGGCCTATGCCAATATTGTTGTAGTTGACTATGTCTTTGGCTGCCTGGGCAAGTACTTCCTGGGGCAGTGTGGCTGGTCCTGGACTGAAATTGTAAATACGATCCGGCATGATTAATCCTCATATGATAAAATCTTGGAGTTTGTTCAGGTGGGCATTGGTTACCCATTTTCAGGGATGCACTATAAAGTAAAAAAAACGCTGTTGCAATTCAGTGTGCCCTGAAGTTCATTTCTACGTCTGAAACAGTTTATCCTGTGGAAATACCCGGCCAAGCCTGTCTTTTATGAAACTCAGTATTTTGTGTCTGATTTCCAAAGGGTAGGTGTAAACCCCGCCTTCCAGAATATATGGATATTGGAGAATCGGAGATGCAGGGTTTACCTTGCGAGCCCTTTTAAGAAACTGTTTCCCCATCCTGAATACACCAAAGCTGATACTCTCGATGCTGTCTGTGTTAAGCTCTCTGGAGATATCCTTAACAAGACCTGCATAAAGTTCCTCCCAGTTGTTTACAAACAAGACGGGATCAATGCAGAGCCTTACACGCCACCCGTTATCAACAGCCTTTGCTGCAGCCTTGAGCCGGACTGAAAGCGGAGGTGTTCCCTTTTCAAAGGTGTCTGCCACAGGATCAGGGGAAAGTGTCCAGGCAATTATGACATTTTTGGCGGGTTTTCTTTTTGAAAACAGGGAAGTTGCCGTACTCTTGGTACGCATCTCTATCAGAACATCCTGTCTGGTATCAGCAAAGTCCAGCCATCTGTCTGCAAGGGGAATGATTCTTCTTATGGCAAGAAGGTCGGTATCGTATGAATTGCAAATGTAAAGAGGGGCAGGGGCCAAACTGTTTCCTTTGGAGAGTTTTTCTGCTGCGAGTTCCACTTCCAGAAAGATTTTTTCAATATCCACAAATACCACCAGGTTGGCAGATGGATACATGCCTTGAAGGTAACAGTACTGGCAGTTGTAAATGCAGTTCATTACGCTTGAAGCGTAGTAGAATGAGGGATTGCCAAACGATGGGCAGACGTCAGCTCCTCTGTATAAAAATGGGGGCCTGCCTGCTGCCAGGATGAGCTTCTGGCTCTCTTTTTGTGCTGAAAATTCCTGCCCGGCCCTTGAGAATACATCTTTGTAGTGATGTATGGGTATAATCCTGGATTCAGAAAAACAGTTTATAATATCTTTTGAAACAGGGTGGTATGCCACATCTTTTTCAACGTATATGTGGCTGAAATGGGGTTGAATAACATCATATTTAGCTGATGAACTGTGCGGCATGCCTGAAACAACGGTGTTTTATGGTTTGGCACAAGGAGGAGATGAAGGCTGGCGGTTGATGATACATGCCATTTGCCTGAGTATGACAGTAAATCCCTCAGACACCGAAGGGGCATCGGCATGTGGTGCATCCCCAAACAGTGACCACTTGGTGGGGGCCGGGATAAGAGAGGCCTGGCCGTAGATATGCCATACTGTCATACGGGTTTTTGTATTTATGATTTTCATATCAAAACCCACCCACCCGCTGGTGTTTCCTGAAGGGAAGATGACAGGGGGGATGCGTCCCTTAAGGACATAATCAAAGCCATTATCCAGGGCATAGTCAAGAAAGTGGTCCTCAGATTCAAATTTTCGCTGTTCAGTAATAATGACCTTGAATACCCGTTCCTGGCTAAAAATATCCTGCACAAGACTGGTGACGGCAGGTGTCCATTCCTTTGCCTGCGGGCTGTAAAGTGCAATGGGGGCGATTAAAAGTTTTTTTCTGGAGAGATCAAGCGGGTTTTCCGGCTGTATGTAAACAGAGCTTTCAGGAACAAGGCAGCCATACTGCTTTACGGCAGGAGCACAGCCACACAAAATTGTGCAGCATAACAGTAAAACAGTGTATTTTGGGCTGTTTTTGTGGATATGCCCCACGATTTCAGGCAATTTGCAAATAAGCAAAAGGTGTGTCATGGGAGCCTGTCATATACTGTGGGAATAGGTTCAAACGATGCATCAAGCAGTGAGTCTACTGCCTCTGTTCTGCCCACTTCTGTCATTGCAACTGACAGGACGTTACCATTGGTGATATCAATGAGTTTTACCGTAATGGCAACAGAATCAATTCCCACTCCATAGGTCCCGGCCACAATGGAGCTTGCAGAGACCGCCTTTGCCGTCTCTACTGCATTCCTGCTCAGACCAAATTCACCTTCACCGGGGGCAAGGGCGACGGTGCCGGTCATCTTGGCCTCCCTTACCACGCCGCCTATTCTGAATATCTCTGCCGCAATGGCCTCTGCCATAACCCTTCCGAAACGTGAAGAACGTGACAGGTCATCTACATCTGCCAGGGTAGTGACTATGCAGGGGTATTCTGCAAGGGAGCCATCACGCATGTTCTGCTGTAGCTGAAGTGCAAGCCCCTGTGCCACATTGAATATCGTTGGATACATGGCAGAGTACACATGGGACCCCGGTTCATGTTCAGTAACAACAGAAGAGTTGGGGGCTGCATTAGACATGCAGCCCTGGCATAGTATGGGTAATAGCAGAAGTGCAAATTTGAAAATATCTGTTTTTTGTTGCATCAAAGGTTGATGTTCCCGTGCAGTTCTTAAATCAGGAACCCTGGATTATTCTGACTTCAGTGGGTTCTCCAAATGCCTTGATAGGAATGGTTATATTTTTCTTGTCCATTTCCGGCGGGGCAGCGGATGGCCACAGCATGCTCCGCATGAATTTGTTGTTGGGAATAATCTTCATTGCAGATGATGCTACCATGCCATTGCCGGTTGAGACAAGTCTTGCGTTAATAAAGACATAGTTTCCCTTAACTATGTAGGTTCCCACAAGAATGATGTTTGCTGATGTATGGTTTGCAATTTCGTCCAGCTCTCTTGAAAGGCTGTACTCCCCGAATTTTTTCTTGATAAGAATCGCGTCTGTTTTTCTTATTTCTACCACCTGGTATCCTGCCCGCTGCAGTTCACCCATGAGCTGTTCGGCAAGGTAACGGCCAAGGGGAGATGTGCGGTACAGATAGTTAAGGTCAACAAAGGTGGAAACGCCTATCACCCCTTGAATTCCTGCATCTGCATTCATGTTTTCAATAAGCTGAATGGCAATATCGTGCACCTGTGCGTTAAACAGGGAGGCGTCATCCATGCTGTAAAAAGATGCTGGCTTTATGGGCTGAGCTGGCGGTGATGCCGTACTGTATTGAGGCATCTTTTTAGGTGGATGCTTAGGTGGATACGGCGTATCTGCATGCGAGGCATAATGTTCATTACATGTGCTGTCAGGCATTGCCGGATCTCCTGGCTGAACAGCCTGGTGAGCCGCCGGTGCCCCTGGATTGCCTGCCTGTGCGTTAACAGGCTGCCTCATGCAGCCGGTAAATATTAATGTGCAGAAAATAAACATGAAGCTGGTTGTTAGACAAAAGAGTTTTCTTTTCATGGTTTTGCCCTTGGCCTGTTTCCTGACTTGTCCAGGTTGAGAAATGTTTATCGCTGTTCGAACACTAAAGGCCCGTTAAAGGAAATGACTGGCGGGATTGGTCTGGCAGGAGCCTGCCCTCGGTCAACTATACCGTAAGTAACGTATGCGGGTACAGGGACCACTCTCTCTGTGTAATAGACCTCTGTTCTTCTTGGGGCAACATCAGCTACACAGCCGGGACAGTGCACTGCTGAACATCCCCTGGGGTAACAGGCATATCCGCAGCAATTATTCGCATAGCAACCGCAATTATATCCCCAGCCGGTCAGCGAGCCTATTATCCTGGCAGGGATTGCCAGCAGTGCGTCTGCTGCACTGCCAACCGGTCCGCATGCCGAGTTACATCCACAGGGATGTGCAATGACATATTCATTGCAGCAGCCCGCCCCTGCTTGTTGAACAAAGCCAAAACAGAACATGATGGTTATTAAGGCTGCACAACCGTAACTCATAAGTGTTTTCATTAAATTACCCTCCTTGGTTTTGAATTGAATTTGGCATTTCAAAGTTCAAATAATTAATTTACGATAGTATCCTTTTGCCCAATATATATTCTGTTTCGGCTCAGAAGATTTTTTTCTTAAAGAGTATTATTGCTGATTAACCTGCTCCCTGGATAGCAATATGTCTTTTCATGTGGACATTATCTCAAAAAATATGCCGTGGGTGCAGGCAACGGAAACTGGATGGAATCAACCCCGTTTTTATGACAGGGGCTTTTTGAGGTGGGAGAGAGAAATCTTCGATATTTTAGAAGGTTAGGTTGGATAGATTGCTGGAAGGTGTTGAAAGGGATGAAAGTGACGGAGTTGTTTTGTTAGTGGGCAGGGGGGTAAAATGGCAGGTGAGTGGGCAAGGTTTGCCCTGAAAAAGATACCAACTCAACGTCCTGAAGTTGAGCACGCCGGGCATTCAGGGTCAGGCCATATTTCCAGCTCCTGGAACTTCATTGCAGCGAAGTCCATGATTAACATGCGTCCTTTAAGGGACATGTCCTGACCGGCAAGGAAACGTATGGCCTCTATTGCCTGCATGCTCCCCACAGCGCTGGTCACTCCCCCCATCACAGGGGTTTCTCCTGTTGATGGTGCGTTTGGAAACATGCATTCAAGGCACGGGGTTTCAGGGGAATGAAAAACAGTTATGCGTCCCTCCATGCCCCAGACCGCCCCGTGAACCAAGGGAATATTTTTTTTTAGAGCCGCCCTGTTCAGGGCATAGCGGGCTTCAAAGTTATCAAGACAGTCAATGATGATATGTGAGTTTCCAAGAAGACTTTCAATATTCTCATGGGTTATTTTGTACTGTACTGTTTTGATTGAAATTTCTGAATTTATAGCTTCAAGGGCTTTTTGGGCAGATACAGTCTTTTCCAGGCCTATACTTTTTTCGTTATGAAGGAATTGCCTGTTAAGGTTGGTAATATCTACGGTATCAGTATCGCATATTGTCAGGTGTCCTACACCAGCCAGGGCAAGAGTCATTGCCACTGGGCAGCCGAGGCCTCCAGCCCCTGCTATGAATGCATGGGCTTTTGAGAGCCGTTCCTGGGTCTCCTTGCCCCATCCGTCAATGGCAAGCTGCCGTTTATAACGTCTGAAGTCTTGGGTCATGGATTTGCTCTGCCTGTTAGATCAGGACATGTTCCATAAGAAAGCGATACTGGGCATATCCGTTCTGATGAATCTTGAGTATGCTTTTCAGTCCATTCCTTTGCCTTTGAGACTATGCTTTTTGTTATTTCCTGGGAAAGCCCTGTGTGCTGTTCAGGAAGAAGTACTTTTTCAATAGCTTCTCTTGGGAACAGATTGCTTATTTCAGACTCTTTCATCAGGATGTCAAGGTATGAGCCTTTTGATTCAGCAGCCTTCATGGCAGCCTGATAAATAAGGGTATGTGCCTTGTCCTTTCCTATCTTGCTGCCAAGAAAGAACATCAGGGCTTCACTGCAAATAAATGGGGCGGCAGCTTCAGTGTTTTTATTAACTCTTTCGGTGTGAATAATCAGATCTTCCAGGATATGTTTCATCAGTGAAAGCATGCAGCAGAAAAACATTGAAGAATCTGCAACCGTAACCCATTCCAGACGGACTGCCCGGTAGTCCCTTTCGTGTTCGTTTATAAGCCCGTCCATGCCGGACAATGCGTTTGCCTTTATAAGCCTTGCCAGTACTACAACCTGTTCACAGAGTTCAGGGTTGCGTTTGTGCGGCATGGTGCTTGACCCTATCTTGCCTGTATGAAAAGGTTCTTCCATCTCGCCAGTTTCACTTCTTGCTAGACACCTGATTTCATCAGCCATGCGTGCACAGGTGCCGGCGGCAATGGCAATTACGTTAAGGAATTCAGCTATGCGGTCTCTTGAGGCATGCCAGGCAGAGTAAGTGGCGTTAAGCCCGAGTTTTTTTGAAAATAACTTCAGGACTTCAAAACCCTTGTTCCCAAAAGCATCCATGGTGCCTACGCCCCCAAATAGTTGGCTTGAAAGCACACGGGGTTTGATCTCTTCAAATCTTTCTGCACTTCGCAGGAGTTCATCAAGCCAGCCCGCCATTTTAAGGCCCATGGTCATGGGAAGCGCGTGCTGGGTATGGGTGCGGCCTATGGTGACCAACGAGGTGTACTGTTCTGCGAGCCTTGAAAGCTGTAATACCATGACGTGGATGTCCCGGTTTACTATCCCCAGTACATCCCGAATCTCAAGAGACTGGGCCGTGTCCTGGATATCCTGTGTAGTGGCGCCAAAGTGAATATATCTTCGAGACCGCTCTGGGCATACCTTTGAAAGAGCACCAAGAAGGGGCATGAGAGAGTGGCTGGTAATGGCAATCTGTTCCTTGATAAATTCAAGATCGAGCAGTGTAATCTTAGCGCTGTCTCGTATGTCCGCTGCTGCTGTTTCCGGAATGATGCCCAGTTCCGCCTCTGTCTCGGCAAGTGCGCTTTCCACATCAAGCCAGCGCTGGTAGCGGTACATGTCACAGAAAATTCTCCTTGCCTCAGGAGTTGAGTAGCCGCCTGAGTGGAAACGGGAATCAACTATGTGGCTTCTTGGAGAGCAGGCGGTCATGTTGAGATTCTCCTGTGTTCCAGAGATGCTGGGTCTTTGGCACGCTGCCTTTTAACAGTATCCAGGACCTTTGATACAATCGCCTCTGCCTGGCCAGTGTACAGTTCAGGTCTGTCAAGGGGCGCAAGGTCTTCTGCATTAAATATTGCTCCGGTCTCATGGTCTGCCAGCACAATATCCTTAAGTCTGCTCCCTGTTGAAACTGCCTTGTGGGCAAGCTCCTTTACCTTTGCCTGTGCATTGGTCCTGCCCATGGTTTCTGCAAGCCGAAACATGAGCCATTCACTTACCACCATGTCTGAATGTATGTGTAGATTTTCGTACATTTTCTCCGCGCGTACAGAAAGCCCTGATATGACTGTTTTTATGTAATGGCTCAATGTGCCCGAGTAGATGCAGATCTGTGGCATGGCAAGCCATTCAGACCAGAGAGATCGTGGATCACGTTCGTGTTCGTGACACATGCTTTCCATAACAGTGGCTGAAAGCGCACGGATGTGCATGGATAGCGTAACCGCACGCTGACATATTACAGGGTTTTGCTTGTGTGGCATTGTTGAAGATGCAGCGCCATCTGGTGGCGGCTCAAAGAGTTCCCCTGTCTCTGTCTTTTGGAGCTGGAAAATTTCATTGGCAATCTTGCCAAGACTCATGGAGCTGATAGTAAGTGCAGATGCAGTTTCTGCCATACGGTCCCGGGCTGTATGCCATGAGGCGGGATCATGTTCAAGACCAAGCAGGCGCAGGGTTTCTTCAGCCACCTCAAATGCCCTGGGGCCAAGGGCTGCCATGGTACCTGCTGCCCCGCCAAGCTGCCCATATTTCATGTTGTCAAATGCTGTCTTTAGCCGCTGGATATTACGCCTTGTCTCACCTGTCCAGACTGAGACCTTGAGGCCAAAGGTGTAGGGCAGGGCGTATTGTCCGTGGGTACGGCCTATCATGGGAGTGGATGAGTGTTCCCGGGCTAGTTTTATGCATACTGCCTCAATCTCACGGAGATCATCATAAATTATTGAGATGGCCTTTCTGATGCCGATCACAAGTGCGGTGTCCAGCACATCCTGGGTGGTGGCCCCGTGATGAACATACTGACCACTATCTCCGCACGCCTTTCTCAGGGCTGCAAGTACCGGTATAACTGAATTGCGGCTTTTTTTGTACCCTTGGCGTACAGTATCAAGGTCTATGCTGGATATATCAGCGTTTCGGTAAATGGTATCCGCTGCCTCTTTTGGGATTATTCCAAGCCTTCCCTGTGCTTGAGCCAGTGCAGATTCAAAATCAAGCCACCTCTGCATGATATTTTTTTCTTCAAAAATGTCACGCAGTTGTGGTGTGCTGAAAACGTCAGGGTTTATGTCAAAATCTATTGGGTGAGATGGCATGGGATTAAAAATTATTTCATGCTCCAAGTGGGCCGTAGGGTTTTTCTCCTGGCATCAGTGGCGCCTCGGCACAAAGTTGAAGCGCTGCCTTCCTGGGACTGATTCCTGTACTTTTGCTGCGTTTGCAAACCCTGTAAACCATGTCCCGCATATGTTCGTCCACAAAATTAAGAACCTCCTGTTCAGTTGGGACCTTTGCCGGCCCGAATAGCCCTGCCATTGAAAGCGAGCCGCCGCAGCCTGCCACCATGTCCGGGACAAGAAGAATTCCGCGCTGGTGAAGTATCTCTTCTGCCTCAGGTGTAACAGCAAGATTTGCCCCGCACACCACAGCCCTTGCCCGCATGGTACGGGCCTCCTTTTCCGTGACGGTTCCCTCCATGGCTGCAGGTATAAAAACATCACATTCAATTTCGTGGATCTTGCTGTTTTCAGCCAGCACGCCCCCGTAATCATCTACAAGTGAAATGAGTCCATGGCGGGAATACTTGAACAGTTTTTCCACATCAAGAGGGCTGTTTTCATATGTTTTGATCATCTTTTCCCTGTCGGAAACAGCAATGATCTTTATTCCCGCCCGGTTAAGGCACCAGATTGCACCGCTTGCAAGCCCTCCAAATCCCTGCACGGTTACAGTGGCTTTGCGGCACGGAATCCCCATGAAGTCCAGAGTGCCAAGAACTGCGTAGCCAAGCCCTGCCCCAGCCCTGAAACTTGCAAGGGTGTTAAGGCCAGCGGGCCTTGAGAGGACTTTAAGCCGTTTTGCAAACTCCCTGTCTGAAAATCCCTGGGCCCTGGCAACTGCAATCTTTATTGAGGGAAGGCCGAACCGAGCAGCAATGGCATTCAGTTCTGCCATGGTGGTGTTCATGTCAGGGCCTACGGAATATCTTTCCAGCATGTAGGGGACAATGGCCCTGAAAAATCTCTCAAGTGCCTGATCCTTTCCCGGTGAGAGGGGATCATAGTCAATGCCGCTTTTTGCTCCGTCTGCACGTATCCCTGCTATGCGCATCTTGAGGGTCATATTGCGGGCAAGCCGGGTAATACTTTCTCTGGTCAGGCCCTTCTGCACCCTGAGTCCGCCTGCGCACAGCCGGTGGGTAAGAGAGTCTATCACCAGCCATCCCCTGAATCCTTCCACATGGTCAACATATTCCACTACAAGTTCAGGGGGAACATCATAGGCGCTGTGTCCTGACATCAGGAGCCGGCCTCTAGGATTATGGGCACTTCCCTTTGGGGATCACCCTCCATAAATGCTCGTATCATTGGCCTTGATTCATCAACCAGGGAGATAATAAACATGAAGAGACCGGAGTCCCGGGCCAGGACTGTGTCCAGACGGGTAGGTTTGTCTCTTACAGGGTCATGCTCCCAGGGGACTATATGCATGTGATAGGTTCCCAAAACGGTCAGACCCTGCCGGTCACAAAGTTCATAGCTTGCCATGAGCTCTTCCGGGTCAGTAATCCAGCCACGCTGTTCAAGGGGGGTGGTTGATGGCGTGGCATAACGGCCCATGACATCATCCATGTAGCTTTTGAGAGGCTCTACTGTCCTGGCATTTATCTTGAAGATTATCACCTTGCGTACAATGGCAAGGTCATGGTGAATATCACCGGCAAGCATGCCATATGCACGTCGTACAGGGGTTTCCCCTTCAATGAAATCGCCTGCCAGCTTACGTCTGCAGTGGCTTTTGATTTCATCCCATAATGCTGCTGAAAGATTTATGGATTTAACCTGCGAGAGTTGCGCCATGTTTCAAATAGTCAGTTTCTAATGCCAACAAATGTTACCCCCCTGCAATGGGTATTATAAGGGTAACTTCGTCCTGTTCTGCCAGACTTACAGAGCCCCATGCCACCGGCTTTTCTCTTAACATACTGCCGTTTATGAAAACCGATATAAGTGCAGGTCTGTCAAAAAGCGTTTTCAGCCCGGGATGTGAGGCGACCAGCTCCTTCATGGCATCTTCAAGGTTGCTTCTTTCCACCTGAACTTCCCGTTTGCCCCCTGTATGTTTTCTCAGTGGAGAGGGTATTATTATTTGAGCCATAGTTAAACCTGGGTAAGAATGCGTACTTTGATAATGATTTTACTGGACAGAAGATGCTGCTTTTGCCAATGCTTCCGGGAGGAATTTAATGATGCTGTCAATCTGTGTTGCAGGGGTGGGGTTTGAAAGTTCTCCTGCCAGCCTGTTTGCCCTGCCGGCTATAAGGCATGCCTCAATATGGTTTTTACCGGCAAAAACCATTCCGCTTATCATGCCGGTTATCAGATCACCTGTGCCGCCTATCGGTTCCATGGTTTCAACACTGGGAGAGTCAATGGTATGCACTATTTTCCCGTTGTGGCAGACATAATCTGTTTTCCCCTTTACAAACATTGTAGGTGGGGCATTACCTGCTTCGTATGCCCTGCGTATAAGCTCTGGTGTATCACTTTCCATGTGAAATATAAAACCCCTGGTAAATGAAGGGTGATCGGCCTTTTCATCCGCCAGAAACGCCACTTCACCAAGGTCAGGGGTGAAGATATCGTAAAATTCCGCATGTCCTCCGGCCTTGGCAACATACATGGAACCGGCATCTGCTATAAGTACCGGTTTGTTTTTCATGTTTTTTACGGTTTCAACCACCTTGTTGTTGAGTTTTATGTCCGGCATGACATAATGAAGAGTCATAACATCCACTCCCATTTCAGGAAGATGCTTTGCAAGATGGTTATAGATTGCCTCGCTGCCCTGACGGGTTCCGATATCTCCTGCCACCATGCCCACAGGTCTTTCAACACCAAAATGATCGCAGGCAATGCATGCGGCTGTCATCATTGCCTCATTGCCCCTGTTTATTGGCAGGGGATGACCGTCAACGGTTATTCCATCTGGTGAATAGTCAACAGGGCCAATGGTTAGCGGCATTTTGTCTATGGGTACTGAACCCGCAAGTAAAAGCATTATGAGTTATACCCCTACAGCCTTTATAATTTCTTCTCTGGCAGTATTCAGCGAGTAAGCACATAGTGAGAAACCGACTTCACCGGGATCAGGGGCCTCTGCCAGGGTTTTGCCAAGCATGGAGGTGGCCAGGTAGGGCACATCCGGACATCCACCGCCTGATATATTAACAATTTTGCCCGTGCTCTTTTCAACTGTCATCTTCATGTTGGCTGCCCGTACCATAAGATAGTCCCCGAAATCTTTCTCCCTTACGAAGTGCAGGGGTTCCATGCCCTGGGCGGTAATGGGAACAACATCCATTGGTGTCATGTTTACTGAGTTAAGCAGTGCAGTAATCTCTGCCTCTGCCTCCATTGGAATCTCAACGCTGAGATCACACCCGGTCCTGTAGGACGGTGGAGGGCTCACTACCCTGATGGAGTATCCCTCATCCCTGAGGAGATCTTCTACTGCAATTACCGTTGTGGGATGAGCAAAGATAAGCAGTCCGCGGGTGACTTCATCAGGTTTTTGTGTCTTTTTCTGTTCTTTTTCTTTTTTTCGGAACCAACCAAACATTTTTTTAATCCTGTGTAATCTTTTCTGCCCGTGCAGAGCAAAAGCATGTCTGCATATTGAAAATTTAGTGAGTTGGCCATTAAAGGATGGCGTACTGATTAGCGGCGGAGGCCTTGAGGCCGCCTGTAATTGAGAGCTATTATCAGGCACATGGCAAGTCCTGCAAGCACCGCAATTTTACCTCCAAATTCCGGTCCTGCTGACGTGGCACGTAAAGACCACCCTACTGCAATTGCTGCGCCTAATAACATGCCAAATGATGTAATTGCTGCATCTACATCCCCTTGTCCTGTTTTAATAATCTGTCTGAATGGGCAGCCGTCTATTATTGTAGAGGCCAGTCCCACAAGGACCATGGCAAGAAAAGACCAGAAATGGTCAAGATGGGATGCAGGCTGTCCGTGAAGCCCGGGGTGAAACTGTCCGGTTACAAGGCTTACAATAAATGCTGAGACAAGGGTGGCGATTACACCCATGAACAGGGTTTTTTCACCCACTAAAAAAAGATTTCTGATACCACCTGTAATGCACAGCCCTGATGCCTGTGCAAATCCTCCAATGATGAGTCCGGCGGCAATGGCAACTGTCCAGGGTGCATGAAGGGCAGCGGGGCCCTTCTGCCCAAAAACAATAAAAGTCGGTTTAAGGAAGAAGAACACCAGCAACAGAATTGCGAAGATGGTGAACAAGTAGCCGTTCATTGCAGGGAGATGTCCAGCCCTGTCAAGGGCTACTCCTGCACGAATGTAACGGGTTCCCAGCCACACACCTGCAACGAGCCCTGCAGTGGCTGCAACTGCAGTGAGGTCACCGGCAGCAAGGCGCAGAATCATCTTTATAGGGCAGCCTATAAAAACAGCACAGCCAAGAATTATAAAGAGTCCCAGGAAAAAACGAATCACCGGGGATGAACCACCGGTCACCCTGAACCGTTTTGTCTTTTTTGCAACAAGGAAAGAGCCAAGAACAAAACCTATGAGCTCAGGTCTGATATAGCTCATCCTGACTTCATTATGAAGCTTCATGGCTCCTGCAAGATTTTCCAGGAAACATGACAGACATATGCCGGAATTTACAGGATTTCCCAGGTAGGATAGAAGAACGCTTCCCCCGCCTAACAGAAGCCCTGTGATAATGGCTATGTCAAATATTTTTTTAAGGCTCACTTACTCACATCCTCCGGCAATTCGCCTTTGAAGGTAGTATATGTCATTTACTGCGGCTCTTATTTTAGGGTCCCCCGGCTTAAGTTTCCGTTCCCTGTTTATTTTTCCCCGGGATTTTGTGATAACGTCCATGATTTCCGTGCCTATGAAAAGCGGGGTGGTCTTGTCCACATAATCAGGATCAAGTTCCACAGCCTTTCTGTATGCATGAAGCGCATTGGTAAGGCTTCCCTGGGCGTATTCCAGCCGGGCAAGAAGCACATAACCATACGCATTATCACCATGTTTTGCCATAAGTGTCTTTAGCCTGTTCATGGCGGCGTCGTACTTGCCGGATTCTTTCAGGGCAATAATCTTGGCAAAGATACGGGCATTTTTTCTTTGAAGCTCAGCATAGTGCTGTTGAAGCTTCATGGCAGGATCAGTGGTATGTGCTGCTGAGCTTTTTGCATGAAGTTCATGGTCAATCAGCATCCAGCCAGTGGCACCAATGACCACAACCAGTGCTGTCAGTACTATTCGTTGAAACCAGTCCATACAGGAGTTCCTAAATCAGCCCGGCACCTTGAACAGGGCCGGAGGCCGCATTGTCAAAGTAGAGGGTTCCAAGTTCCTGATCCCGATGTCTGTCCCTTATCATGCCGCTGATAGCCTTGGGGGTTGTGGTTCCCCACCAGTTATACTCTGCATTGATTGATTCTGTCTGCCCTTCAAGCAGGGAGATATTGTAATCAAGGTTGTCCGAGATGTTATTCTCTCTGATTATAATATCCTTTACAGCGTACAGGATAATGCCCTTGCCATTCCGGGTGATGTTGTTGTACCGGATAGACGCCTTGCCACTCTTTTTGGCATAGATACCAAAGAACTTGTTGTTGCTGATTTCGTTATGAAAAATTACAGGGCTGGTGCCACCGCCAAACAGGATCCCTCCTCCGTTTTCCGTGATGGTGTTATAAAGCATGGGAACTGATGATTTTATCTTCAGTGTCTTTACATTTTTCTGGCCAATGGCCACACCGTTATGGTGGAATGTGCAATGGCTGATAACCACCTGGGCAGAGTGGCAATGGACTGAAGTGTGTCCATAGCTCAGTTCGCAAAACTCCATGACGTTGTTTCTGCTCCCGATGAAATTAACTGCCCCCCAGTCGGCTACAGACGGGTTATGCTCGGCGCTGGTGAATACGATTGGTTTTTCAGGCAACCCCTGGGCTATGAGCCTTCCCCGTATAACAAGCTCTGCCCTGGGGAAGTGGTCGTTTTTGTCCTTGCTGAGTTTTTCGTTCCCGAACTCAGCAATTTTTGCAAAAGATATCTTGGAGCCGGGCATAATGATAAGTGTTGCCCCTGGCTCCACCCGTACATCACCTTTAAGCAGCAAGTCGCCCTGCCAGACTGTGTCTTTTTTAATGACAGAGAGTGCTGGAATTTCGGTTACTGCCAGGCAAACGGAGGTTGTAAGGGCGATTAATGTTGCAATGCTTAAACTAGTGAAAAGTGCTAGCGGGTAAAAGCGGGATAAGAGTTTTTTGTATATCATAATGAGATCTCTTGGCGTGTCTTATTTGGAATCTGCTTTTTTACCTGACAGAAATGCAATTTCCTTTTCAATGCGTTTTGCATCCTCAGGAGATTTGGCAAGGGCCTTTGCACGGGTAAGTTCCGCTTTTGCCTTATCTTGCTGGTTAAGCTGGGATAAAGCCTGATATTTGTGTACGTGTACCATCATGTCATCCGGATTGATTGTGGCAGCACGATCAAAATATTCAAGAGCCTCTTTATATTTGCCCTGTCTGAACCTGATAAGCCCCATTTCATCAAGTGCATCAAAGTTGTTTTTATCCTTATCAAGCACTTGCTGAATGTTTGTCTCAGCTTCATCCAGTTTTCCAGTGGCAATATATGCAAGGGCAATTTTGTTTCTGGTGCCCATGTCGTCAGGGTTCATGTACAACTGCATTTTGTACTGAAGTATCTGGACCGACGGGGGGAGTTTTGAAATATCTCCGTGCCCCAGTGCAACTGAGGGTGTGACAAACAGTAACATTATAAGTACAAAGGTGCGCATTGGTTCTCTCTCTTTTGGAATTCAGAAGATGATTCAGTTTTTCCTGTAAGGAGCCATGTTGCAGAGTTTGAGCTTTTCCCTGATGATGTCATACTCGCTGTCCTCAGCCTTGACGAAACCTTCGGTAAGCATGCGTTTAAGGACATTAAGCACTTCACCCTCAACCAGGACTGTCTCGTCTTTTTTCAGGTTGAGCAGAATATCCAGGACCTGCCTTTGGACATCTTCAGGTACATGCGGCAGGGCGCCGATGGTGCAGTATGGCATGGGGACACTTTCTGCAATGATGTTAAAGTCGTTTTTGGTGATTCTGTGGTCATTTATCATGAGGTCATAATCAATTCGCGGTGCAGCTCCCACATCATACTTTCCAAAGTAAACGCCGTATATAACCTTTTCATGTTTGGCTGCCCCTGGAGGAATTGCATAAAAGGAGAGGTCTGTTTCAGGATCAAAGCCTGCTTCAAGCATCATGGCGTACTGTGCCATGTATCCAAACGGGGCAAGCGCCGGACCAAATATCATGCTCTTGCCCTTCATGTCCTGGATGGTCTTTATGCCGCTGCCTTTTCTTGAAATTATGGTGCCTGTGGATTTATGGCCGTTACGTCCCCTTTTGTCCACGGCAAGGAGCTTCAGGTTAAATCTTTCCTGCAGGATCAGGGCTACTATTGAATTTACATGCACAAGGTCAACCTTTTTGTCTCTGGCAAGGTCTTCAAATTCAAAAGTATTTGCAAGGACCATCTCCACGGGGCGTCCCAGTTTTTCACTCAGGTAGGCTGTAAGCGGTGCAAATCTTGCCTTTGAGAGCTCCCTGCTGTCACATATCATGTAACCAATGCGCAGAGGTGGCTGACTTGAAATGTTGGCAGAGTCATTTCCTTGTTCATTGCAGCCAGCAAGGCTGAAAACAATGGAAGTGCAGAGCATTATGGAAAAAAGCTTCAAAAAATTCATCGTGGACCCTCTGGAAATTTTCAGGTAGTCAAGATAGTGCTTCAGGGTTGTGGTTGCTGTTATTGTACCTTAATCGTATATGAGCAGGCGGGTATTCTCAGATCATGTTTCTCGTTTTCAGGAAATTCTTTATAACCTGTTCTCCGTTTTCCTTTTTGAACTTCTCAATAAGTATTTCTAATGTGTCATCATCAATCTTGTCGCTTAGCTTGTTGATTACCCTGTCTAGAATTGGAAAGCGATCAAGCACCTTGCGCGTGGTAATGGGCACTGCCAGGGAAGCCCCGGGTACCGGGCCTGATCCTTTTACAGGGCCCTTGTAACCGAAAGGTTTAAGAATAACCATGCCATACTGTTCCCTATAGTACTGTTTGACCAGTGAATATGTTTCGTCGGTGGAGCTTCCAACAAATTTTTTTGTGCCTTTTGTAACGGGTGATCCTATGTAACCGATGAAGATGTCTGCATCGCCTTTTTTTACCAGTTCAAAGCACTCTTCAGGGGTGGCCGCCTGTTTCAGCTCAATAGTGGTGCCTGTCCTTTCGTTAATAAAAACGGCAAGCATCTGCCCTAATATATTTTGATCTGTGGTGTCATAAATTGCCACATGAAGTACCCTGCCTACACAGCTAAAGGTATCGGATGGTTGTATCAGTTGGATAAGAGGCATGGTTAACATGAGGCATGTCAGGAGCAGTTTGAATCTGTTCATTAATTCCTCCATATAATCAGCCAGTAAGTTATTGGCTGTATGTTTTTAGAATAATTCGAGGGAGTGTTTGTGCTGTCCCGATTCAAGAACAACTGTATTATATCACCCCTCTAAATTTCCACCACATGAGATCAAGCGGGAATAAAACCAGAATGGTTATAACGGCAAGAACAAGGCAGCATTTTAACGCTGGGGTAAATTTTTCGTCTGCAATTTGCATGCCTACTACTATGGGCGGGGCCTGGTATGGGAAAAATACCGTTGCAAAACCTACTACCTGAAGCATTATTATGTTCTCAATACTGAAGCCCGTAGCCCTGGCAAGTGGTTCGGAAAAAGGTGTAAAAACTGCTGGAATTCCGGGCAGGGTGGTAAAAATTCCTGTTGTTGCCGCGGCAAGGCTTACCGACATGAAATTTATGAAATTCTTGCCCGGCGCCAGGGGCAGGAATTTAATAAGCTCGCCAGCCAGAGCATGGCCAAGCCCTGATTTGTTGATCAGGGCACCCAGGCCAAGGATTCCTGCCACAAAGATAATAGATGCCCAGTTCATCTTTTCGTTAAACACCTTGGCAGGCACCACTGATATTCCAGGAAGCATGAGAAATACAGCTCCAGCCATAGCGATCCAGGCTGGAGAAATATGGTGCAGGAAATCCGTTGCCCATAGTATCAGCATGACTATCAAAACAGTCGATAGCATCTTTTCCTTGGATGACAACGGGTTATTGTTTTTATAGGAATCCATCTCATTTTTCTCTGAGGGCGTGTCCGGAAAGAGCCATACAATTATGGCTGTGATGAGCAGAGCCTTTAAAAATCCCATAATGGGGAAGTGAAGCATCAAGTAGGGGCCGTAAAGCAGGGAAATGTGAAACTGGCTTTCTGTCATCCCTGCCAGGACCATGTTTGGAACATTTGCCGGAAGAATTGCAAAAGCCGGTATGAATGAACCCAGGATTACCGCAAGTATTACACCAGTTCTGCCCCGGGTATTTTGGGAAAATCCAAAATGTTCTGCCATGGATGATGCTATGGGTGTCAAGAGAACGGCCCGGCCCATGGCAGACGGCATTACAAAGCTGAACATCACGCCACCTGCAACCAGCCCTGCAATGATACCACTGTATCTGCCGTGCAGGTTATGGGCAATTATTCTTGCTACCCTCTTCCCAAGACCCGTGGTGTTGATTCCAATACCAAGTATCAGGCCGCCAAATATGAGCCATACTGCTGACGAGGTAAAACCTGAAAATATGGTTCCTGCCGGTGCAAGGGAGAGTAGCATACTTACAACGAAAAAGCATAGTGATGTCATAAACTCCGGGATAATGCCTGTTGCCCAGAAACAGATTGTGAGTACTGAGATGGCTGCAACCATGGTTTGGTGGAATGTAAGTATCTTGGGGGGGAGAAGGAGTAAGAGGGTAGACGATGCGATCACCAGTGCTATGACGGCATATTTGAATTTAAGCATGGGTTATAAACACGTCAAACTTGATCTTTGGAGAGAGTACTCCTAAGCGCTTTGGGTTAGGCAGGCCGAAATTTGGAATGAGGATATATAATAAAGTTTTTGAGTCCAGGCAACACAAAAAGTGAAATTTGAAAAAACTATTGAGAATATGGGAGTTCTTTGGTAAAAAGCTGAATGTCCATTGCAATGATGGATATTTAAGCCACTAATTATAGTGGCTGGGGGAGAAGTGATTCTGCCGCATATAATATTGTGAAGATGGCTATTCTTCTCATTGATGTGGCAGGGCAGGAGAGAGATGAGAGAATCTTCAGGAGATTATAGTAGCCTTAATGTGCTGTGGAGTTTGCTCAAGCGGCACAGAAAGGGCATGTTAATCGTATTTGCAGTTGTCATGCTGCTGACGATTCTTGTGACTTTTCTTCAGACACCTATCTATGTTGCTGATTCCCGCATACTGATAAGATACGGCAGGGAATACACATACCGCCCAGTGGATCCGATTTTAAGGGGAGAGGTACAACCCCTTGTTTCATTTAATCGTGAGGAGATCCTTAATACGGAGATCCAGATCTTTACAAGCGCTGAACTTATTCAAAAGGTTATATCTACCATTGGTATTGAAACACTCTTTCCCAAGCTGGCAGAAAAAGGTGGTGATTCACAGACACTCATGGCTCGTGCTGTGGCGCGTTTCAGAAAGAAACTCACGGTGCAGCAGATTAAGGGGGCAGGGGTTCTGCGCGTGTCCTATGAAGACTCCAATCCGGATATAACAGTCAAAGTAGTAGATCTGCTGATAGATTATTTCAAGGAGAGGCACCTTGAGGTTTTTAAGGATCCACGCATGCCGTTTCTTGAGAATCAGCTTGCCGTTTACAGAAAAAAACTTGAGCAGGCAAAAAAGAAACTTCAGGCATTCATGGCAAAGCACCATATTATCTCCTTGAAAGATCAGCAGAAACTTTTGCTCGAACAATACAAGGAAATAAGTACCCTTATTGTTCAGGGCGATAGTTATCTTCATTCCCTTGATGAAAAGATAGCCTCTCTTACGTCCATTATTAAATCTGTGAAACCCGAGGCGGTGCTTTCGGATGAAAAGGGCACCAATAATGATGTAAATACTGCACGAGCACAGCTCCTTACATTAAAGCTCAGGGAAAAGGATCTTCTTCAAAAGTATAAGGGAAACAACAGACTGGTAAAAAAGGTTCGGGAACAGATTGAAATAGTAGAGGATTTTCTGGCTAATCAGCCGGTTGGTAATAATGAAAGAGTTAGAACCGGAATTAATCCTCTGCATCATTTTGTTGAGCAGGCACTAGTTGAAGCCCGGGTGCAGAAAAATTCACAGTTAGCCAAGAATGAGGCACTGAAGAAAAAACTGGAAGGTATTGCATCTGATCTAGAAAAATACGGTGATGTAGAGCCTGAGCTCAATATGCTCATGAAAGATGTAGAAATAACAGAATCAAATTACGAGAATTTTGTTGCCAAACTGGAGGAAACCCGGATTCTAGAGGCAATGGATACTCATAAGATAGTGAATGTGGTTGTTATTGAAAAGCCTATAAAACCAATTAAGCCAGTAAAACCTAAGAAAAAGATCAATCTGCTGGTGGGAATCATACTGGGTGCGGCGTTAAGTTTGGCCTATGCGCTGTTTTATGACCATCTTTTTAGACCATGGAAAGTGAAACAGGATACCAGGAAATATGTCACGTTTTCCTGAAAACATAAATTACAGCCGTTGTTATCGTCCTTATTTGACGGCATTCGGTATTTGTGAGATGTGCAGGATATTTATGGTGATGCTGGCAGCAGTTATTCTGCAGGGATGTTCAGCCAGAATCCAGCAACCGGTTATGTTGACTCAGCCTGGAATGCCGCCCCAGCCTGCACCGTCTGTTAGCAGGGCCATGCCAAAGTATGTGATTCACCCCGGCGATGAGCTTCAGATAAAGTTCTTCTACAATAAGGAACTTAATGAAGAGGTGGTTGTGCGGCCTGATGGCAGAATTTCCCTGCAGCTTGTTCATGATGTGATGGCAGCAGGTCTTTTCCCATCGGAATTGGTCAAGGTATTGACAGAAAAATATGATTCATACCTATCAAATCCAGAATTAACGGTAATAGTAAAGAAATTTGAAGCCCAGAAGGTGTACGTAGACGGTGAGGTGCAAAAACCGGGCGTTGTGAAGATAGATGGTTATCTTAATGTACTTCAGGCAATCGCCATGGCCGGGGGGATGAAAGATACTGCCATAGAAGATGAAATCCTCATTATACGTCATAGTGGCTTAGCAAAACCATCTGTTCTAAGGGTGGATATGGAAAAGGTCCTTGAAGGATCCGATACGTCTCAGAATATTACGCTTCAGGCATATGACATTGTTTACGTGCCCAAATCAGTTATCGCCAATGTCAACACATGGGTTGATCTCTATATACGAAAGAACATCCCCATCAACTTCAGCTTTGCTGTTTATAAGCCGGTATTTTAGCCGCGAGGGGTGTTGACTGCACTGTTCCTTTTTCAGGCGAATCCGTAACTGTTCGTGCTCTCCAGTCTTGGAGATGCTGCCCCCTGTGTGCATACATCTTTTACCTAGATTGAGCGATTGTCGGATTTACTGCAGATCCGCGAAAGAGGAATTCCCATAATAGTCGGCTATATGGGGATTCCTCTGACAAAGGAGATGCAGTAAATACGGCAATCCCGAAGGGTTTCAAGGCTGGAAAGCTATAATCGACATAACTCCTTTTAATTCCGTTAAAACAACATTTGTCCAGATTTTGAAACGCTCAATCTAAGGTTTAATCTTTTGTATATATTCAGCGTGGTAAATGGTCTTGTTTTGGAGTGACTATGAAGAATTTCGTAGTTTTTCTTGGCGAAGCGCAGCCACAAAAATCGCGTCTGTCTGAGCGAGGAACGAGCGAGTTTCGCGATTTTGGCGGAGTAAGCCTTAGAAAAACAAGAAATTGTTCACCGGAACGGAAAAACAAGACCTTTTACCAACCTTCATTAAAAAAATACGCTAAACAGTTACAGTCTTTTTTGAGTCATACTTCCTCGTTTAGCAGTTGTGTCCTTTGAAGGGCAGGTTGACTGTCTGATTCTGTTTTTTAATTTTCGGCACAAAAAATGCATATTTACAATCTTTTGTTGTATTTTTTGGTGTATGGCTAAGCAATAACCGCGCCTTCTTTTACTTTGAGCTCTCAGAGTTGAGCCATTTTCGGATAAAAACGATTATATGCAGCAATACAGATTTCAGCTACTGTTAAGATATTTTCAGGTAATAGATCTTCTATGTGTAGTCTTTGCCTTTGGGGTTGCTACAATTGCTGTCAATTGGCGCATGGGGGAGTTCTCCCTGGAAGAGTTTCTGGCCATGCGCATCAGCCTTGATAACTTAATTCTATTTCTTGCGCTTGTACTTTCCTGGCACATTGTTTTTTCCCTCTACGGCCTTTATGAAACCGGAAGACTCTCCTCCCGGTGGGCAGAGGCAAGGGATATCTTAAAATCGGTGACTGTTAATACAGTGGTACTGTTTGTTGCCTCAGGCATATTTGACGTAATTATGGTAACACCCTTGTTTTTGGCGGTGTTCTGGCTGGTTTCCGGGGTGATGATGGTGCTCACCAGAAATATTATACGAATTGTTCTAGCCAGGACAGGGGGCATGGGTATAACTCGAGAAAGACTTCTGATGGTTGGCACTAACAGCCGGGCAATCAATTTTGCCAAGCGGCTCTTGTCAAACAGACACCAGAACTATGAACTTCTTGGATTTGCCGATACCAAGTGGGTAAATGGCGCTGATGAAGAGTTTAAAAGGCGATATCCCCTGATTCCTCTAGGATGTCTGCCTGCATATTTAAGGGGAAATGTGGTGGATGAAGTTGTGCTCTGTCTGCCTGTAAAATCATCATACTCAAAATATAATGAGATAATAGGGCTGTGCGTAGAGCAGGGGATTACAGTCCGGATACTGGCAGATTTCTTTTTTGTAAGCCTTGCAAAATCAAAACTTGAGTATTTTGAAGACAATGCTGTAATGACCCTTTTTACCGGGAATATGAACTCGGGCTTCCTGATCATTAAGAGGATAATTGATATAGCCGTTTCTTCAGTCTTGCTGCTTGCGCTTTCACCTGTTTTTGCCCTGACTGCACTGGCCGTCAAGCTTACCTCGCCAGGTCCGGTCTTTTTTGTTCAGAAGAGGCTGGGGTTGAACAAGCGTCTTTTCAAGCTATATAAATTCCGTACCATGGTGGAGAATGCCGAGGAGCTTCAAAAAGAGCTTGAGGCCCTTAATGAGGCAGATGGCCCGGTTTTTAAAATCAGGAATGATCCACGGGTTACACCAATAGGCCGGTTCCTCAGAAAAAGCAGTATTGATGAACTGCCCCAGCTTTTTAATGTGCTAAAGGGTGATATGAGCCTGGTAGGACCAAGACCTTTACCTGTAAGAGATTATAATGAATTTGACAAGCACTGGTTTAACAGGCGTTTCAGTGTACGTCCCGGTATAACATGTCTTTGGCAGATAAGCGGCCGCAGTAATATATCCTTTACACAGTGGATAGAGATGGATCTTAAATATATTGATAACTGGTCGCTTGGGCTTGATTTTAGGATTCTGCTCAAGACAATTCCGGTTGTGCTTTCCGGAAAAGGAGCCGTGTGAGGTGTTGAGCCTGAATGTAACTGCTTGGCCCTTTCATGAGAATTCTTATAGCGGAAAATACTTTTTATGTAACGTAGCTACTCACAGGGTGCTGCAGATGCAAGGCGGAGGGGGTGAAGGCGTATTCCCTGTACTTCGATTCCCCGACAACAAAGCAGATGCGGTACCATGTGAGTAGATACGCCGTAATGTCTGTATGGAGATGTGCCATAAATGAAGATAATGATCGCTTATCCCCGGCTTGAAGGTAAGGGGAGCCCTATGCTTACCCAGAACAGGCAGTTTCAGTGGATGAGTATTGGTTCATACATCTATCCGTTGGTAACCGCGTCTGCCGCCACTTTGCTGGACAGGTCCGGCCACGATGTGATCTGGTATGATGGCATTGCAGAAGGCCTTCCGTACAGCCATTTCCTTGAGACAGTGGAGCATGAACGCCCTGATCTGGTGGCAATGGAGACAAAGACCCCTGTGGTCAAGCTCCATTGGGATATCGTCAGAGACATAAAGCAGAGGACGCCAGATGTGCGTACCCTGCTTATGGGTGATCATGTGACAGCCCTCCCTGAGGAGTCCATGCACCAGGCACCGGTTGATTTTGTTCTTACCGGCGGTGATTATGATTTTTCACTTCAAGACCTGGTAAACGCCCTCTCTGGACATGGGGACATGCCCAGGGGCATGTACTACAGGGATGGAGATACTGTAGGCAATACCGGGCACTTTGTGCTTGATGGCGACCTGAAATCCCTTCCCTTTATTGACAGAGATCTTACAAAGGCCCATCTGTATTTTGAAAAATGGAAAAAACGTGAGCCCTTCAGATATACAATGGCAGGTAGGGACTGCCAGTGGGGTAAATGCACCTTTTGTTCATGGACAACTACATTTCCCTCATTCAGGCGGCGTTCTGTGGAAAGTCTGCTGGATGAGATAGAGATGCTGGTTGACCACTATGGTGTGCGGGAGATCTTTGATGATACAGGTAACTTCCCGGCAGGAAGGTGGTTAAAGGAGTTTTGTGAAGGCATGATAGAAAGGGGGCTTAACAAGGAGATCCTCTTTTCATGCAACATGCGTTTTGATTTCCTTGTCAAGAATCCGGAGCTGCTGCCACTTATGAAAAGGGCCGGGTTCAGGAAGATGAAGTCCGGCCTTGAGTCTGCAAATCAGGCCACCCTTGACCGCATCAACAAAAACATAAAGGTGGAGCATATTGTGGAAGGGTGCCGCATGGCGTCTGAGGCAGGTATAGATATTCAACTGACCGTTATGGTGGGCTATCCCTGGGAAACACGTTCTGATGCGGTTCGTACCCTTGATCTTGCAAGAAGTCTTATGGCAAAGGGACATGCAGAGATGCTGCAAAGCACAGTTGTGGTTCCGTATCCTGGCACTCCCCTGTTTAAGGAGGCGGTGGAAAAGGGTTGGATACGGTTTTCGCCTGTAGATGCCTGGGAGCGTTACGATATGACAGAACCAGTGCTTGTCACTCCTGATATGGAGGCTGAGGAGGTAATGAAGCTCTGCAGCGACATATACAAGTCCTTTATGACCCCGCGTTTTGTCTTGCGCCAGGTCATGAATGTAAGGAGCATGGAGGACCTTGGTTATCTGCTCAGGGGAGGAAAGGCAGTTCTGGGACACATCCTTGACTTTGCAAGGATAAGAGCCTGACGTGCAGGCAGGGATGCAGATGTCTGGATGTTGCAGCCCCAGGGATTGCATTGATTTTTTGGGTGTGTGCGTAGACAGGGTTGATACTTCTGCCCTTGTTGATGCAATTACCAGCTTTGCCCTGGGGCAGGAGCAGAAAACAGTGATGTATGTAAATGCCGACTGCATGCTCCTTTCCCAGAAAAATAATAAGTATAGAGATGCCTTGAACCGCGCAAGTCTGGTTTATGCCGATGGCATAGGGGTTGTTCTTGGGGCGAGATTGTGGGGGCATCGCCTTCCTGGAAGGTCAACCGCTGCGGATTTTATCTATGATGTGTGCAGAAAGTGTGCTGTCAAGGATGTACCGATTTTCCTCCTTGGAGCAGCAGAAGGGGTGGCTAAAGAGGCTGCAGAGAGGCTTGTGCATAGGGTGCCAGGGCTTGATATAGCAGGTACCCATCACGGTTATTTTTCATCACAGGAAACAGACAGGATAATTGACATGATTAACAGCAGTGGTGCAAAACTCCTTGTTGTGGGCTTTGGAGCCCCTAAACAGGAGTTGTGGATGCTCGAACATGCCTCAAGGCTTGCGCCACGCTGCCTTTGGGGGGTAGGTGGGCTTTTTGATTTCGTATCCGGCAGAACCGCCCGGGGTCCCCAGTGGCTGCTTGATAATGGCTTTGAGTGGCTGTGCCGGCTGGCAGTGGAGCCCCGAAGGCTCTGGAAGCGCTATATTCCGGGGAATATGCTGTTTGTGCTGACCGTGTTGAGGCACCGCCTTTTTGCCAGCCGTAAGCCATGATAATGGTATGGCCGTTTTGGGAAATCATTATATTTCATGATGTATCCACCCTGACCGCCTCTTTTTATTTTGTAACTGTTCAGCGTATTGATGGTAATTGAGGTTAGTGAATGGTCTTGTTTTTCCGTTCCGGTGAACAATTTCTTGTTTTTCCAAGGCTTGCTACGCCAAAATCGCGAAACTCGCTCGTCCCTCGCTCAGACAGACTCGATTTTTATGGCTGCGCTTCGCCAGGAAAAACTACGAAATTCTTCATAGTCACTCCAAAACAAGACCATTCACGAAGCTGAATAGATACTTTATTTTTTACAAATTCTTCTGAATATCCATTAACCAAGATGATAATAATAGAGACTATCGCAGCAATAACGGGCCTGGTGTTCCTGCTTGCCCTGTTTTATCTTTTTGTGCTTGCTGTAGCCTCTTTGCTTCCTGAAAGACGGATAAGGCACCATGCCCCTGGCACCATTTTCTGTATAGTTATTCCCGCACACAATGAGGAGAGCTGCATTGCTGATACCATAAACGCGGCAAGATCGGTTGAGTATCCAGGGAGCCTGTTTGACATTGTTGTTGTGGCTGACAAGTGCGATGATAATACCGCAGGTATTGCCAAAAAGATGGGAGCCAGGGTGCTTGAGCGTCATGAGCCTGGGCCTGCTGGCAAGGGCTTTGTCCTGAAGTGGGCATTTGAAAGGCTTCTTCCAACATGTTCTCATGATGCCTTTATTGTAATCGATGCGGATACCTGGGTGGACAGGTCTTTTTTAGACGTTATGAATGACTGCATTTGCAGTGGTGAAAAGGCGATTCAGGCTTACTCCCAGGTAAGGCACCCTGAAAATTCCGTATTTGAAAGCCTTTCGTTCCTGGGTTTTGCTCTAAATCGTAACCTTCGTTATCGTGGCAGAAGCAGGCTTGGGTGGTCTGCAAACCTCATGGGTACAGGGATGTGCTTTTCAAGGGAAATACTTGAGAGGTTTGGCTGGCCCACCACCACCCTTGTAGAGGATGTTGAGTTTACCATGTTTTTGAGGTTGCACGGGATCAGGGTGTGTTTTGCTGACAAGGCAAGGATCAGTGTTGAGCTTCACAACAGTATCCGTGGGACAGAGAGGCAGAGGCTCCGCTGGGACCTTGGGAAACTGGAGGTGCGAAATCGCTATGTCCCGTTGCTCCTTAAGGCCTCATTTACGAGGGGTGAGCTTGCCTGTCTTGATAGTGCACTTGAGCTTCTGTTTCCACCCTTTCCTGTATTTTTCCTCATGGTTCTTGGCGGAGGGGCGCTGTTTCTGCCAGTTTTATGGGTTTCAGGAAGCACAGGTGTTGTGTGCTTGATCTGGTTTTTTAATATTAGTGCCATAATTGTTTATACGTTTGCAGGACTTTTTTCTGCCAGGGCTCCCATAGGCGTGTATCGTGCCCTTTTGTTCGCTCCATTTATCATGTTGTGGAGGGCGTGGATATTACTTCGGGAGTCTTTTAAAAAGCAACGCCGCAGGAGCTGGTAATCCTTGATAAATGATTTTGACTTAGATTTGATATAAAAAGATTGTATCTATTCAGCGTGGTAAATAGTCTTGTTTTGGAGTGACTTTGAAGAATTTCGTAGTTTTTCTTGGCGAAGCGCAGTCATAAAATCGCGTCTGTTTGAGCGAGGTACGAGTGAGTTTCGCGATTTTGGCGGAGCAAGCCTTAGAAAAACAAGAAATTGTTCTCCGGAACGGAAAAACAAGACCATTTACCAACCTCGTTGAATAAATGCGCTGAACAGTTACAAAAGATTTAACATGTTTTAAGTTTGTTTATAAAATTTTTTAATTTTTTCAATGAAGCCCGGCAAAACAAGTAAAACAATTTTATACTTGATATATCTTGGTTTGGTCTCTGTGATACTGCTTGAGGTTGCAGTTCGTCTATGGGGATACTCAAACCATTACATTTACGATCCCATATACACACCTTTTCCATCATGCCAGGATATTCCCTACGTTCATAAGCCCTGTCTTGAGCATGCAAGGGCAAGGGGGCTTGCAGTGATAAATACTGACTCCCTTGGTCTGCGGTCAGATGAGGCATGTGCCAGGTACGGCCAGAAGAATGAACAAGAGATACGAATTGCAGTGGCAGGAGATTCAGTTACCTTCGGTGAGGGAGTGCCTGAGACCTCGGGGACGTACTGTTTTCAGCTTGAAAAGATATTGGCGAAGTGCCTTGAACGTCAGGTTACTGTATTTAACTTCGGGGTCTCTGCCTACAGTGTTCGTGAGATGGCTGCAACAGCGGCATGCAGGATGCCTGAGGTACAGCCCGATATAATGATAATGGCAGTGATTCCGGAGGATTTTAATCTCGGGCGGACCGGTACAGTGGACAGGTGGGGATACACAGTGCACGCTTCTTCAGATATTGCTGAAAAGGATTCAAAAATAAAGAAGGTGCTGCGCTCAATCCATCTTACCTATCTGATAAGAGATGTTTATTATAGTTTATCCAATAAAAACGAGACAGATAAGCAAGAGGAAGTGCCGGAATCCTATGAGTATTTAAAGAAATTCCGCAAGGCAGCCATTACACATAATGCTATCCCTGTAGTGGCGCTGCTTCCCTCGCTGGGTCACAGCTTTTCAGATGAGTTCAAAGAACGCCTGCACCGGGATAATGTCCTGTTTATCGACCTTTCCGATATTGTCAGCCAGTTCAGCAAGCGGGACTATATGGCCAGCGCATTTGATCCTCATCCGTCTCCCCCTGTGCATAGGGTCATTGCCGAAAGAATTGCTGATTATCTCCTGTCGCACAACATAGTGCCTCAGAAGTAAGACAGTGAGTATATTGATAAAGTGCAAGAGTGTATTTCCTAGATTGAGCGTTTCAAAATCTGGAAAATTATTTTTTTAATGGGATTAAAAGGAGTTATGTCGATTATAGCTTTCCAGATTTTGAAACCCTTCTGGATTGCCGTATTTACTGCATCTCCTTTGTCAGAGGAATCCCCATATAGCCGACTATTATGGGAATTCCTCTTTCGCGGATCTGCAGCAAATCCGACAATCGCTCAATCTAGGAAGAAATTGTTCTCCGGAACGGAAAAACAGGACCATTTACCAACATTTATTAACATAAGTACACTGAACAGTTACAATGGAATTTATTTATAACATCATAAGCGGCTGGGCATCGGCAGGCTACCTGCCTGAAATTTTTCAGCACACCTTCATGATAAGGGGTATGCTTGCTGCCCTTATTGCAGGCCCCATGCTTGGTGCGCTGGGAACAGTGGTCATAACCAAAAAACTGTCTTTTTTCACGCAGACCATCGGTAATGCTGCCATGTCCGGCGTTGCAATAGGCCTGTTATTCGGTGAGCCGGTTGACGGCACCTATGCCGGGCTGTACGGGTTCTGCCTTATTGTTGCCCTGGTTATGACCTTTGTTAAAAACCGCTCACGCCTTCCAAACGATACAATCATTGGCGTAGTACTTGCCCAGGTGTTGGGCATAGGTATTGTGCTAATGACCATTGTTACCAGCCAGTTCAACATACACCAGGTTGAGGCAATACTCTTTGGAAGCCTGATAACACTGAATGACCAGGACCTTCTTGCCCTTGCAGCGGCATCCACCGGGGCAGGCATAGTATTCCTGCTGCTCTTTAACCGGGTGATGCTTGGAAGTTTCAACCCAGTGCTTGCAAAGGCACGCGGTTTACGTCCAGTCCTGCTGGAATACATTTTTGTGACCCTTATGACAGTGGTCGTGGTTTCAAGCCTCAAGCTCATAGGCGCGCTGCTGGTGCTGGTGCTGATAGTTGTTCCTGCGGCAGGCGCCCAGAATGTTGTCAATAACCTGCGTCAGTTTGTGTGGGTAAGCATCCTGTTTGCCACAATAAGCACTGCTGCAGGGCTCTTTCTGGCAGGATTCCTGCCGGTACCCACCGGGGCTGTAATTGTGCTGGTATCAAGCTTCCTCTTCTATGGCTCACTTTTGTTAAAACCGCTCATAACAAAGAGGAGCGTAAGCCAGGCTTGAAGCATCACAGACCATAACATTTCACCATTAAAAGGGAGGAAATATCATGTATCCCCATCTGTTAATTGACAGGTTAACCACGAAAAAGTTTATGGCTGCCGCCGCAGTTTTAGCCACTGTTATGGCGCTCTCAGTCACCGCGCTTGCCCACGCACCTGTTCTGTGGTGCTATGTTGAGGGCGGAAAGGTGCATGTTGAGGCATTTTTCAGTAGCGGTGCAAAGATTCAGGGTGGAAAGATCTATGTAGTTGACCAGTCAGGCAAAAAACTCCTTGAGGGAACTACTGACAAACAGGGGAATTTTGAATTTACCCCGCCGGTAAAGGACAACATGACAATTGTGCTGAGGGTGGACTCCGGCCACACTGCGGACTTTGAAATCACGAAACAGGATTTTATTGACGCAGAAAAAGACGAAGCAGGGAAGGAATAATCCTAAGTTGTGCGATTGTCAGATTTGCTGCATATCCGCGAAAGAGGGCTTCCCACTATAGTAGGCTATGTGGGAAGACCGATGACAAAGGAGATGCAGTGAATCCGGCAATCCCGAAGGGTTTCAAAATTGGAAAGCTATTATTGATATAACTCCTTTTAATTCCACTGTAAAAATAGTTTTTCCCATTTTGAAACGCTCAACTTAGGATATTATTACCCGGGGGCACGGCCCGCCGTGCCCTTAGAGACTGTCCCTTAGGGTTCCAGGCATGTTTCAATCATAGCCCTGAATTTTTCTTCTGCCTCTGCATCCCTCCCTACTGATTTTCCTGTGGCATATCTGAAAAACCGTTCACATACCTTTTGTCTTTGCCTGTCCCATCCTGCTGTAACCCCTTGGGCGCTGGCCTGTTTACCCAATTTTTCAGCATTTTCATAATCCCGCCGCCCATGAGCCCAACCTGTAATGTGGCTGTAAAAGATAAGTGCGCGGTCAATCAGTATGTAGAGAAGCTGGATGTTTGCCGCAGGCCCTACCCTTATCAGGTGACGGTCAAGGTTCATGCCCATGACCCTGACTCCGGACAGGAGCTTCCTTGCCTTAAATGCCGTGCCGGCTGCCCCAAGGATGCCACCGGCTGCAGAAAACAGCCCAAGAGAAAGCCCGCCATGCCCAAGATCCAGAGCTGCTCCGGCTGCTGCACCTGTCACAGCACCTGCAAACACAAGCTGTTTTCCGGTAAGGCCAAGAAACTCCCATGATGCCTCACTGAATATATCTTCCTTCAATATGTCAGGTTCAGGCATGGGGCAGTTAAACACATTATGCCTGTAAATCTTCCTTATCCTGCTGAATGCATCCTGCTCACACCGCCATGCAAATCTTCTGTATCTTTCAAAAAGCCTCTCCTCCACCCCTTTCCTGTCCTGATGATTCCTGATTGCAGCCCCATCAGTGTATGAGAGTATATCCTGAAACATCCGGATAAAGATCTCTGAGGTGCGCTCCTTCCTGGCCCTCCAGTCATTTTTTATGGTACGGATAACAGTACTCAGTTCAGGAGAAAGCTCCTGGTCAATCCCCTTAAGGCTCTCAAGCAGCTCTATTCGGCCCTGATAGGTTTCCCTGCATGAGTTAAAGATACGGACCAGGTTAAAGTGCCGCCTGAACTCGTGCCTCCACTCATCAAGCCAGCCGGTTTCATCCTCCTTGCAGTTAATTACAGCCATTCTGGGCTTGCCTGTAAGACGGAGAATCTCCATCTCTGCCCTGTCGCTTTTTCTCATGGGCCTTGAGCCATCCACCACAAAGATAATCCCGGAGGCATGGATCATGGGCTCAAGAAGGGTGCAGTCATCATGAAATTCAGGAATTTGTTTGTGTGCAGCTATAAAATCAGGAAGCAGTTTATTATAGGGGCCGCTAAAATCCCGCATCCACCGTAATGTCTTGAAAGGGTTCTGAAAGCCCGGAGTGTCAACAAAGCGGATTATCTCTTCCCCGTCGATTACAACAGGAAAGCTCCTGCACTCCCTTGTCTCTCCGGGAATGGGGCTTATACGCACACTGTCATCCTCGGCAAGTGTTGATAGCACAGAGGATTTTCCCTCATTGGGATGGCCTGCAATTACAAATTCCGGGACTTTCCTGTTCATGTTAAATCAAATTCCATGACCATCATGCACGGGTCCCCAATGGCTGCAACCTGTCTTTGCCACTGTTCCACATCCTGTCTGGCTGCTGACCTCAAGCCTCCATCCGGTTCAGGACGGCCTGCAAGCAGGATGATAATGGCATTATCCTGCCTGGACATGCGCCTGACCTGTTTCAGGAAATCAATGGTCTCTCTAAGTGGAGGCATCCATGCCTCCCTGACAACCACCACCGGCCCGATGTGTTCCTGCAGGCGTGAACGTATTGCCTGGCCGCAGGGCTCTTTTTCAATCTGGCACTCTTCATCAACAACCTCTGTCTCCGTCACATTAAAGCCTGCCTTATGCCCAAAGCGCTCAAGACTTTCCCGGTCAAGCACTTCCGCAATGTCTTCAGGAACAAGCACCAGGGCAGGCTGAGGTAAGAAAGATTTAGAAACACCCCCTGCCTCATTACCTGTTTTTTCAACCTCCTGCTCAATATTGCTGCCGGATTTATCAGTAACAGGGGACTTCCCCTTGATCGTCACCTGCTCAGTCAGCCCTGATGTACTCAATGTTTCAACGGTCATGCGTCTTATAACCGGCCTGAAACGGGCTGCCTCAAAATTTATTTGACGCAGCGAACGCCTCAGCATGAACTGCCCGAATACAAAAAGCCCTAGGCGGGGAAGCAGGCCGTAAACCAGTATGCACATGCACAGAAAGGGCCACCATGAGACAAGGTCTGTTGTTGCAAGGTGATAAATACCCTCTTTTAATATCATCCTGCTCCCAGCAATCTGCCCTGCATCAGGAAATCCAACTCCCGGAGGAAGCATCCAGGCCCAGGGCGCTGCCAGGAAACGGACTATGCTGTACGCAGTATCAGGGCCAAGCTCAAGGGTGGACTGCCACCCAAAGGCAAGATCCACACAGGTTATCCGTAAAAGGGTGGCTGCAAGGGCACCCAGGTTAAATCCTGTTCCAAAGAGCTGAATCAGCAGGAAAAAGGGCCAGATGTACACGGAGCCGTACACCTGCCGCATCATTCTCATGTTGCCGATGGCTGCCTGGAAATCCTGCAATGATTTTACAGGAATCTTTGAAGCGAGCCACTTAAGTAGAAGAGAAAAGAGGCGTGAAACAAGGGATATGGCAGGGCGTGCAGCCTTGTCCCAGTTACTAAATCTGCTCAAAATGAGAAAAATGGTGGTGAGGATAACTAGAAATAACTGGGAGAAGACGAGCACAAGCAGGAAGATGGAGACATTTATTGGCTCCCTGCCGTTATAGACAAGCAGAGACAGGGCTACCCCTGCCCCCATGACAGCTCCAATGCACAGGGCAAGGATTGAAGCAAGCCGGTATGCCTCATACCATAACTTACCTGGAAGCAGGCCGTCTGCGTGATGCTTGCGCATTGAATCAAGCCACTGCCTCAGGAGTATGGCAGTCCCTGCGGCATCTTTTCCTTTAAGGCGCTTAAGATACAGCGCCCTGTCCCTTTTAATCAGCGCATCTTCACCTTCTTCCTCTTCAATTCGCCTGTCAAGGTTCAGGAAATATTCAAGGTCAATTATATCGGGCAGTTGCCATACCTGTTTCATGGAAAGCCCTGCCACCTGCTACCAGTCATATATGATTTCCCACTGGGTGTTAAAGGGCTGGCTGTCAGGGGTAAAGGTTATGTACTGGGTCTCACCCTGCCCCTGGCCACTGCTCTTCTGCTCTGCCCAGAGCCGTAATTCTATGGCTGGCACTGCCATGTTTTCAGGGCCTTCAAGCCAGAATTCCCTCTCCTCTATCACCTTCCAGAGAGTGCCGTCACGCCGGTCCCTGCACCGCTCCCCTACCCTTGGAAGCCCAAGCTTTATCCGCAGGTCCTTGAACTTGTAGGGAGAGCGTTCGCCATAATCCAGGACCTTCTCACCCAGTATCATTATGCCAATGGCGCCAAGAGGCGCTGTAAGGAGTATGGAGAGCACTGCAACAGCAAGGATAAGGTCACCTGAGGCAACGCCGTATGCAAGAGGCACTGCCCCGATTGCAGCCTGAACAGTAGCCTTGGGGATGTAGGCAACAATGGTAAATATCTTCTCCTGCATGGTAAAGGGCGTTCCGATGAGACTGATATAGGTACCCACGCTCCTGAATATCAGACCCACAAGGATCACAATGGATCCTGCAAAGCCTGCATCCCATGCAACATGGATGTTTACCTGTGCGCCAACAAGGACAAAGAGCAGGAGCTCGGCAAAGACCCATAGTTTTTTGAGTTTCTGTGACATCAGGTGGGCAATTGGCTCGGATTTTTCAAGGATTATAAAGCCTATTGCCATAACCCCGAGAAGGCTTGCCACTGGCACAATACCCTCAAGCCTCTTTTCAATCCATGTGAGCACTATGGAAACACCAAGCACCATCAAAGTGCGCTTGGGAGGTCTCCAGTCATACTTTTCAAACAGCCGCCAGAGGATATAGCCTGGAATTAGACCTATGAGGATTCCAAGGGTAATTGAGACAGGAATTTCTCCCAGCTTTGCCCAGATATTTACATCACCGCCCCCATACATCCCAAGGAATATGGTAAAAAGCACAATGACAAAAACATCGTCAATACTTGATGCCGCAAGTATCATGGTGGGGATGCCCTTCTTTGCCCCCCTTCCCCTGTCCATGAAATCTATCATCAGGGGAACAACCACTGCAGGGGATACAGCGGCAAGGATTGAGCCTAAAATTGCCGAATCCAGCCAGGATAAACCAAGCAGGGGAGGGGCAACCAGCATGACCCCTGCAATTTCAAACACCGCCGGGATACAACTCAGGAGAAGAGCGCTTTTGCCAACGCGGTTCAGGGTATCCCGCCTCAGCTCAAATCCGGCCCTGAGGAGTATCACAATCAGGGCAATCTTCCTGAAATCCCCGGAGACCTGCATCATCTCAGGCCTTATAAGCCCCAGGACATACGGCCCTGCCACAATGCCTACAAGCAGCATGCCCACAAGTCCGGGCAGCTTCATCTTCTTGAAGATATAATCACCGGCCAGGCCGCACAGGATTATGACTGCAATGCTGAAATCCATTACATTCTCCTTTCAGGATATAATTCAGAGCATGATACACCCTGATGACTTTTTTGGTAAGGTTTGGACTGATTAGAACCTTCACAACCGTATTGTCTTTTGCTGTGGTTAAATGCTATTGTTGAACAGATACATTATATGTAAAGTTTGTTCACCACCCGCTTCGC
>WGBG01000161.1 GCA_015494395.1 Deltaproteobacteria bacterium
TGTCGACTTCGTCCCGTCGTCTGGCCGACATGGATCCAGTTTGCAGCCCTGTAACAGGTGCCGCGGAAACGAGTTGTATCCACAAAGGTTTCGACCAGGGAAATCGTATGGCCATAGCGGCCCTCCCAGTCCAGGTTAAGCTGTCTCAAACTGAGCGACAGCAGGTGGGAAGCCAGACATTTTACCTGCACCCAGGGTAATACGAGAAACCTGGTATTGTTGGTGAGCAACGGCAGGTTACGTTCCCGGGTTCTGATGTCCCAGCCAATGTATGTATCCCTGGCCCTGGTTTTCCAGGCAGCCGAACCGAAGAGCAGGCAGCCAAGAGGCCGGTTATATGCATCATAGGCCAGATATCGAATGTTCTCGCCGACAAAAGTTGCCTGCAAGCCGAGGTAATGATAACGCTGGAGCAGGTGACAGAAGAGGTTATCCTGATCAGGTCTTGAATGCGTTTCAACAAGGCGTATCGGACGTATTGCCGCCAGAGGCTCACATACGGGTTCAGTGCTGTGTGGAACTTTTCTGATTTTTCGCTGGTGATGCCCGGCATGTAAGGGCTTGGGAAGGGTCAAAAAACCGAGATCTTGCAACTTGCGCAGCATGGAGCGGCAGGCTATATCTTTGAGCTGGCCATTGGGTCTTTTCCAGTCCCAGAGCTTGCATATCTCCTTGGAAATACGGGACGATTCCAGGATGGATTCTCTTGAATCAATTGCCTGATAAAATCAATATCCGTGCGTTGTAACCGGCGTCCCTGTATGACCATCTCTTCATCCATGGACGGCAAGGTACAGGAAAAATATCGTGGAGTCCAGTGAAAAAATTGACCTATTGGGAAATAATATCAGTATGCGACAAAATGGGTTTGCACCCTTTCCCCATGGATCATACCGTCAATGAGATTGTCGTGCCCACACCTTTTCATATCGGTGCAGGCAAAATGGCCATGATAGCCATCTATGCCGCTGCCCGTGATAAATTCTGGCAAACCAACGACATCCTCTTTCAACTGGGCCGCGATAAAAAACCCTTTAACACCAAGGTACTTTCCGAAAAGACCGGCCTGTCTTCCGGCGAGCTTGCCATGGCAACCCGCAATGAAAAAATCCGCCTCTTCCTGCAACGTGATATTCGCCAGGGCATGAAACTCGGGATTACGGGTACACCTTCCTTTGTTATCAATGGACAGGTCTATGCCGGCTCCATCCCTGCTGACATACTTGAACAGGCTCTTAAGTAAGCGCCCCCGTGCACTCGGCCATGACTGTTCGCCGTACTGAAAAATATCTTATCTTTCTTTTCCTGACATTCCTGGCCTGTCTTGTCGGCAGTATTCTCCTGCTCTCTTCTGTTCCGCCGGTCAGCCGAGATGCCCTGACCCACCACCTCTTTGTTCCCCGGCTCTACATTGAACACGGAGGAATATACGAAATACCGAGCCTCCCCTTTTCCTACTATCCCATGAACCTGGATCTGCTGTATATGATCCCGCTTTACTTAGGTAACGACATTGTACCTAAATACATTCATTTTCTTTTTGCCCTCCTCACGGCCTGGCTCATTTACGATTATCTCAGCAAACGAATTTCTTCCCTGTATGGCCTGCTAGGCAGCCTCTTCTTTCTTTCCATTCCAATCATCGTCAAACTTTCCATCACCGTCTATGTGGATCTTGGACTGATGTTTTTCACAACAGCCTCCCTGCTTCTTCTGTTTCGGTGGCTGAATTCAAAGTATAAAACCCGCTACCTGGTCCTCGCCGGCATCTGCTGTGGACTGGCGGCAGGCACAAAATACAACGGCCTTATCGCTTTTTTCCTGCTGTCCCTTTTTATCCCTGTACTCTACATACGATCTCAAACTCAAAACCGCAGGAAAACAAGCAGCGGCAAAGCTGCAGGCTTCGGTCTCCTGTTTGTGCTGGCCAGCCTGCTTGCATTTTCCCCCTGGCTGATCAGAAACACCCTCTGGACCGGCAACCCGATCTACCCCCTCTATAACTCTCTTTTCCAGTGGACCTCCGGCAAAGCTGCGGACAAGGGACACCCCACCCGAAAGAATACTGAAGAAATAGTAAGGAAAATAACAAGTCGCGGCAGTGGTGTTTTTGCAACGCGAAAGATTCTGTATCATGAAACCTGGTGGCAGGCACTTCTGCTTCCGATTCGGTTCTTCTTTGAAGGAAAGGACGACGACCCTCAATATTTTGATGGAAAACTCAACCCCTTCTTGTTCCTTTTGCCTTTTTTTGCTTTTTCCAGGAAATCGACGAACCGTTGCCTGCAGCTTGAAAAATATACCCTGGTGGCATTTGCAGGCCTCTTTTTTTTCTTTACCTTTTTTCAGGAGGCATTGCGAATCCGTTATATAGTCTCAATCATCCCATCACTTACCTTGCTTTCAATTTTCGGACTAAAAAATATCTTTTCAATTACCTCGGAAATACAATCCATTCTGACCAAACGATATCTCATGTTGTTGTGCCTTTCTCTTCCTGCCGCCATGCTTGCCTGCAACGGCCGTTATATTGTTCAACAGTTTCAATATGTCCAGCCGCTCTCCTACATTCTTGGAAACGTGGACAGGAAGCAGTACATCACCCGGTTCCGTCCTGAATATCCAGTCATTCAATATGCCAACGATCATCTCAATCGTGACGCGAACGTACTCTGTATTTTCCTGGGGAACCGTGGATATTACATGTCCTTCACACCGATCTTCGACATGCCGATGCGGGGAGGTATTCTGACAGGGATTCTCAGCTCTGCCTCACAGGGGAAAAATATAAAAAGCGAGTTACTCCATCGTAATATCAGCCATATCCTGCTGAGAGAGGACCTGACTCAAAACTGGTTTCAACATCTCAATCCAGGTGACCAGGAAAAAGTTGCTTCATTTTTCCATTATGATACCAAGAAGCTGTACAGCAGCGGAGGCTATTCGTTTCTCCGAATCCTGTCCAAAACCAAACCCTTCGACCATAGTCCCGGTAGATAGTGTCTGTCCAGAAATGAGAATTTTTGTTCGAGTTCAAGGAGCATAGAAAAATAAAAAGCGCAGCATATTAAAAATATGTGAGCATTTTTATTTTTCGTAGCGACACAGAAATCGGGCGAAAAGGCCATTTACAGGAGTTTATAGATTTCCTCATGTCTCTTGGCAATTTAATCTGTAAATCCAGATGGTTACACCGCGCACAACGCGTAAGACCCCACCGCAGATCCGCAATTCAATCGTAAAAATTTATAAAAATCAACCTGATGAGAATTTTCTGCTTGCACATGTAAGACCCTACTGTTATAGTCTGGATATGGCTCACCTACACAAAAAGATGAAAAAAGGAAGACCCTATTACTACATCAGGGAGATCGCCAGGGTTAATGGCAAGCCCAAGGTCATCAACCAGGTGTATCTGGGATCTCCAGATCGTATACTTGAAATGGCACAGGGGCGCCAAAACCTGCCGGAGAAAATCCAGTCTCAGTCCTTTGGTGCCCTCTGGCTGGCTCATCTTGTGGAAAAAGAAGTCGACCTTGCCGGCTTGGTAGATGAAATTGTGGACCAGGAAAAAGATAATAACGCGCCGTCGGTGGGTGAGTATTTTCTCTATGCAGTCTATAATCGAATGATCGAGGCCTGCTCGAAACGGGCCATGCCGAACTGGTATAAGACGACAGCCATACAGCATATTCGTCCTGTTCAGACGGATGAGCTCAACTCGCAGATGTTCTGGCTTAAATGGAATCAGGTTGAAGAACAACAACTCACGAAAATTTCGCAAGTTTTCCTTCGGAAGATCTCCGAGATAATGCCCTCGTCCTCCGACTGCTTCATGTTTGATACTACCAATTACTATACGTTCATGGCTTCGGATACTGAGTCTGAACTAGCCCAGCGGGGCAAAAACAAAGAGGGGCGTAACTGGTTGCGGCAGGTGGGGGTTGCTCTTCTGGTCAGCCGGGATAAACGTATTCCTCTTTATTACAAAGAATATGAGGGCAACCGGCATGATTCCCGAGTATTTTCTCAAATCCTGGACGAGTTGTTCGGGGCCATGCGCGAGCTGGTTGAGGGAGAAAGGACCCTGACGATTATTTTTGATAAGGGGATGAACAGCGAAGAAAATATTGCTGCCATCGACGCCAGGAAAGACATCAACTTCATTACCACCTACTCGACATATTTTGCCGAGCATCTCATCCATGTTGGTCTGGAAAAGTTTACCGTGGTTGACACCAGGAAAAACAGGAAACTTGCCCGGGAAGGAAAACAAGATGACCGACTCCTGGCCTGGCGTACCCAGGGCGAATACTGGGGGCGCGAGCGCACCGTGGTGGTCACCTATAATCCGTTAACTGCCACAAAACAGCGATATGCCTTTGAGAAAAAGATGCTTCGCCTTCAGGATACCCTGTTTGAGTTTCAGGCCAAGGTCAACAAGCAGGCACCCTCCTGGCGCAAGCCGTCCATTGTGCTCAAACGGTACAAAGACACTTGCTCGGATCTGCATCTTCCGTCGGATCTATACAAAGTGGAGTTCTACCACAATGACAACAACCACCTTAGAATGAATTTCCGGAAGAACCATTACCGGATCAGCAGGTACATCGACCGCTTCGGCAAGAACATTCTTATTACGGATATCACCGCCTGGACAACCGATGAGATCGTCCAGGCAAGCCTTGATCGATGGACCGTAGAGGATGGTTTTCGGCTGACAAAAGATGAGCAGCAGGTTGCCCTCAGGCCAATACGCCACTGGACAGACAGCAAGATCCGCTGCCATATTTTTACATGTATAGCCGCCATGGCTTTCTTGCGCATCATCGAACTGCGACTTAGAGATGCAGGGGTCCACATGACGGCCAAGGCAGCGATGCGTCATATGCAAAATCTGCATTCCTGTTTATTGTGGTTACCGGGAAAAAGAAAGGCCATACGCATGTTGGAAGAGCCTGGCAAGGAGCAGAAAAAAATCATGCGGGCATTTGGATGGAAAATCGCCAGTGGGGTCTTACAAGAAATATAAGCTCATCTTTCTGAAATACTGTTTGTTTTAAGAAAAAGGTGTGATGATTTTTATAAACTCCTGAAAAAGGTTATTCCTCCATGTTGAGGTATCTCCGCCCTGTCAGCCATTCTTCCGAGATTTCCATTGCCACTGCAGTGACCAAGCGGAGACAAGACTCCGAGTTAGGAAACAGCGTAGCGACCCTGGTTCTCCTCTTGATCTCTTTGTTTAGTCGTTCCAGCATATTGACCGTTCTGATCCGGCGTCGATGGTTCGATGACATCTGGAAGACAGTCAGCCCTTCGGGAATGGCCTGTTCCGCCCATGTAGCCAAGGCAGGGGCAGTCTCCTTGTAGTCATCGATGAAGATGCCCAACAGCCGAAGAGCCTCCTTGCTATCCGGGGCATCAAAAATGGCCCGTATGCGATCAGCGACCTCTTTTTTCATGCTACGGCGAGGGACATATCCCTGTGCATTCTGCTGCAGGTGGAACTGGCACCTCTGCCAAGGGACAGAGGGGAAAATGGCTTCCCTCCCAGCCTTGAGGCCCTCATGGGCATCAGAGATAAAGAGTTTGACTCTGTGCAAGCCACGATCTTTCAAGGTATTGAGGAATTGGCGCCAGTGCACCTCCTGTTCGGACAGGGACACTGATACGCCCAGGACTTCCCGCTTTCCCTTTGAGTCAATCCCAATGGCCACCAGCACCGCACAGGAGATAACCACACCGCCGTGCCGGACCTTTTCATATCTGGCATCCAGGTAGACATAGGGGAAGGCACCCAGCTCCCGGTTTCGCCAGGATTCAAGTTGTTCGTCGAGTTCTGCAGAAGCCCTGCTCACCTCACTTGAGGTAACCTCAAATCCACAGAGTTTTTCGGTGATTTTGGCTACCTTGCGTGTGGAGACGCCTTGAACATACATCTCGGCGAGGGCAATTTTCAGGGCGCGCTCCGACCGTAATCCTCGTTGAAGACTACTGGGGTAGAACCTGCTGTCTCTGGTTTGAGGAATAGCAAGTTGTATTTCCCCAACCTTGGTCTTGACCGTCTTCGGCTTGTAACCGTTTGCGTAGCCTCGACGGTGTTCATTCCGCTCATATGGGTCGGCCTTGAGGTATCGGGACGTTACAGTTTACCTCGTCGCCGACACGGATGGCAATGGCGCGATGGCCACACCCAGATCGCGTCCATCACTTCCATACCCCTCTTTCCGTGGATTCCATGTCTTGCTGACCAAGAACATAAGTGGTCGATCTCTGTCTAGGTCTCGAGGCAGTACCACCTCATTCCAACCATACTCTGTAATCCGCACGGATCCCAACTCTCTGCGATCCTGAATGAAACGGACAATTAGCGGCTTTTTATCGAGAAAGGGACGATCTCCCATAAAAAACAGGCGAGGCTCCCTCGACCCATACTTGGCGGGATCAATGATAGCGCTTCGACCTGTCCAACGGAACAAAAGCAGTCGTCCCTTGCTCTCATCTACCTCCAGTCTTGAAAAACCGGCCTCACGAATGGCTGGCGTGCCGGCAAAATGCGGCTCACTCACAGCAATCCCCAGATTTCTCGTATCCGTTCCCATCCCGGCAAGGCGTGGAGTCCAGGTCCTGGAGGGGGTAAAAACAATCACATTTTCGACACTGCCCCCTATCGCCGGCAAATAATAGGTTCTGTTCACCTTCCCTGTTTTCCAGAATGTGTAATGGTCCACGGG
>WGBG01000162.1 GCA_015494395.1 Deltaproteobacteria bacterium
TAACAATGACCTTGATCTCATGAGCGAGATGGATACAGCCGCAAAGCTTCCAAAGGGCATAACTCTTAATCCCGAGGTTGTTTCAGCACGGGAGGCACTGGCAATGGCAACGTGCCGGGCTGCTGATGCCATGCACAGGAGTGATCTTGGAAGACTTGAGCCAGGGTGTATAGCCGATCTTGCCATCATTGACCTTGATCAAGCCCATTTGAGGCCCTGCTATAACCCCATGTCCCAGGTTGTGTATGCGGCAAGGAGCGGTGATGTGCAGGATGTTATGGTTGGAGGCAGGTTCCTGATGCATGACAGAAACCTGCTCACCATAGATGAGGCTGGAGTACTGCAGAGCCTTGATGAGGCCTGCAGGAAATGGCGTTGAGTTATGGATGGAATTTTACCCTCTCCGGCTGTGTGCCGGGCAGGGCTTTCAGGCGTCAGCCCTCCTGGCTGGATGTATCCAGTTATGCCTGCTCATCCAGCTTGGCCTGGACCATCTTTATCACCTCAGCCGGCGTGTCTTTTTTAAGCAGTTCGTTAAACTGGGTCCGGTAGTTTTTGATAAGGCTGATCCCCTCCACCAGCACATCATACCCCTTCCATTCATTTCCGTTTTTGTAGAGCCTGTAGGTGATGGGTATTTTCTTGCCCTGATAGGTTACAGTTGTTTCAATAAGTGCCTTTTTGGGTGTCAGTATCCTCTCTTTATCAAAGCTGACCTTGGCATCTTTATATGTATCTATCCGGCTGATATAAGTGTTCTGAAGCAGTTTGGCAAACAGTGTAGCAAACTGATCAAATTCGTCCTTTTTGAACTTTCTGGCATTTCTGCCCAGGGCAAGCAGTGAAACCTTGCGGAAATCAAAGATCCTGTTTGCAAGCTCTTTCAACTTTTCCTGGCGCCTGGCCTCTGCCTCTTTGCCCTGGTATGCAGGGTCATTCAGAACGCTTAGAAGCTCGTTATAGGCGTTTTCAATTACTTTCATGGGGGACTGGGCAGTCTGCGCAACGGCGTTTCCAGAAGAAATGAAAAATACCAGCATCAGCGAAGCCAGAGGAATGATCAGTCTGTGCATTTTAAAACTCCATGTACATTCAGGTTTTGAGGAAATGTTTTTTATTCCTTTCGTTCATTTGGCCGCCTGACTTGAATCTAAATTGGGCGATTGTCAGATTTGCTGCATATCCGCGAAAGAGGGCTTCCCACTATAGTAGGCTATGTGGGAAGACCGATGACAAAGGAGATGCAGTGAAGCTGGCAATCCCGAAGGGTTTCAAATTTGGAAAGCTATAATCAATATAACTCCTTTTAATTTCATGAAAAAAATAATTTTCCGCATTTTGAAACGCTCAATTTAGGTTGAAATAATTCCTGACAATCGGCATAAAGCCCGATTATTTCTTTACACTTCCAAATACATATTTCCCAAGGAGACTTTCAATATCAATGGGCGGTTCTGTGTCTGTGAGGACATCTCCGTCACCAAGGAGGTCTTCAGAACCGCCTGGCGAAATGCTTACATACTTGTCCCCAATCAGTCCATTGGTCTTGACTGATGCAATGGCATCCTCCTGAATGGGCACGCCCTTTCGTATCTTCATGGCTATGCGAGCGGTGAGAGAGTCAATATCAAGCTTGATCTCCCCGACTCTTCCGATTTCAACCCCTGCCATGCGGACACTGCTGTCTTTTTTCAGGCCGCCAATGGTGTCAAAGTTGGCAAATATGGTGTAGTAATTACTGCCCACAAGTTCCATTTTGCCCAGTTTGACAGTGAGATATCCTACGAACAGAAGCCCAATGAAGATGAAGATACCAACCGTTACTTCCATTGAATATTTTTTCATTCTTTTACTCCGTTGCCGCTGCAGGATAACCTTGCCATGAGCTGCTGTTCATTTTTTGCCTCACGGACAAGGCTTTCTATTGTAACCGGCCTGTCTGTGCTTGCTATCCCTGCCATTACAGATATGTCAACACAGCTTTTGGGATACTTGTCAGCCTTGAGCAGGGCCATCTCCTGCATCTCCTTCTTCAGGCGTTCAAGGTGTTTGACTGCCCGTTCCTTGTCTGTGTGGGGCAGTACGGTGACTATGCTGCATGTATCATATCTTGCAGAGGTGCCGATCATGCCAAAGTGTTTCTTGAGCATCATTCCCAGGCACTGCACAAGCCTCTGTTCAAGTATGTAGCCGATTTTTTCCCTTACCTGCTTGAGATCGTTTATGGTAAAGAGAATCAGTGTAAGCCTGTTCTGGTACTGGCCCATTCTTGCAAGCTCGGAGTTAAGCAGCCTCTCAAGCTCATGCTTTGTAAGCAGACCGGTAAGCTCATCCTTCAGGCTCTCCTGGCCAAGCAGGAACTGTCTTACCACCTCATTGTCAGACTGCTCGAGCTCAACAGGCGTACCCTGAAAGGGCACCTTTTTGTTTTCTATGATGGCTACCCGGTTAGAGATGAAAAAAACATCAGGAATGTCGTGACTTACCATGACTGCGGTAAATCCGATTTCGCGCTGATGGTGTGCAATCATGGCAAGGACTGCATTTTTCCGCAAGGGATCAAGGCCTGTTGTTGGCTCGTCAAAGAGTATGATCTCAGGGTCTGTCACCAGCGCCCTTGCAAGGGCAACCCTTTTCTGCATCCCGCCTGAAATCTGGGAAGGGTACTTGTCCAGCACCTCCTCGATTTCAAACTGTTCCAGTTTCTGCTGAACCTTCTCCCTGATCTCCCTGTCTTTCATGCTTGTGCGTTCCCTAAGGGGAAGGGCAATATTCTCAAAGACATTCAGGGAGTCAAAGAGGGCGTTCTGCTGGAACATGTAGCTTACACTCCTCTTGAAAGCGGTCCACTCATTGCGCTTCATGCCGGCAAGCGGCCTGCCTTCAAACAGGATCTCCCCGCTGTCCGGCTTCATAAGGCCGATAATGTGTTTCAGAAAAACACTCTTGCCAACACCGCTTTTGCCGATAATGGCAGTAATCTCACCCCGGTAAATGGATACGTTGACATTGTCCAGTATGGTGCGGTCTCCGAAACGCTTGGTGACATTCCGGAACTCTATAAATGGTTTTTTGGCGGTGTTATCTGTCATTACATGAGAAATGATGTAAGCACATAGTCAGCAATAAGGACAAGGACACAGGAGATTACCACGGCAGACGTGGTTGCAAGGCTTACTCCCCTTGCACCAAATCCCCCTGGTCTCATGTGTGTAAAATATCCCTCATAGCAGCAAATTGTGGAAACTATTGCAGCAAAAACAAATGATTTGATAAATCCCTCGCTGACATCCGCCCACTCAACACTGCTGTAGATGCTGTTCATGAAGATGCCGGAGTTTATCTGCAGCATTACGACACCTGTAAGATAGCCTCCAACTATTCCAATTACGTCAAAAAAGGCAGTAAGCAGTGGAAAGACGATGATTGATGCTGCGATCCTGGGGCTTATGAGGTATCTCACAGGGTTGATGTCCATGGTGTCAAGGGCATCAATCTGTTCGGAGATGCGCATTATGCCTATTTCGGCAGCTATGGATGAGCCTGCCCTGCCGATAATCATGAGCGCTGCCAGAACCGGCCCAAGCTCCCTGATAAGGGATAGTGCCACGGCAGCGCCAAGTAGCCCTTCAGAGCCGAATTTAACAAGGGAGTAATAACCCTGAAGGCCCAGCACCATGCCGGTAAACAGCCCGATCAGCGAGATTATCAGGACGGATTTCACACCTATGAAATAGATGTGCTGTACGATTTTTTTGAACTGGAAGGGCAGTGAAAAGATCAGGAACAGCCCGTGCAAAAAGAATATGGTTACTGCACCCAACTCACCTATGAAATTGAAGGCCCTGCGGCCAATTCCGGCAAAAAAGTCAAGGGGTGCAGAAGTTGCGGACTGTTCCTGTGGCTGCATCATGATTTTAGCCGAGTACTGCCTTTTTCAGGCTGTCAATACCTTCCCTGCTGATAACACGGCTCATCCTGTCCATCTTCTTGGCATGATCCTTGTAGAAAGTCAGGATGCGCTCTGTAATTTCAAGTGCATCTTCTGTGCTGACGCCGGAAACCAGCTCCTGGGCAAGTGCAGGCCTGGAGCCTCCGTTTCCGCCTACCTGTATGACCCAGCCATCCGCCTTGCCTGTAAAAGCAAGGTCCTTGATGCAGTTTTCTGCGCACTGGTTTATGCAGCCGGATACGCCCATTTTGAACTTGGCAGGCAGGCTGAAGCCGTGATACCGCTTGTCAAGCTCCTGGGCAAGGGCAATTGAGTCCTGTTTGCCAAGCCTGCAGAAGGTTGAGCCAGGGCATGCCTTGACACTTCTGACACATGCACCTACTGCAGCCCCGGGGTCAGTGCCTATCTGCTCCCATGCACTGTCAATATCCTCTTCCTTGAGTCCAACAATGGCAATGCGGGACGCACTTGTTATCTTAAGGGCAGCGCCGTATTTTTCAGCAACATCGGCAATGTTACGAAGGATTTGAGGGTCAGCTAGTCCCAGAGGAAAGTGTGGTACAATGGCATAGCTTTCCTTGTCACGCTGGAGCACAGCTCCTTTCTCTCCATCCTTTAGCATGGTTATTTCTCCTCTTCTTCAGTGGTTACTTCTATACATTTGGTGGGGCACATGGCGGCTGAAAGTTCCACTGTTTCCTGTTCAGTGGTTTCATCCTTGAGAAGGTTTGCCTTGTCTCCTGTCTCGTCCATTTCAAAGACGTCAGGGGCAACTTCAGCACATGCTCCACATCCCTTGCAGTGAAATTTGTCAAGTTCTACTTTTATTTTCATAATAATTTTGGTGGATTTGAATATGGTACAGACTTATAAAATTACCGTCAGCAGGCTGCACTGTCAACATGTTCCGAGGTGGTGCTGACTATTTTTAAGGTTGAGACTCATCACATTCCTCTTTTTCCGTGCTGACGGTTCCAACCGCCGGAAGATACTTGTGAAACGAGTTGCCGTAAAGCTCCCATACGGTTATGAAAAGCGCTGCTATTATGGGGCCAACGATAATGCCCTTGATGCCAAACATGCTTATGCCGCCAAGCGTTCCGAACAGTACAAAGAGGTCATGCATCTGGGTATCCCTGCCAACAAGCCTTGGGCGGAGCAGGTTGTCCAGGTTGCCTGCCACGAGGGCGCAGGATACCACCAGTATGGAAATGCCTTTCCAGTCCCCCTGGAGTGCCAGTATAACAAGGGCAGGTCCCCATATTATGGCAGTGCCTACCGCAGGGACAATGGACATTACTGCCATGACTGTTCCCCAGAATACCGGACCCTTTATGCCGGCAAGGTAAAAGCCCAGACCGCACAGGAAACCCTGGAGCATGCCGATAATAAACGTGCTTTTGATTGTTGCCCCGGCAACTGTGGTAAAACGGTTGAGCAGGAGCTGTTCATCCCTGTCTTCAAGGGGCAGGTAATAGAGTATCTTGTTCAGGAGTGTGTTTCCCATTGTGAGAAAATAGAACATGACGTAGAGCATGATAAGGGTATTCAGAAGGGCGGTTATGGTGAGGCTTGTAACAGATGAGAGGCTGTCTATGAGAAATGACGACACAGTGCCCACGAGTTGTCCTGCCTTCTGAATGATAAAGTCCCTGTATGGCAGTATCTGATCGTAGAATGGGAGATTGTGCAGGTAGGTTGATATGATGGACGGTTTGTTCATGAAGGAGTGTATCCAGGGGCTCACGGACTGTCCTACTGTAATTGCCTGTGAGACCACGATGGTTATAAGGGCAGAGAGCGGAATGATTATGAGCAGAACGATTGCTGTTACCGTTATTCCTGATGCCAGGTTCTCCCGTCCGTTAAGCCTCGCAGTAAGCCAGGTGTAAACCGGATGCACAAGCGCCGCAAAGAGCCCTGCCATGAAAATTGGCATGATAAAATTCCTGATCATGAACAGAAAAAGAATAGATATGGCAAAAACCAGTAAAAGCAGTGCGGCTGTGTGTACGGTTTCTCTTTTCATGAATGACCCTTTTAAAGTATGATTTTTAGTATCTATTCAGCGTAGTGAATGGTCTTGTTTTGGAGTGACTATGAAGAATTTCGTAGTTTTTCTTGGCGAAGCGCAGCCATAAAAATCGCGTCTGTCTGAGCGAGGGACGAGCGAGTTTCGCGATTTTGGCAGAGCAAGCCTTAGAAAAACAAGAAATTGTTCACCGGAACGGAAAAACAAGGCCATTCACTACCCTCAATTACCATCAATACGCTGAACAGTTACGATTTTTAGCAGTCAGCCGGTATGCGTCATCGCCATAAACCATCCTGTTACAGGTAGAATAACTGATATGGCAATAAGAATGAAATTTACGTTCCTGCCGGGAGTACCGTATTTCGAAACAATGATTCCTGCAATGGCACCAAAGACAAGACCTGATATAAAGCCAAATGCATGTGCCCCAAGGTCTGTATGTTTTCCTGACGACCCTGTAAACCCCAAAAGGGCAATGCCTGCCCCAAGTGGAAGCATGTAGTCCCTGATTCTGTCTGATTTCTGGAGCACTGCTCTGAAGGCAGTTACCGAGCCAATAAGCCCGAATATGGCAGTAGAGCTTCCTACAGATACATGGGCAGGAGGTTGAATAAGCGCGTTAAGCAGGTTTCCGGCAACTCCTGATATAACTGTCAGAAACCATGCCAGCCCCGAGCCCATGTACCAGCATGCATGTACCATTATAAAACCTCCTGTCAGCATGTTTCCCAGGAGGTGGGCAGGGTCGCTGTGAATGGTCAGGGCTGTGATTGCACGCCACCACTGACCATGAAGGATCTTGTCAGCCCAGGCAGCACCATTCCACCTTGCTGTTTCAAACTCGGGAGAAAGTGCAAAGCCCATGATGGCACACAGTGTCATCAGAACAAACATGCAGGTTTCCGTGTTTTGGCAGGTGGCTGGCAGAATGCGTTCATTTGGCCAGTTCCGGTTCTCAGCCTCATATTCCCTGATCTCTGTCTCTGCTTTTTCGCGGAAATGTCCTGCCACTTCAATGCAAGTGGAGTTTTGGCAATTTCTCCATTTGTGCGGAATGCCCCTTGCCGTAAGAACCAGGGACCACTCGGAAGCCTTTTTGTTATCAGGGGCAGTAATTAGACAAAATGGTGCCTTTTCTGTCTCCTTGGAGGAGACAGTGGCAGCATCACTGTATGCAGGGTGTTTGTCAGTGGTGGACACCGAGGCTTCCGGGGATTCTTTGAATGGTTTAATGGGCTTCAGGCCGGTCTTCCACCCTGTCGTAACGCATCTGGGTTATCTGCTCTGATATCAGCCCCATAAGAAAGACTATCATGCCATTTATGAAGAGAAGGGCCGACATGTTGGTAAAGCGGTGCTGGGTCATAAAAGTATAGCTATAGTAGCCCAACCCCACAAGAAAGAAGAAGAGACTTAAGGGGATAAAAATTCTAAGCGGGGAGAACAGGGTTGCGATCTTTATGATTATTATCACAAAACGGCTTCCGTCCTGCAGGATTTTTATCTTGCTTTTGCCTATCCTTGCTTTAGCCGTTATGGGCACGTACTTGATTGTAAGCCCGCTTCGAAGATAGGCAAGGGTGCTTGTGGTTGGGTATGAAAAGGTGTTTGGAAACAGGTAGAGATATCGCATTACTGTTGCCCTTCTGAATACCCTGAATCCAGATGTCAGATCCTTTATAGGAAACTTTCCAACATAGGAGGCAAGCCTGTTATAGAGCCAGTTTGCTATGCGGCGCTGAACAGATGCCTGACTGGCTGCGCTTCTTGCCCCCACCACAAGGTCATATTCCCCTGCATGTTTAAGGAGTTTTGCTATATCTTCCGGTGCATGCTGACCATCTCCATCCATGAGTACTACAAAATCGCCCCTGGCATTTCTTATACCTGTCTTTACTGCCGCACCGTTACCGATGTTATAGGGGTGTACCACCACCCTTGCACCAGCATTTTTTGCCCTCTCCCCGGTCCTGTCTGTACTTCCGTCATCCACAACCACAATCTCATATTCCGGGTACATCTCTTTTATGCGGGAGACTGTGCTGCCAATAGCGCCTTCTTCGTTGTATGCAGGTATTACAACAGATACTTTCATAAGGTGATTCCGGGGTGATGGGGCTTATAATTTTTTTATCTGTAAAATTTGGTCCAGTCGATCCTGTCCCCCGTTACCTTCCAGATCTGGTAAGACGGTGTCCTGAGGGCAACAGGAGAGAAGTAGGGCCGTGCGTTAATGTGCCTGATAAAGAGTTTGTTAAAGACCGATTCTGCAATGGTACTGTCCTCAAGGGCACCAAAGCCTGCAGGGGCAAGAATTTCAAAGTCATATCCTTTTTCATGTTCAAATGAGAATCTTTTCAGTTTTCTTCCGTAGTTTATCAGCCCCTTTTTAAGCATAACCTGCCTGCGCCCCTTCTTTGCGATTCCCCTTTTGAAATCAACCGAGATCATGCGGTTGGCATAGGTAAGATCATTTTTCTTTTTAAGCCCATAATATGCCTTGTAAACCGGGTGGATCCCCTCATGTTTTTTAATGTCCCAGGAACCGAGCCAGAACCACCAGTAACTGGTAAGCGTTAACCGCCAGTCAACGAAAAGATAGACAGGTCGTGCATCTGAAGGAAAGAAGAACCGTAGCCAGTCCTCAGGGGTTTTATACTGTTCGGTTGGTTTCAACCCTGCCTGAGCAATTAAAAAACGTGACTTTTCGGGCCCCAAAGCCATGACCTTTTTTATCATGGCAAGCCCCTTTGCCTTGCCCTTGCCAAGGGCGTTGTAAAACATGTTGATTCCACTCATGCCCCGTGCAACGTAAAACTGCATGAAGTTGGCAGAGAGCCGGAGGTTATGCGTGGTATAGGGTATTGCATTATATACAGAGCGCTCCGGATTGTGCACGGAACCGTCATTTACCGTGCCCCGACGTGCCCAGTAGATCATGTTGTAGCCATGATCCCACCATGCCCAGATAACCGCATCCTTTGGTGTCTTTTTGCCTGCCTCAACCATTCCCCCTATGAGGTGAGGGGGCTCTTTGGGCCAGAAGGTCTTTTTCATGCCCTTGCTGTAGGCAGGATAGGCAAGTACCAGTACAAGCAGCGGCGCCACAATGGCAAGCCAACTGAACTTTTTCTTCCACTGCCATATCTCGGATATAAGGAATCCCGTTCCAAGCGCCAGCACAGGTGCAAGAAAGATAATGAAGCGTTTGGCAAACAGGAACGAGAGACAGCCAAGTATCAAAGGGACTGAGAGAAATAGGCTTTCCTTTGGTTTCCTGTAAAAGAGAAACAGCAAACCGGCCACACCAAACAGGAATACAGGCAGGCTGTCCGTGGTTTTCTGGATTATTTCCTTGAAACTTGGTCGTGCCTGTTCTGAAATTGTGACACCTATGTTTGGAAAATCACTGGATGCCTCTTTTGATATATATTGATACTGGGAAACAACCCCCTTGATAATTTTTACCGGCAGGTCAAATCCCTTCCATGCAAGCAGCAGGAACAGTGCAGAAGCGGCAATGCCAGCCAATATCAGACCTTCTCGCCTGGGAGGGCGGTAAAAAAACAGCAGGGCCACTACCAACGGCAGCAATGTAATGGTGATAGTTACCTGGGGGGTCTGATCCCACCACCACAAAAAGAGACCCAGTACCACAAATCCTCCTGCAAGATAGAAATATCTCCTTCGTGTCTGTTCAACCCCGAACTTGAGGAAGCAGAACACAGCACAGGTTGCCCAGGTTACGTTCATGCAGTCTGTATCAAACCACCCGACATTGCTCCTGTATATGTAATAGAAGGAGAGAAGACTCATCAGAGCGGCAGTTAGCCCCATTGACGGGCCTCCGTAAAATCTTCCCAGGGCATACACAGGCAGGGCAAGGAGGATACCCAGGATCGGTGGCATGAATGCCCCGATCCAGTTCAGGGAAAGGTGGGTGATTTTGGCAGCAGTAGCGGCAAGAACCGATATAAGCGGCGGCGGTTCCGGCCGTTTGGGATAGTCAGGGACCGCCCTTAATGTATCTACCGGGGTATAGGTGCCGTCAACCAGGTCCTTGGCAAGACTCAGATAATAGTACCCATCAAAGGTGGTGAGAAGCGGCTCTCCCTTGTAAAATGCCCTTGCAGGGTTGGATTTCCAGTCCTGGTAGTCTTCAACCCTTACAAGCATACCCACTGATATAACAAGGCAGAGGGTGATGATTTCAAGAAGCAGTGTTCTTGTCTTGATCCAGTTATAGCATAATACCATGGGAGGGGTTATGGGTGTCTTGTCTCCGGATTCCTCTTGATTTGAAAGCACAGCCTCTGTGTTTTGCTGGACAGCCTGTTTCTTATTGGCCCTGTCCTGCCTTATTTTGCGTTTTGCCAAAATTTGCTCCTTAGGTATGTCCGGTTTGGTTATTGCATTTGAAGCAAGTGTTAAAAGCACAGCCAGGTCACGCAATAATCAGAAGAAATCTATCACAAAGCAGATGGAAACGCCACTTGTGCAGCACAAAAAAACGTGTTGAGCACTTTGGATATCCGTAAAACGGGCAAAGTTTTATTGAATAGCCATTCATCATGGTGTAAAAATACGGAATTATTGACCTTGTGACCCGGTACTTCAAATCTGAGTGAAAGGTGGTTTAATTACCCTTGGGGAGACCGTACAGCTATGCTGTAAGGTTAGGGGTTGGTTCACTTCCATTGAAGCTGGTCACAGGAACTTAATCAAGGGAGGGAATTTTATGTTCAGTTCAAGTATTTTCAGACGCTTTGGAATAGTTCTGCCAGTTCTAATGGCACTTGTTGGGTGGCTTATGCCTTCATCTGTTTTGGCAGGAGGAGGCCAGGCATACCCCAATGGCGCTGAGGCCTTTATGCCGGGAGCCGCGCCCCCGCCAGGGCTTACCATGATAAATTACTTTTTCTGGGGTCATGGAGAGAACTGGAAGGATGATAACGGTGATACAATGAAACCTGGAGGCACAAAGCTGCTCAACAGAGTGGATGCAGTGGGTGACCTTGTGAGGCTGATCTGGATCTCCAAGTTCCAGCTTCTTGGGGGCAACTACGGCCAGCATTTTTTTGCCGGCCTCCTCTATACCGGTTCCAATTTTAATATGCCTGTGGGAACCATGTCAAAAGAGTCCTACTATGACTTTAACTCTCCATACTTCATTTATTCTCCGTTTCTGCTTACCTGGCACCTGATGCAGGGGCAGCTTCATATAGCAACAAGCATGTGTGATATTTATTTCCCCTTTGACAATGAGGACGAAGACAACCCCACCTCTGTGGGACGCAATTTCTGGACATTCGAGCCTGTGCTTGCAATTACATACATGCCCACCCCTGCATGGGAATTTTCAACAAAGTTCATGTATGACATAAATACCCGTCAGAACGATTATGTCTCTCCGCTTCCGGTTACAGCAGACCGCACACCTGGCCAGGAGTTTCACATGGATTTCAATGTCTCCTACATGGTGATTGATAACCTGCGTGTTGGCATAAACGGTTATTACTACCAGCAGGTTACGGATGATGATTTTGGCGGAGTGCCTTCAGGATTTGAGTCCCTATTTGATGCTATGGAAGAGGAACATTCAAGGGCAGTTGCTCTTGGTCCGGGTATCTTTTATCAGCATAAGAACATGATGTTTACACTTCGCTACCAGCACGAATTTGCAGTGCGCAACAAGGCGGAGATGCAGAACGTCTGGTGCAAATTCATATATGTATTTTAGGAGAAGATAATGAGTGACAGTTACAGAATCGTACTTGACGACAAGGATATGCCAAAGGCGTGGTACAACATCCTGCCGCACCTTCCAGAGCCCCTTGCCCCGCCCATCAGCCCAGCCACGGGTAAACCAGTAACCCCTGATGAGCTTAAGGCAATATTCCCTGATGCCCTTATAGAGCAGGAGATGAGCCCTGAGCCGTGGATCGAGATTCCTGAGGAGGTCCAGGAGATATACAGGCTCTGGAGGCCAAGTCCGCTTCACAGGGCGCGAAATCTTGAAAAGGCACTGGGCACCCCGGCAAGGCTATACTACAAGAATGAGGGTGTAAGCCCTCCAGGCAGTCATAAGCCGAATACTGCAGTGCCGCAGGCGTATTACAACAAGAAGGCAGGCATCAGCAAGTTGTCAACAGAAACAGGAGCGGGCCAGTGGGGAAGCGCTTTGTCATTTGCCTGCAATTTCTTTGACATGACCTGCACTGTTTACATGGTTAAGATAAGCTTTGAGCAGAAACCTTACAGGCGCGTTCTCATGCACACCTGGGGCGGCGAGGTTTATCCATCCCCAACAGACAGAACAAATGCAGGCAGGGAGGCGCTGAAGAAAAACCCTGACTCCCTTGGAAGTCTTGGCCTTGCCATTTCAGAGGCAGTAGAGGCTGCTGCTACATCTGAAGACACCAACTATGCCCTTGGAAGTGTTCTGAACCATGTGCTGCTCCATCAGACTGTAATCGGCCTTGAGACCCAGAAACAGCTTGAGCTTGCCGGGGACAAGGCAGATGTTGTTCTTGGCTGTGTTGGTGGCGGTTCCAATTTCGGCGGCATGGTGGCGCCCTTTGCCAAGGAGAAGATGGATGGCAAGAGCGATGTTGAAATTATAGCCATTGAGCCAAAGAGCTGCCCAACCCTTACAAAGGGAAAGTATGAGTATGATTTTGGTGATACCATGGGGCTTACTCCCATGATGCTCATGTACACCCTGGGTCATACATTTGAGCCTCCTGGCATCCATGCCGGTGGCCTCAGGTATCATGGTGATGCCCCAATCCTTTGCAACCTGGTGAAGAACAGGGTGGTTGAGGCAAGGGCATATACCCAGAATCCCGTGTTTGAGGCAGCGGTGCTCTTTGCACGCACAGAAGGCATTATTCCGGCGCCGGAAACCTCCCATGCCATAAGGGGGCTGGTGGATGAGGCATTAAAGTGCAAGGAAACCGGCGAGGAAAAGGCAATCGTGTGCTGCTTCAGCGGTCATGGCCATTTTGACCTTGCAGCCTATGACGCATACCTTGAGGGCAAGTTGCAGGATTACGAATATCCGGAGGAGAAGATACTTGAAGCCCTGAAGGATGTACCCAAGGTGGAAATGCCTAAGTAAAGTGAGTTTTGTTTTGCAGGTTTCCGAACTCCAGTTTGGGAACTCGAAACCGGAAGTTCCTGCTTCCTTGTTTTTAAAGTGAGCTAATATCTGTGCAGGAAACCGGCATTGTCCTGGTTTCCTGCATTTTTTATGTGCAGAAAATGCAGCTGAACGTGTGATGTATAAGAGGGATGAAGCATTATGACAGTAACAGGTTCAGGCACATGCAGTGACAAGATAGAAGTTATCCAGGGCGATATTACAGCCCTTGATGTGGATGCCATTGTGAATGCAGCCAATACCAGGCTTCTTGGCGGCGGCGGAGTGGATGGAGCAATTCACAGGGCTGCGGGCCCTGAGCTTCTTGAAGAGTGCAGGGGCATTGGCGGCTGCCCAACCGGTGAGGCCAGAATAACCAGGGGCTACAGACTTCCTGCACGCTGGGTAATACATACCGTGGGCCCGGTATGGAGTGGCGGGAAACGGCGTGAACCGGAACTCCTTGCCTCATGTTATCGCAGTGTGTTCCAGATAGCCAGTGAGAAGGGCATCAAAACCCTGGCCTTTCCTGCAATAAGCACAGGTGCCTATCGGTTTCCACCAGACCATGCTGCATCCATTGCAGTGCAGGAAACATGTGCGGCACTGGAAAGGTATCCAGAGATTGAAAAGGTGCTGTTTGTCTGCTTTGACAGCAGATGCCTTGATGCGTACAAAAAGGCCCTGGCTGGCTAACTGCTCACAGAGCAGATTAAATATCCTCCTCCGGCCAGTCCACAGGTACACATAGTACAGGGCAGGGGAGCAGCCTGATTACCTTTTCCACAGTGCTTCCAAAGAATATTTCATCAATCTGCCCCTTGCCTCTGCTGCCATAGCCTCCCATAATCACCATATCTGCCTGGATCTCGCGTGCCTTTATTGCTATTTCCTGAAATGGAGGGCCGCATGATACAATGGTGTCAGTGATGCGTGATGTATGCTCCACCGGTTTCAGAAAGCGCCTGAACATCTGCATGGCCTGATTTTTAAGCCTTTCAGTCACATGATCTATGGGAGTTTTGGTGTATTCTGCTATGCGCTTTACCTCAGCAGAGTTGATTACATGAAGCAGGACAATGGAAGAGTCATTATCTTCTGCTGCTTCAATGGCAAATTTAAGAGAGTTCAGGGCGCAGTCAGAAAAATCTATGGGTACAAGTATCATGGATATATTCATTGGTGATGCGTCAACTCCTGGTCACGTGTTCTTTTCCGTTTGATTCTTCGGCACGGTTGATAAGGATCATCAATGGTCTTGTGGTTTCAGTAGAGTGGCAGATACACAGTACTCATCCAATGGTATCAACAGAAGCAAATTCAGGTTCGTGAAGGGGTAGAAGTATGTCGGCCTCCTCCTTTATCCTGACCATTATATCGTATGCCTCATATACATTTACATGGGTCCCCGGAGGTATCACTTCCATCTCCATGCCTGTAATACTCGGGGGCGGAAAGAAGTTTTCCTTAAGACAGCAGAAACCTGTAATTATAGCCTTGCCCTTTGCGGTAGTGATGATAATGGACATGCCTCCTGGTGTATGGGCAGGGGTGTGTACCATCTCAATTCCCGGCACTATTTCCATCTTTTCCGCTGTGATTGTCCGGATTTGTCCAGCGTCGCGTATTTCATAAATAAAATCCTCCAGATATCTGAAATCCAGTGGATGAGGGTTTGAGACATGCTCCATTTCCGCCTCATGTACATAAAATGTGGCGTTAGGGCATTTGTAGTCGTTTTCACAGTGGTCATTGTGAAGATGGGTATGGAGGACTATGTCAATGTCTTCAGGTTTAAGCCCCCATTTTGCAAGGCCATCCTCAAATGTCATTATATTTCCGCCTATGGCCTGTTCCCTGTCCTGCGACTGAATGGGATGCATCTCTCCGGTATCCACAAGAATCTTTTTGTCAGGGCCTTCAATATACCAGGAGTAAATGGGAATGGTGTAGGGTTTGCCGTAATCATGCTGGTAGGTCATCATTCCCTTGTCAAATACCTTGGTTCCCATAACCATTGGATGAATTTTCCATGTAGCCATAGCGGTAACTCCTGCAAAAAAAACGGGATCCAGATCGTTATGGACCGGGAACCCGTGCATTAGTGCTAATCTATTTCTTTACCTGAAATTTTCATTTCAGCAAATTGGAAAGATGGAAGTCTTTACTGAACCCTAGATTGAGCGATTGTCGGATTTGCTGCATATCCGCGAAAGAGGAATTCCCATAATAGTCGGCTATATGGGGATTCCTCTGACAAAGGAGATGCAGTAAATACGGCAATCCCGAAGGGTTTCAAAACCGGAAAACAATTTTCCAGATTTTGAAACGCTCAGTCTAGGTGAACAGCAGTTCAGTGTCTATTTAGCAGCCTTTAGTCTTTTGATCTCCGCCCTCTGCTGCCTTATCTGATCAAGAAGTGCTTCGGTATTCTTTTTGTACTCCTGAAGTTCCTTTTCCTTTGCCGCTATTTCTGCCTTAAGCTTGGCAACATCATCATTTGCTGTGGTCAGTTTAAGGTCAGCAGGGGGGGGAAGCGGTTTTACCGTGGTACTGGATATCGTGGAGTTTGCTGAAACGCCGTTTTTTGAGGCGATTGCCTTTTTTAGCTGCGCAATTTCCTCAAGGTATCTTGCTCCTGACTCCTTGAACTGCTTCTGAAGGCTGTCCAGTCGTGTGCTGCATGCATCAAGCTGCATCTTGAGTCTTTTAAGCTCCATGCAGTTTTGCATGTTTTTACATTTGCACCCTGGCTTTCCTGCTGCCTCCTCTTGCATGGCCGATGCCTTCTTGCATTTGCCCATGCATTTGAAATTTTCCTTGCCCTGCCCCGGCGTCGCTGCAGAGCCAGCCCCTGGACTTGCTGCATTCATAAGCTGTCTGGTGCATGCATCAAGGTCAGCAGAAAGGCTCAGGCGGGTATTCCAGAGCTCCTGGGTCCTGTCAGCAAGCTGGCTTTCAAGCTCTCTGATCCTGGAACGCAGTCTGTCTGCATCCCGTTTTTCCTCTTCAAGACGGCTCATGCGCTCCCGGCAGTATCTCAACTGACTTTCAAGCTCGGTGAGTTTAAGAGAGGCTGAGAAAGAGTTTTGCTGCTCACTTCTCAGCTGGGTCTGGAGCTCTTCACGCTGACGGATAAGCTGGGTTATCCTTGCTTCAAGCTCCTGGAGCCTGAACTGGCTGCCTGAAGCTGATGCCGCAGTAACGGCAGCCACAGTGCTTCCACGGGGAGCTGTTTTTGCCGAATCTGCCTTGGTTTCTGCCTGCTCCCTGAGCTTTTTTTCTTTTTCAAGTTCTGCCTTGAGCTCTTTATTTAATTTCTGGAGTTCCTGGTTTTTTGCCTTCAGCTCTGCAATCTGCTCCTGGAGCTTGGCAAGCTTTCGCTGTAATTCAAGCTGGCTTGAAGCAGCCTTGGCATAACTGGCGCGTGTTTCGTCAACAAGCGATGCCAGTTCCGCATTTTCTGCTTCCAGCACCTCTTTTATATGAAGTCTCTTGCCATCAAGTACTGATCCCCATATCATGAGAATGATACAGAGGACGGCAAGATATAACGTGGTCTTCCTGTCATCCATGGGTTTTCTCCTCCGGATGTATCTGGATCGCTGAGGCCTTATTCAACTTTATGAAAAGCAGTTTGGCTGCTATTCGTCGTCATCCTCGTCTGCATTGTGCTGCGATACCCACTTGTCATGCACCTCAAGGGCCATGTTGAAGATACCCTTGGCTGTATCAATATCAATGTCGGCAACGTTCATGGTGACAATTCCGTTCAGGATGTTCTGGGTGAACTCATCATAGAATTCAGTATCCATATCCTTGAGGCGTGTGTAAAGAATGGCAATCTTGTATTCATTCTCCATTGCCTCTTTTTCCTGACGGATTTCATTCATGGTAGCACTGGCCTCTTCAAGAGCCCTGGTAAGCTTGAGAAGTTCTGCATCTTTCTCATTGATGAGGGCAGCCTGCTCGGTAATTTTCTGGTCGCATTCGTCAAATTTTGCGTTCAGTTCACGAATTTTGGTATCTCTCTCGCTTATTTCGTCGTCTTTCTGCTGAATCTGCTCCTGGAGCTCTGCAATACGGCTCTCCTTTTCTGTGAGACGATCAGTGCAGTCCTTGAGCTGGGCCTTGGTCTTCTCCAGGTCTGACCCCTTTTTTGTCAGAAGCAGGACAGTCAAGATAAAAAGTCCACATGAAATTCCTCCGAAAGCCAGAACTGTCTGTGCATTTTGCTGGGCCCAAGTAATAAGATCCATTTTTCCCCCTTTCTCCTGTAAGGAAACTGAGTATTTTAATGTTTTTGCTATGCTTAAACAGTACAGATCAAAGCTGTACCTTTGTTAACCTGAATGTGATTCAATGGGCAACATGACCCTTTGCATTGCCAGAATATACTCCCCAAACACTCTGGCCGGGCTGGCCGCATTTTATAAATAATGGGCCTCCAGTCTAGTGCTGAATTTCTGGAATTAAACTGGATAACATTGAACAGCCATTCAGTCAACCAGATAAGCAGGGTTACATCCCCGTTCTTAATCGCATTTTTGAGAATTTTTCAAGTTTAATCAAAAAGATGACTGTTCAGGAACAGAGTTAATTTTTAATTTGGTTTGAAAAATGGTCTTCATGTTTTGAAACACCCAAACCCGGCTTTTTGAAGATAGCTGGAGTTCAGGGAGAACGCTGATCAATGGGTACAAACGGACGGCTTCTGGGCCCGGTGTAGATCTGCCGCGGTCTTCCGATGCGCCTGCCGGGATCTTCCATCATCTCCTTCCAGTGGGCAATCCACCCGGGAAGGCGTCCAAGTGCGAACATTACGGTAAACATATTTGTTGGTATGCCTATTGCCCGGTAAATGATTCCACTGTAAAAATCCACATTTGGATAGAGATTTCGCTCCAGGAAATATTCATCGTTAAGGGCGATCTCCTCAATTTCCCTGGCAATATCAAGAAGCGGGTCGTTAATGTTCATGACCTTGAGCACCTCGTCGCACGCCTCCTTGATAAGCAGTGCCCTTGGGTCATAGGTCTTGTAAACACGGTGTCCGAAACCTGAAAGACGGAAGGGGTCATTGCGGTCCTTTGCCTTCTCGATGTATTTCTGGAGGTTGCCCTTGTCATCGTGGATGCGCTGAAGCATATTTATTACTGCCTCGTTAGCCCCGCCGTGCAACGGGCCCCATAGTGCATTGATCCCTGCGGATATCGAAGAGTACAGGTTTACACCGGCACTTCCTACAAGCCTTACTGTTGAGGTGGAGCAGTTCTGTTCATGATCAGCATGGAGTATCAGAAGCTTGTTAAGTGTGACCACAACCTCGGGTCTTACAACGTAAGGCCGTACAGGGCTGTCAAACATCATGTTCAGAAAGTTGCCGCAGTATGAGAGGTCTGCCTTCGGGTACACCAGTGGCTGGCCAATTGATTTTTTGTAGGAAAAGGCGGCAATCGTTCGTATCTTTGAGATAAGCCTGGCACTGGTTACATCAATGTCTCTCAGAGGGTCTTCACTCATCTCCGGATAAAAATTGCAGAGCACATTCACCATTGATGAGAGAATGGACATTGGAGTTGCATTTGGAGGAAAATGATCAAAGAAGTGGATCATGTCCTCGTGAATCAGAGCGTAGGAGCCTAAAAGGTGCCTGAAACGGTCCAGTTGTTCGGTTGTTGGCAGATGGCCGTGAAGCAGCAGGTACGCCACCTCAACAAACGTGCACTTTTCTGCCAGGTCCCTGATGTCGTATCCCCTGTAATTCAGGATGCCCTGTTCTCCGTCAAGATAAGTAATGCTGCTGAAGCATGAACCTGTATTGGTGTAGCCATTATCAATTGTTATATATCCCGTATCCTTGCGCAGGGAGCGAATGTCAATGGCTTTTTCCCCTTCAGAGCCTTCAATTATGGGGAGATGGTGATTTTTACCATCTATATTGAGAATCGCTGTTTTGCCAGTAATGTATTTTTCAGGTTTTGTCATGAATCGTACCTCTAAAGTTGTCGGTGCGGTTCGTAAAATGCCCAGGGCAATAAAAAACAGGTACAGTACAGCCCTGTATCTGGATTGTATAGCCCTGCAATGTTAATGTTTGGTGTTTAGAGTAGCAGATTTAACCTTGACCTTAGTGTAAAATAAGGCCGGATTGTCCGGATCAGATTGTTTGGCAGCAAGCGGATTGTCAGCCAACAGCAGCATAACATAGCTTAAAAAGCCTCAAGTTGCAAAGTTTTCATGCCCCCTCAGCTTGTAAACTGGAAAGTGCTTTGGTTCCGGAGTTCATTGTTAATATTTGCTTAAAAAACACCTCACGGTATATTTGTATCAGTTACCTAGATTGAGCGATTGTCGGATCTGCAGTAAATACGGCAATCCCGAAGGGTTTCAAAACTGGAAAGCTATGATCGACATAACTCCTTTTAATTTCGTTGAAAAAACAATTTTCCAGATTTTGAAACGCTCAATCTAGGAGTTATCCTTTTGAAATTAGAACGCCATTTTGGGCCGCACCGTAAGGAGTTTGGAAATGATGAAGAGATTTGCAGAGTTTATGGACAGGAAGGTTTTGCATGACAGGGTCAAGCAGGCAGAAGAACTTGGGCAGATGGGGATTACCCGCCGCTATCTTCCTGATCCGCCAGAAGATTTTGACGAATACGAGTTTGGAATTGATTATCTTGGAAGCCAGGACAGGGCTGTTGCCGTTACCATTGAAAAGGGAGAGATAAAGCGGATGCTTTTTGGTGCAACAGTGCCGGATAACCCTGACATGCTGAAGCCTCTGAGTGACGAGGAGCTTGGCGCCTTGCTTGACAGGAAGGGTGATGACCTGGTGAAATTTTTCAAATTTATCACAGGTTCGTAAAGATCAGGACATCAAAGATGCAAAGAATTGGCGTGATCTCTGACACCCACGGACAGCTTCGTTCAGAGGCAATTGATGTCCTTGAGGGGGTGGATCTCATAATACATGCCGGTGATTCCGGGGGAGAGGCGATTCTGTCCGAACTTGCCCGCATTGCCCCGCTTCATGCCGTAAGGGGGAATTGTGATTTTGGACCGCTATCGTCCCTTCCTCCTGACCTGGTGGTGGAAACAGCGGCAGGCATGTTTTATGTGCTTCATGACCTTTATCAGCTGCGTCTTGACCCTGCGGCGGCTGAAATGGTAGCAGTGATTCATGGTCACACCCACATGCCTGATATCAGGCATAAAGACGGGGTGCTTTACTTAAACCCCGGAAGTGCAGGTCCAATCAGGAGGGGAAGGCCAGTTACCATGGCATTGGTGGATATTGATGATCAGGGGAAGGTATCACCTTCGATTATTACTCTGGTTCAGTAAAATCATATCGTGAGCATTATTTCAGGATTCGTTAAGTGCCTTGACCCCTAGCTTGTGAAGAAGGACAGCCATGGGGCAGAAGCCTGTAAGCGCAAATATTATCATGTTGCACCCTGCAAGTACCGGAAGGATAAACCAGTAGGGGTTGACCAGTAATCCCAGGGTTACCCCGCAAGTCACTACTGTTCCGGCAATAAGCCATATAAAACGTTCAAGATACCAGTGATCTGTCACAGCTTTCCACATAATATAACCTCCTTATTTTTACATTCCAGCCAGTTTCTTGACCTTTTCCAGCCCTTTCCTTGTGCCCATTGCAACAATTATGTCTCCCGCCAGGATTTTTTCATCTGGCCCAAGCTCCACTGAGAGCCCTGTGTCCTTGCGTCTGATTCCAAGCACGTTTACCCCTGTCCTCTCCCTGAGGCCAATCCCCTTGAGGGTTACGCCATCAAGCTCTGAACCTGTCTGGATGGTAATCTGCTCTATGCTTAGGTCCATGCCGCATGTTTCTGTGGCAAGGTCCAGAAACTCCGTGACTGTTGGGGAGAGCACGGCAAGGACCATGCGTTTTGCACCTATTTCATAAGGTGTGATAACCTTGTCAGCACCTGCCTGAACCATTCTCTTTTCGGCTGACATATCACTTGCACGGGTGAGTATGAATATGTCCCTGTTCATTGACCGTGCCGTAAGCACAACATAAACATTGGCAGCATCCGAGTTAAGGGTACATATTATACTCTTTGCCCTTTTGACCCCTGCTTCCTCAAGCACATCATCGTTTGTGGCATCTCCCTGAATGAACAGGAGTTTCTTTGCCTGGAGGCTCTTTATTATTTCAGGGTCTTTCTCAATTACTACAAGTGGAAGCCCGCGGGCAGAAAAATTTTCTGCAATGGTATGCCCCAGACGGCCATGGCCGCAGAGGATGTAATGTGAAGAGAGGCTGGATATTTTTTTGTACATTTTTTTCTTTTCGAAATACCCCCTTAAATGTCCCTCTATAAGTGCTTCAGACAGCAGGGTGAGGGCATAGAAGAAGAGCCCCACACCTGACATGATAAGTATGATGGTAAAGACCTTTCCACTGGCAGACAGGGGATGCACCACTGCATAACCAACGGTGGTAAGGGAAATTGCTGTCATAAAGGCGGAATCCAGAAAATCCCAGTCCTCTATGACCATATAACCCGCTACCCCGGTTATGCAGAGGACATTAAGCAGGATAAAAACTACCAGCAGTTTTGCTCTTGGCATGTCAGGTCTGGTCAGAACAGGGATGCCGGAAAGCCTTAATCGGCATCCCCTGATATTTTTGGTTACTGAAGCCTTGCGGCACGGGAGAGCACTTTTGTAAAGCTCTTCATGCCGAGCATGTAATCAGAGGGGAGGTGAACATGAACCACCCGTCTGTTTATTGATTCAAGGGCTTCAAAGTCTCCAACCGCCTGGGCGAACTGAAGGTGCCAGAACGACACGCCAAACCCTGGAATCTCCGGGTAGTCCTTGTTCCTTTTACGCGTGAATATGATGAAACCGGCTGAAATTGGACCTCCCTTGTAAGCCTGGCCTGAAGAGTGCAGGTACCTGGGCCCATAACCCATTACCGTAGCGCATCCACGTTCCTGCCTCACCAGGTGCCTCATTTCAAGTATGAGTTCATCAAGTTCCGGGTCATAGGGCAAATACGGGAGAAATCCCACATATCCCCAGGTAGGAAGCACCAGGAACATGTCCCTAAGGGTGCGGGTGAGTCCCTTCATGGATGCTGCCAGGATTTTTGAGGGCCTGAATGTTATCTTGCTCTGCGGGTCAACCCAGAAGTTGACCGGCATCTTCCCATCCTTCTTGTAGCGTTCAAGGACTTCCACAGTCTTCTTCTTGGCTATTATTACATCCGGTTCATCAAAGGGGTTGATGCCTTCAAAATAGCATACCAGGGCAGTGGCAAGCTCCCACATGAAGAACAGCCCCCCAAAATCGTAAATATCATTTAACTCTATTAAATATGTAGGAAATTCCGCCTCACGAAGCTCCCTGGTGAATGTGTCCAGAGATGCCTCCTCCGGCGTGTCTTTAAGCCTCATGTATATGAATGTGCGTTCGCTGCCGTAAAAGCTCGGAATCCCGGTTGTTTCACCCACAATGGGTATAAAGCCAACGGTGTTTTTGCCGGTGCTTTCTGCCACAAGCTGCTCTATCCACAGTGTAACAGGCTTTATTCCCGGGTCTGCCATCAGGGTCAGCTTGTCACGGTTAAGGGCAACGCACTCGCCAAGAAATTCGGCAAGCTGAAATGCAGGATTTGATGCAAGGTCTGAACCTGGAGCACATTTTTCCTGCATTGCCGCGGCATTTTCAAGGAGGTTTTTGATGTCTATGCCCATAAGTGCTGCTGGCACAAGGCCAAAGTAGGAGAGCACTGAGTAACGCCCGCCTATGTCAGAGGCATTTATGAAGATTTTTCTGAATCCCTTTTCCCTGGCAAGTTTTTCAAGCGGAGTGCCGCTATCTGTTATGGCCAAGAAGTGGCTGCCAGGGTTTTCAACGGAATTTGCCATGTGCTCATAGAAAAAATTGAAAAGGGCATTCGGCTCAACAGTAGTCCCTGATTTGCTTGAGACAATGAACATGGTTTTGTCTTTTTCAATACTCTCAATGGTATCTTCAACTACCTTGGGGTCTGTGGTGTCCAGAACCGTAAGGCTTGGATAGCCCTCTGCGCATGGGAATACCTTGCTGAATACAAGCGGAGCAAGGCTTGAGCCTCCCATGCCAAGAAGGATTACTTCTTCAATGCCGGACTTTCTGGTTTCATCTGCAAAGCCGGTAATGTCATCTGTAACCTTCTGCATGGCCTGAACGCAGTCAAGCCAGCCAAGACGGTTCCTTATTTTTTCCTGGGTTTCAGCATCATCGCTCCATAATGTGGCATCCTTGTCCCAGATACGTTTCAACAGCTCCTGTTTCTCTTCATCGCTAAGGCGGCTTGGATAGACCTTCACTTGTGTGAACTCCTCTTTAAGATTTTTATGTGATCTGATTTAACCCATTTGACTTTAATGGTGCCATTAATTTTAGGCCTGGTTTCAAAATTTGGGTGGAATTTACCAGAAAAAGTAAATAAACAAAACATATAAATTGAAGGCAGGTTTTGCAACATGCACCTTTTTCTGCAGCAGCATCTTGTCAACCCAGGTGTTTAATGTTAAAGAAACACGATTTTGTAACCTTAAACATGGTGTGCCTTGATACAGTCACACCTTTTCAAAACTGCACGCCTGAGGTCCCTGTGGTGCCTCCCTGTTTTCAGGATGGTCTTGGGGCGTCTGCTATGCAGGCCAGGCGGATGATTAACCACATAACGGAGGAATTATGGCTTACGTTACAATGAAACAGCTGCTTGAGGCAGGTGTACACTTCGGACATCAGACCAGGCGGTGGAATCCCAAGATGAAGCCCTATATTTTCGGGGCGAGAAACGGCATCTACATTATTGACCTGCAGAAGACAGTTAGGCTCTTCAAGGTTGCATACGAGTTTGTGGTTGAGACCGTGGCTCAGGGCGGTGAGCTGCTGTTTGTAGGTACCAAGAAGCAGGCCCAGGAGTCAATTTTTGAAGAGGCAACCAGGGCCGGCATGCCCTATGTGAACCATCGCTGGCTTGGTGGGATGCTTACCAACTTTCATACCATCAAGCAGGGGATAGAACGCCTTAAAAAGATTGAAAGCATGTTCGAGGACGGTTCCGTTGAGCGCTTCCCTAAAAAAGAGATACTGCGCATGGACCGTATGCGTCAGAAACTTGAGCGCAACATCGGCGGAATCAAGAATATGTCCGGTCCACCTGCAGCGGTGTTCATAGTTGATGCCCGTCAGGAGCATATTGCCGTCAAGGAGGCCAACAAGCTGGGTATCCCGGTTGTGGCAATAGTTGACACAAACTGCGACCCGGACGGAATTGATTATATTATTCCTGGAAACGATGACGCCATCAGGGCTATCAGGCTTATATCTTCTCTCATGGCAAATGCCTGTATAAAGGGCAAGCAGCTTCACGAGGAGAGGATGCAGGCAGAAAAAGACAAGGAAGAGGCTGAGGAGGCTGCCACAGAACCGGTATCAGCCGCAGAGGCAGAGGCCGGAGCCGCTTCAGCCTGAGCTTAAACAGCCAAGACCTGAACTGAGCGTTTCAAAATCCGGAAAATGTTTTTCCGGTTTTGAAACGCCTCTTGATTGTCAAATTCACCGCATATCCCTATGTCATCGGTCTTTCCGCATAGCATGCGGGAATGGGAAGATTCCTCTGCGGATATGCGGCAAGTCTGACAACAGTCGTTTAGACTGAACACAATGTCCCCGGAAAAATAAAAAAACCACCGTTACCGGCTGGTAATTTTAACATGTAATTTTTAAATAGTTCATTGCCACTGTTATGGATTTTTTTCAGAGTACAGCAGGTGATGCGTAGAATATGGAGGATTCAAGAAAATGGCACAGATTAGCGCTGCTATGGTTAAGGAGTTAAGAGAGCGTACTGACGCTGGCATGATGGATTGTAAAAAGGCACTTGTCGAGTGCGATGGCGATATGGAAAAGGCTGTTGACTTCCTCAGAAAAAAGGGCCTTGCTGTTGCTGCAAAGAGGGCAGGGCGCGAGACATCTGAGGGTACAGTCCAGTGTTATATTCATGCCGGAAGCAAGCTTGGCGTAATGGTTGAGCTTGACTGTGAGACAGACTTTGTGGCCAAGACCGATCAGTTTATTGAATTCGCAAAGGATCTTGCCATGCATATTGCCGCTACCAATCCTATATGCATAAGGCGTGAAGATGCTCCCCAGGATCTCCTTGACAAGGAGAGAGAGATTTACGCCCAGCAGGCAAAGGAGTCTGGCAAGCCTGAAAATATTATTGACAAGATTGTTGAGGGCAGAATTGAGAAGTACCTCAAGGAAAATTGCCTGTTAGAGCAGCCCTTTGTCAAAAATCCGGATGTCACCATACAGGATATGCTGAATGAGCTTGTGGGAAAAATGGGCGAAAATATCACTGTTAAGAGATTTGCCCGCTTCCAGGTAGGGAGCTGATCAGTTTCATGGGTAGCTCAGGCTCAAACATAGTTTACCGCAGGGTACTGCTTAAACTCAGCGGCGAGGCACTTCTGGGAGATGCCCCCTACGGTATCTCCACTGAGGTAATGGACGATCTTGCAGCACAGATCAGAGACGTGCACGCCCTGGGTGTGGAGCTTGGACTTGTTGTTGGTGGCGGTAACATCTTCAGGGGGGTGGCAGGCTCTGCCAAAGGTATGGACAGAGCCTCTGCCGACCAGATGGGCATGCTTGCCACTGTTATGAATGCCCTGGCACTGCAGGATGCCCTTACTCGAAAGGGTGTTGAGGCAAGGGTCCTGTCTGCAATTGAGCTTGGACGCATGGCTGAGCATTTTGTGAGAGGCAGGGCACTTAAGCATCTGGCCGCCGGCAGGGTGGTGATATTTGCTGCAGGCACTGGAAATCCTTTCTTTACCACAGACACTGCTGCTGCCCTTCGTGCACTTGAGATAAATGCCCAGGCACTTTTCAAGGCCACCAAGGTGGATGGCGTGTATGATAAAGACCCGGCTCAGTACCCGGATGCGCATAAATTTGATGAACTTACATATCAGGAAGTGCTTGAAAAGGATCTCAGGGTTATGGATGCTGCTGCTATTGCACTGGCAAGGGATGCTGGCCTCCCTGTGGTGGTTTTCAACATGCAGAAGCCTGGTAACATAGAGAAAGTCCTTGCAGGAAAGAAAATAGGTACTACTGTTAGATAGTGGTAGTATTCATCTGTTTCTGCCATGTTTAAGTGCTTGTCATGATTAAGGGTATAGCTTGATTTTTTTACAAGTTCGTGGAGGTTGAAAATGAGCAATCCGGTTTTGAAAGAAGCTGACCAGAAGATGGACAAGGCCATTGAGGCCTTCAAAAGAGAACTTTCCCATGTAAGGACAGGCAGGGCAACCGCTGCCCTCCTTGATGGAGTTATGGTGGATTACTATGGAACTTCGATGCCTGTTAACCAGGTTGCCTCTATATCTGTCCCTGAGAGCAGGCTTATAACAGTTCAGCCCTGGGATGCAAACATTCTTGGTGAGCTTGAGAAGGCAATCCTCAAGTCGGATCTTGGCCTTACACCGTCCAATGATGGAAAGATTATCCGTGTAAGTGTTCCGCCGCTTACTGAAGAACGGAGGAAAGAGCTTGTAAAACGGGTCAAAAAGATGGCTGAGGACAGCAGGGTTGCGGTGCGCAACATCCGCAGGGATGCCATTGAAAAGCTGAAGACCCAGAAGAAGGACAAGGAAATATCAGAGGACGACATGTTCAAGCTGCAGGACGAAGTCCAGAAACTTACTGATAACCACATCAAGGAAATTGAGAAGATTCTTGAGGAAAAAGAGAAGGAGATAATGGAGTTTTAAGCTGTTTCCTTCCTGTTTGATTTTTTTGGCCTCCTTGCCCATGTTCATTCAGGCCTTAACTGGCCGCATGGCAAGGTATCTCTTTCAAATTTTGGTGCCTGCTAGTGTACGCTCCTCCTGAACTTAAAATAATCCCAAAGCATGTTGCCATTATCATGGATGGCAACGGCAGATGGGCTAAAAAACGCGGCCTTCCCCGTGTCATGGGGCACAGGGAGGGTGTAAAGCGTGTGCGTGAGGTGGTCACTGCAGCCCGTGAGCTTGGTATTGAGGTCCTAACCCTCTACGCATTTTCCCAGGAGAACTGGGCCCGCCCCAAGTCTGAGGTAAGCGCATTGATGGAGCTTCTTCAGACATATCTTGTAAATCAGTTGAATGACATGCTCACCAACCGTATATCATTGCGGGCAATGGGGGATCTTGAAAGGCTCCCTGATGTAGTAAGAAAGACCCTTGATGAAACCATTGAGCGCACTTCAGGCAACAGCGAGATGATACTGAACCTGGCATTGAGCTATTCAGGGCGGTACGAAATCGCCCAGGCGGCACGGCGCATTGCACAGGACTGTCTGGATGGGGTGTTGAGTCCGGACAAGATAAATGAAAAGCTCTTTTCCTCCTATCTGTTTACTGCCGAATACCCTGACCCTGACCTTGTGATCAGGACCAGTGGGGAGCAGCGTCTGAGTAACTTTCTCCTGTTTCAGGCAGCTTATTCCGAGCTCTACATAACGCCTGTTCTCTGGCCTGATTTTAACCGTGATGAGTTTGTAAAGGCATTGGTGGATCTGCAGCGCAGGGAGAGGCGTTTCGGCATGATAAGCGAACAGCTCAAACCATGCACCGTCAACGGCTCCTGACCGCTCTGGTAATTGGTCCGCTTCTGCTCTGTGCCATACTATGGGGCGGAAGCAGCCTTTTTAACATCATCATCTGCCTTATGGCAGGGCTCTGTCTCTATGAGTATTACCATGCGGTTTTTCGGAATAACCGTCTTGTTCTGGCTGCGGGCCTTGTGCTTGGAATGCTTCCGGTGCTCTCGGTAATTATCTGGCCCGGAACTGCTGCTGTTGCCCCTGCTGTGTATCTGGTCTTTCTCTTCAGTGTTGCACTGTTCCTCTTTACCTATTCACGGTGGGAAAACTGCCTGGAGGCATGGGCGTTGTTTGTTTTAGGTGCCCTTTATATAAGTATTTGTGCACTGCATCTTGTCCTGATCCGGGGTTTCTCTGATGGCGTGGCATGGGTGCTGTTCCTGATGGTGGTAATCTTCAGTGGGGATTCAGGTGCATATTATGTTGGGAAGGGGCTTGGAAACCGCAAACTTTGCCCTTCCATAAGCGCGGGCAAGACCGTAGCCGGCTCAGTTGGAGGGCTGGTCATTAACCTCCTTGCCGGTGTAATAATGTGGTTCATGGTTCTGAGGTATGTGGACCCCAGGTTTATACTCCCCCTCGTACTCCTCCTGGGTGCTGTTGGACAGATTGGAGATCTTGCAGAATCTGTAATAAAGCGGGCGAGCGGGGTTAAGGATTCAGGGCTCATACTGCCGGGGCACGGAGGGGTGTTTGACAGGGTGGATGCACTTCTGCTTGCAGCTCCCCTGCTTTACTGGATACTGGTGGTGGCTGGAAAATATCATCTCTTTGGCATTACTGAAAGGCTCTATTATGGCACCTGAAAAAAAGATTCTGTCTGTTCTTGGTTCAACCGGTTCCATTGGTACCAGTGTTATGGATGTGGTTCGGCGCTCTGAAGGCCGGTTTGAGATTGAGGCCCTTGCTGCAGGGCAGAACCTTGAACTGCTCTCTGAGCAGATAAGGGAGTTTTCGCCCCGAGTCGCAGCGGTTATGACAGAGGAGCTTGCTGAATCACTCTCCGAAATGGTGCAGGGTTGTGACGTTGAAATAGTTTGGGGCAAGCAGGGTTATAAGAAGGTTGCTGTTGCCGAGAATGCAAACCTGGTGGTCTCTTCAATGGTGGGTGCCGCTGGCCTCATTCCCACTGTGGCGGCCCTTGAGGCAGGTAAGGATGTTGCCCTTGCCAACAAGGAGTCTCTGGTGACCGCTGGTCCCCTGGTGACACGGCTTGCCAGGGAGAAGAATCTTGCCCTCCTTCCAATTGACAGCGAGCACTCTGCCATCTTCCAGTGCCTTCAGGGAAGCCGAAGGGAAGAGATGAGGCGTATCCTGCTTACTGCTTCCGGAGGGCCTTTTAGGAAGCATGATCCGGCTGACCTTGAAGATATCACACCTGAACAGGCAATAGCCCATCCCAACTGGTCAATGGGCACCAAGATTTCAGTTGATTCAGCTACCTTGATGAACAAGGGGCTTGAGGTCATTGAGGCAATGTGGCTCTTTGACTGCACTCCCGATGATATCACAGTGCTTGTTCATCCGCAGTCAATCGTTCACTCAATGGTGGAATTTTTTGATGGTTCTGTAATAGCCCAGATGGGTATCCCGGACATGAGGGTGCCCATAGCGTATGCGCTCTCCTACCCTGACCGCATGGAGCTTGAGCTTCCCTCTCTTGATCTCTTTTCAACCGGGCCCTTGACCTTTGAGCCTCCAAAGCTGGATATGTTCCCGTGTCTTGATTATGCATTTCAGGCAGCGCGCAAGGGCGGCACTGCAACAACTGCCCTTAATGCTGCCAATGAGATAGCAGTCGATGCATTTGTGAACAGGCGTATAGGTTTTATGGATATCCCAAGGGTTGTGGGCGGGGTGCTTGAACAGTTTCCTGTTGAAGAAATCAACACGCTTGATGATGTGCTCAGGGCAGATGCACTTGCAAGGGTTCAGGCCGAGGGTGTTGTGTCCGATATAACAGGGTAGGCAGTGCCAAGTTTTAGAGTTTTGGTGTCTGTTCAGTGTAGTGAATGGTTTTGTTCTTGAGTGACTTTGAATAGTTTCGTAAGTGCGGTTAATCAGTCGAACAGTTACGATTTTTTCTGCAAAACGGAGTAATAAATGACCACATTATGGTCTTTCGTCCTTGTTCTAAGTGGCCTTATATTTGTCCACGAGTTAGGTCATTTCCTGGTTGCCCGGGGGCTGGGCATCAGGGTTTTGAAGTTTTCCATAGGTTTTGGTCCAAGGGTGTGGGGCATTATCAAAAATAAAACCGATTACTGCATATCCGCAGTGCCCCTTGGTGGATTTGTCAAGATGCTGGGTGAGGTCCCTGATGAGCCTGTGGATGAGGCGGATATCCCTGTGTCGTTTTCTCACCGTCCTGTCTGGCACAGGGCAGCGGTTGTAATAGCTGGCCCCCTTTTTAACCTGCTTTTTGCGTGGCTTGTCTTCGTGCTGATTCTCCTGTTCTATGGTGACCCGGTGATGTTGCCGGAGATCGGACAGGTACAGCCCGACTCTCCGGCAGCGGCAGCAGGCATAACTGCAGGGGATCGCATCCTCTCGGTTAATGGAGTTGAGGTAAAGTCGTGGGATGATGTTTCAGACCGGATAAAGGGCTCTGACGGCCGACCTGTTACCCTGCTGCTTGATCGAAAGGGTAGGGCTGTTTCTGTCACAGTGGTCCCAAAGCTGAAGACTTTAAAAAACGTGTTTGGAGAAGATGTCCAGGTGCCGGTAATCGGGGTCGTTGCCTCAGGAAACCTTGTGGTTGAGAAGGTAAATCCATTTTCTGCACTGTGGAAGGGCTTTGTCCGCACCTGGGACATGATTGTCCTGACTGTTGAAGGTTTTATAAAGATATTTGAAAATGTGGTGCCTGTTTCCTCTCTTGGAGGCCCAATAATGATTGCCCAGATGGCAGGGCAGCAGGCTGAACAGGGGATGCTGAATCTCTTCTTCTTTATGGCAATTCTCAGCATTAATCTTGGAATACTTAACCTGCTTCCTGTGCCGGTTCTGGATGGTGGCCACCTGGTATTTTTCCTGATTGAGGCAATTATAGGCCACCCTCTTTCTGTAAAACAGATGCAGTTTGCCCAGCAGGTGGGGTTTGCAATTCTTGGCTCACTTATGCTTCTTGTGTTTTATAATGACATAGCGCGGGTATTCGGCCTGCTTCCACCAATAGGTACGCCCTGATATTTCATGCCGGTTCTTGCCATTGAAACAACGGGTACAAGCGGTGGCCTGGCGCTTTGGCACAATGGTTCACTCCTTGCCGAGTTGGCTGTTTCAAGCAGAGAGACCCATTCCCGCAGGCTGATCCCCTCCATAAAATGGCTGCTTGAAAGGGCGGAAGTTGATATGCAGGAGCTTGAGCATATTGCTGTGAGTCTTGGGCCAGGAAGTTTTACAGGCATACGTATTGGCCTTGCCACTGCCAGGGGAATTTCCCTTGCCCTCTCAGTGCCCCTTGCAGGGGTTCCTACCCTTGATATCCTTGCCGCATCCTTTCCGCCCATGCCTGGGGTTGTTGTGTGTCCGGTTATTGATGCCAGAAACAACCGTTTTTACAGTGCATGTTACTTTGCACAGCCCGGGGTTGATAAATGGAAGCGCATAAAGCCCTTTACCCTGGGAGATGCTTCTGAACTTTTGGCCCAGGTTACTGAAGCCGGTGTGCTTGAGGGGGCAGAGTCCATTATATTTTCAGGCAGCGCTCTTAAACAGTGCCAGGAGGATTTGGCCCGGGAATTTTCTGCCTTTAATCCGATCTTTGCCCCTGAATGGATGTGGCTTCCGGATGCGGCAACTCTTGCTGCAATATCATTCCGTTATCTTTCAGAATCAGGCGACAGTTCCACAATCTCCCCTGTTTATGTCAAACTTTCCCAGGCAGAGGAGATGAAGCTTGCGCGCCAGGGAAGGGTCTAAATTAATTCTAGCCTAAATTGAGTGTTTCAAAATTGGAAAGCTATAATCAATATAACGCCTTTTAATTTCATGAGAAAAATGATTTTCCGCATTTTGAAACGCTCAATTTAGGTCCAGTCCTGTTATCCATTGTTCCGTTCCATTTTCGTCCTTGATTTTGCGATTCTTTATTAATTTTCCCGTTTTATCAGATAATTAAAGGAGATAGAGAGCTTCCGTATTGCCATGAAGCCAAAAAGATTATTGAAAATTAACTGGGATGCCGAAGGAATATTCAAAGAGAGACTTAACCGGTTTGTAGGGATAGTTGATCTGCCAGAGGAATATGGCGGTCCTGCCCGGCCCGTGCATGTGCATGATCCGGGAAGACTTAGGGAACTGCTGTATCCAGGGGCAAGGGTGGCTCTAAAAAGAGCGGAAAAGCCGGGGCGTAAAACATCCTGGACCCTGATTGCGGCAAGGCATCACGGGGAATGGGTGCTGGTTAATTCCGGGCTGCACAGGCAAATTTCCCAAAGCCTCCTGACTGACCCTGACATATCGCCCTTTGGCCCGGTTGCAGGGATTGTCCCTGAGGTACGGCTTGGGAAAAGCCGGCTGGATTACCGACTTGATTTTGATGAGGGACCTTCGGTTTTTGTAGAGGTCAAGGGGTGCACACTGGCAGTTGATGGAATTGCCCTTTTTCCTGATGCCCCCACAGCCAGGGGCAGCCGTCATATCCAGGAGCTGATGGCCATAATGGATGAGGGTTTTAGGGCAGGACTTGTGATTCTGATATTCAGAAGAAATGTCAGGTGTTTTTCAGCCAATGGCAAGACAGACCCGGGCTTTGCACAGGTGTTTAGAGATGCCCTGAACGCCGGAGTTGAGGTCTATCCCGTGGCATGTGCCGTTGAGCAAAATGCCGTCTGGTATGAAGGAATGGTTGATATTTGTGACCTAACTTGAGCGATTGTAAATAACAGCAGAGGTGAAAGAATATGGCAAGATTAAGTACTATCAATCATGTGGCAAAGATCTTTTGTGAGGCAGTCAAGGAGGTGCTGGAGACATCAACTGCGTCAAAAATTATCTTTTCTCCTACAATTCAAAACATCCCGTCCATAAGCCTGAAACCTGACGTAGGCTGCTTTGTTCAGTTTGCAGGTGATTATTCCGGGCTTTTTATTATGAATCTGTCCGGAGAGGCTGCCCTTGAAATTTACAGGCGAAGCATGACCTATATGGGTTTTCCTGAAGAGGAGCTTGCCAGGGACTATTCCTCTGATGACGTGGTAAACTGCATAGGCGAGCTTATAAATCAGATTATTGGAAAGGCGAGGAGCAAGGTTGAACAGGAGTATGGCCTTACTGCAGACAACAATCAGCCCAGGGCCATTACAATCTCTACTGCCATTACACTATCAGTAGCCACAATGCTTGATAAGCCCAAGTGTCGCCGCCTGTCATTCAAGACTGAGGACAATAAGCCCTTTTACGTTGAGATGAACATGGAGCAGACTGAATTTATCAAGCTTTTTGATGTGGAGAAAAATGGCGCAGGCAGCCAGGATAATATTGATGCCATGCTGGAAGGTATGGATGGCGGAGATGATACGCCGGAGCCCGATGGTGCTGAAGAAGTAGATATTGATGCAATCATGGCAGAATTTTCAAAATGAGTTATTATGGGGTGTAAATTATTGGGTTGAGGGTTAACCCAAGTCCTGATCACCAGGAGTAAACAGATTCATGTATGCCATGAAAAATAATCTGCACCTCATGTTTGTCTTTGTACTGTTCAGCCTGTTTGTCTCAGGGTGTGCAGCCCCGCGTTTTGAAAAACGGGAGATTGTAAGAGAACCCGAGTTTGAGGTGCTGCTTACCAGGATGGTTAATGATGACAAGGGGGAGCCTGCAAACTTTGACCACCCCTGGTATGTGGATGAAATTACCCTGGAAGGCATACTCTCCTCTGTTACTTTTCATTACATCTCATTAGTGGGTGATAAACAGCCCATTGCCGCATTCCCCCAGGTGATGAGGACCGCCCTTGTTCCATATCTGGTTGATGCCTTTTCCAAGGCAGGCCCTGATGAGATGGTCTATTTTGCCTACATAGGCCGGCGTACCTACCTTTATATTGCCGGCAAAAACTATTTCACAAACGGAGTAATGTTCGTCAAAAACAACCGTTTGAATATCTGTTTCCGGTACCTTTCACTTGAAGGCCCGGACAGGATCAGTGACATGCCAGGGGCATGGAGGCTTGATCCAAGGAGAAAACCCCTGTCTGCGGGCTGGACACTTAACGAAGGTCCGGGCATGACCCTGGTAAGGCCTGTAAATACTTCAGGTCTGTTTGCAATGAAGGTTTATCCAAACTGGATACGCATAGAGCTTGATGAGGACTGGAAATCAAGAGTATCCACGAAACGGCGCAGGAAGATAAGGGCAATCTCTGGTGGGGGTACAGGGGGTGCAGTTTATACCTCACCCGCCTCAAAACCAGCGCCGGCAAAAGAAGATGATGAAGAGGAAATTATTATCAGGCCGCCCAAGGGATATTTTTCCATCAAGCAGTATCCTGAGATGAAGTCAAAGTAGGGAGGGGACGGTTTCAGTCTGTTTTAGGAATTTCAGGTCTGTTGACGGATTGTGCGAAACCTGGAATGCGTGATTGCGGGATCAGGTGAAAAAACCGTGGATCAGCTTAAACGCCCTTCCTGCCGTTGAATAGGCGTTTTCCGCCTTGATCCTGATATCGGCATCTTTAAGGTCTGGCATGTTGTCACGGAGTCTTCTTATCTCTGCAATCAGTGCTGCTGCCTCCTTTGCATCATCAGGGTCTTCTGCCAGGTCACTTGCATATTTTGCCAGGGCCTTCTCCTCAAGGGCAAGGAAATCTTTTTTTACTGTTGGCAGTGCTGCTGCAAGTGCCTTTACAAGTGAGTCACCAACATCTGCCAGGCGCTTGAAACATATATCGTGCCTGTCTTCCTGCAGCGCTGCCTCTGCCTCCTGAAGCTGAATCCTCCCGTACTTGATGAATGTATGGACGCGTATCATTGATATCATGTGGTGTTATTGGGGGTGTTGCTGTAACAAGAGGTGTTGATAGGAAAAATTACCCTGGTTTAACTGCCGGACATGTTCTGATACAGCCGCTTGGTAAGTACCTCGTCTGCAAGTTCGCATAGCTCAAAAAGCGATTCCATGAAGTCCAGCATCTCTGCCTGTCCATCAGGGGTGCGATATCCAAAATCCTCATCCCATCTGCCGCTTGAAATATACTCCTTGAACTCCTCAATCTGCCTTGCGGTAATCATGGTTTTGATTTATCTTCTCCTACGAATCTGAAAAGGATTTCGTTGTCCCTGACCCAGCCAAGTTTGCTTCGTACCATAAGGGCCTGATACTGATGGTCTGTCTGAATACGCCTTATTTCTTCCTCAAGCTGGGTATTCTTGATGGCCATTTGCATGTTTGATGCATAGAGGGCTTCACGTTTTTTGAGCATACGGTTTTTTGCCCACAGTCCATACGGCCCTGCAATGTCCCACAGGATCAGACAGGATATTACAGCAATAAGGATTTTCAGGACAATGGTATTTTGCTGCCTGGAAGCATGAATGCCTGTCCTGCGTGCGGTTCCTGTGGATTGCATTTTTTGTGTCCTTGGGGAATAAACCATCTTTAGGGTTCAGGTATATACAAAATGAACAGATTTGGCCTTTATAACAAATAGATAATGTAGAATAAACTTTCACCCGCCAATGAGTCAAGGGGTAAAGGGAAAAAACGAGGGGTCAATTTGCTGTTTGTGGAAGGTACGCGTAGCTACCCTTTCTAATATTGATGAAGAAGAGTTCAGGTACACTGAACAGTGCGCCAAGTGCGCCTGATTTTATGGTTGTGCCAGAATCAAATGGTATTAAAAAAATCCCTGCGGCACTTCTTCCAACTCCCCAGGCAAGGTTGATTGCCCCAAACAGAGGCCGTGCCAGTGCCAGGTTATCTGTAAAGAACAGAAATGCACTGTCCTGTCTGCCATGTTTGTATGTGAGCGCTGTCAGGGTGTTACACTCCTTAAGAAAGACATTTACGGGGTTGTTGTCAGCATACATTGAAGCGAGTTTTCTCTGCCGCCAGGAAGGATAATATTTTATGTTTTGGGAGTGAGCCGTAACTTGCTGAAACATCCTCCACGGAACAAATGAAATTTTTTTGAAGGTTTTTAATAATTCAGGATTAATCTGCTTCCCTGTTTGTCCGGATGAAATAGCCTCGCTGATGTTACTGAATATAGCAGTTACACAGTTGTTTGTGAAAAGATTATAGCCCATGCTGTTTTCAAGTTTTGTCTCAAGCCTTTTCAAGGTTTTTTTTGAGCTGGTCATGGCCTGTTCTGTCCAGTGTTTTGCAGGCCTGGCAGCAAAAGGGATGTATCCGGTCTTTTCCGGAATTACGTTTTCCGGATAAATCCGCATCCTGTATGGCTTTTTTGCTGCTGCTTCAAGTTCTGCATATCTCGATCCCATGTTTTCAAGTATGCACCACCTGTATTCGTCCTTGTCTCCATTTAGCAGGTCTCGTGTTTTTTGTCTGATTTTTTGCCTGGCAGCCCTGTGAAGTTCATTAAGTGTCTCGGCATCACCGGCCATCTGGATGGCATCGGTGGTTTCCAATCCTTCAGGAAAAGTACTGAGCAAAAAGAGCCTGCCTGTTCTTATTGAATTTTCCGCACAGAGATAGCGTGCACATGACAACATTAGTGGAAAGCCACGATCCGGTCTTTTTGACTCAAGAAGCAATAAGACGGAATTTTCAAAGGTCTTTTCCCACAGTTTCAGCGCTGTGATTTCATCAGACGTAAGCTTTTCCATAGAGGCATTGTTTTCATCAAGCAAGACAATGGCATCCGGATTAAGAGCACGTCTTTCACTTATTATGGAAAGTGCGGCAAATATGGAAAACTGCTCCTGCCACCTGGGAATGTCTGCCGGTGCTGCGTTTTGAATACGGGAAAGCCTGGCTTTTGTCTTTGCAAGCTCCTTGTGGATAAAACCTGGCCCAAGAGAGCCATCTATGAGTCTGCATAAAGAATCCCATGCGCTGCTGTCTGAATCATTCTGAAAAAAACCTGCACCTTTTACCGGAAGACTACTAGCATTGCTCTTAATTGATTCAAGCAGCCTCAAACTGTTTTGGAGATCATTCAGCCTTGCAAGACTGTCACCCTGCCAGGTCAGCAGTTTTATAAAGTGCTTCCAGACTGCATCTGACGCATCTATGGAGAGCCCTAGAGCTGCCTCATACATGCTGCGGTTTCCAAGGTCATTGTAGAAAAACCGGAATTTCTGAAAATTTTCCCTCTTTAGCTCAAGAAGCCCGCGTTCAGAGTGTTGAAAGTGAAAAACGGTCTGTCCCCTCCTGAGCGCTGCATGCCCTCCGCTTGAGTCCCCTGTGTTGGCCTGGATATAGATGATGGCAAGCGAGGACGGGTTTAAGCCCTGCTCAGCCTGTACCAGGGCTGAAAAAAGCAGAAACATGACGAGAAGGCATGATACCCTGACTGCATGCCTTACTACAGTCATGCAGAGACAGTTTGCATCAGGAGTCATACCCTTCAATTATGTAACTTTTCATGGCAGTCCGGGGACCGGTCATGTCCTGAAGTATTTTAAGGGAGTCTATTTCCTCTTTCTTTACGCCGGCATGTTTCAGTCCCTTTCCTATTGCAATGTAGGTCTCTTTCAGGAATTCCCAGTTAGTAATTTTGTACCGTTCAGCAATCCTTGATATGCCGCGCATAAAATCAACAGAGCTTATCTGGGTATGGACCATGCTGTCTGTAAAGAGCATGATTTCGTTCATGTAGCTTTGCTTGTCCTCTTCAGATATTTCGTCTCCGGAGCTTGATGTGCAGATGGATGACGAGGAGTCAGAGAAAGATTTTGATGAATCCGATATTGAACATGATGCAAGCAGTAAACATATTGTTGCCGCCAGCAGTGCTTTCAGTGCAAGACTGAAGATTTTCAGTGGGTTGGTTTTAGTCATGGCTTTGTTCCTCCTGCCCCAGGTTTTGTTTTGATAGCTTAGGTATAGCATGGAATAATGGCGTTTGCACTATAGTTGGTCTGTGAGTTAAAACTGAAGTTCCATCTTCCTAGATTGAGCGTTTCAAAATCTGGAAAATTATTTTTTCAATGAAATTAAAAGGAGTTATGTCGATTATAGCTTTCCAGTTTTGAAACCCTTCGGGATTGCCGTATTTACTGCATCTCCTTTGTCAGAGGAATCCCCATATAGCCGACTA